>JACOUH010000330.1 GCA_016177925.1 Planctomycetota bacterium | reverse complement strand
TGCTCCGGGCTCATGTAGGCTGGCGTGCCCAGCACGTGGCCGTCCAGCGTCAGCGTAACCTCCGCTTCCTCGCGCCGCGCCAGCCCGAAATCCATGAGCAGCGGCCGGCCCAGTTCGCCCCGCCCGCCCGCTTCGACCATGACGTTGGCCGGCTTGATGTCACGATGAATCACGCCCATGGCGTGGGCATAGTCCAGCGCCACGGCCAGGTCCGCCACCAACTGCGCCGACTCCCGGAAGGTCAGCCGCCGCACCTCCAGAAAGTCCTTGAGCGTGACGCCCTGCACGAAGTCACAGACCAGCACCGGCAGGCCGTCCAGGGTCAGCACCTCGTGGACCGTCACGATGCCCGGGTGACGCTACTGTGCCGTCGCCCGCGCCTCACGTCCGAAGCGCTCCATCTCGTCTTCATCGGTACACAGGCCGCTGTGCAGGACCTTCAACGCCACGATGCGGTCCAGTTCCGGATCGCGTGCCTTCCAGACGGCCCCGTACGCTCCCTGGCCGACGCGCTCCAACAACTGGAAGCGACCCAGCGGCCGGCTGAGACTGGTCGTGTCCGTATAGCGCTCGTCGCAGACTCGGAAGCTGCCCCCACAGCCGGGACAGAGCACCTCCTCGCCCGGCGCGTCGCTCAGGTGAATCGGGTTCTGACAGTGTGGACAGCGCAGCGTATTGCCGCTGCGCGGGGACCCAGGCGCTGTGGCCGTATCGGTCGGGGGGAGCGGCCCCAGTTCGCGCTCCAGCCAGGCGGGCGGCAACTCGGGCTCGGGAGGGGGTTCGTTCACGACGGGCGTCTCCTGTCCTCCGCGAAGGTCTGGGGGAGCACGCGGCGGTCAAAAGAGTTCTTCGATGGCTTTGCCCTGGACGGCGAGTCCCAGAGTCTGGGCCTGTTCGCTGGTGATGCCGACGGCGTGCTGCACCGTGGCGGCGATGTCGGCGGGAGTGACGGGACGGTCGTGCGGGTGCTCGCCCCGGGCGTCGCTCTCGCCGACGATGCGACCGCCGCGGATGCCGGCACCGGCGAGCAGGGCACTGTAGCAGTGCTCCCAGTGATCGCGGCCCGCCTTGTCGTTGATGCGCGGCGAACGGCCGAACTCGCCCATCGCCAACACCAGCGTGCTCTGCAACAGCCCCCGGTCCTCGAGGTCGAGCAGGAGCGCCGATAGCGCCTGGTCCAGCCACGGCGCATGGCGATCCTGCATGATCTGGAAGTTGCGATAGTGGTGGTCCCAGCCGCCGTCCCCCGCGTCCTCTTCTGCCTCGACGTGATCGCTCCAGTTGACTTGCACGAACGGCACGCCCTGCTCGACCAGCCGCCGTGCCAGCAAGCACGACTGCCCGAAGCGCGTCCTGCCATAGCGATCCTTGACCCGGTCCGGCTCCAGACCAAGATCGAACGCCCGGCATGCCGAGGACGATGTCAGCAGCGCGAACGCCTGGCCGCGATAGTCATCCAGCGATTGCCGGGCAAGGCCACGCTTCATTCCATCAAACGCTTGCAGCAATTGCTGACGATGACCAAGGCGTTCGGGTGTGAGGTCGGCCGGCAACTGCAGGGCGGGGACGCGCGTGCCGTGGGCGGGGTCGTACTCGAGGCGGAAGGGATCGTAGTGCGCGCCGAGCGCCCCGCCGCCCTCGCCGGCAATCGCCTTCTTCCCCTGGTGCAGCTTGCCGCCAATGACCAGGAACGGCGGCAGGCCCGACGACTTGCCGCGTGTGCCATGCTTTCGCGGCCCCGAAGTCTCGAGCCGCTCTACGCTTCCGAGACGGGGCCGCGAAAGCATGCCACCCGTCGTGCAGGCGCGAGCAATCACCGACCCCAGCGCCGGCCGCACCGACCCCTGGCCCTTCCTGCCGTCCAGAGCGAGGGCCCCGTCCTGGCTGCCGGTCAGCCCGATGGTCCCCGCGACGCCGTGGTCGTTGGACCAGGTGTGCAGCGAGCGCACGATGGCCAGGCGGTCGGTCAGGCGGGCGACCTCAGGGAACAGTTCGCAGATGCGGAAGCCGGGCATGCGCGTGGCGATCGGCGCGAAGGGGCCGCGGAACTCCTGCGGGGCGTTCGGCTTGGGGTCCCAAGTGTCGAGATGCGCTGGTCCGCCCCACAGCCAGAGCAGCAGCACCGAGCGGGCCGACCCGTTCACCGGTTTGCCCGCGGCGCGGAGGCCCAGCAAGTCGACCAAGGACAATCCCAGAACCGTACTGGCGCCGGCTTGCAGGAACGCACGGCGGTCGAACGTTTGGCAGGTGCGCTGGCGCTGACGACCAAGCAGGAGCATCGTCAGTCCCCCTTCATCAGGCGACAGATCGAGGATGATTATACCAGCCTGGGGCGATTTGGACTGCGGCGATCTTCGCCGCTTTGTTTTTTTCCGTTTTAAGGACAAAAATCATCCAGAATCATCGGGTCGGACCGTCCGAAGGGCGGGGCGAAAAAAACCAAAGCGGCGAGGATCGCCGCAGTCCAAATGAAACGACCGAGGCCCGTTGCGGGGCCTCGGTCGCGCATGGGTGCCAGACCGGCACGGGTGGTATCAACGTCAGCAGCCGCCGCGCGAGAACGAGGGTGCGTATCCATAGCTTGGTTGACTCCATCCCTGGACGGCCCCTGGGTAGACTCTCCCGCTGGTTGACGGTGCGGCGCCTGAAGGGGCCGCGTAACTGGTGCGATTGCTCTCGTGCGTTTCCGTTGTCTGGGTGACGCGGCCTGCGGCGGAGTAGCGCTCGAGGTAACTCTTGAGGTCATCGCCGGGCAGCGTGCCCTCGTGGCGGAATGCCTGGAGTTGGCCGGTGCGGTCGCTGATGACCAGCCCGAGGCCGCCGGACACCTCGAAGTCGAGGGCGAGTTGCCGCCCTCGCTCCGTGTCCGTATCAACATGGACACAGACGTAGCGATCCGCCAGCAAGTGCCTGGCCTCCTTCCCCAAATTGCCCTCCTTCGTCAGCTTGTCCCAGCCTCCCTTGCGCGGTGCGAGAAAGACCGCCAGAGGTTTGTTTCGGATCAACGCCTGCCGCTGTCCCTGGACATAATCGCTCGTCCAGTTGGGAGACGGCGCCAGCTCCGCATGAGGCACCAGGCCCGCCAGGGCCGCACAGAGGATTGAGGTGTGCATCAGGGTCCTCCTTTCGTCATCCAGGACTGAACACCTCTCCAGTGAAACCCCATCCGCAGTCGGGATCCCCTGGAAAGGTGCCGTTGTAGAGCCCCAGCACGGCCCGGACAAGCAATTTCTCCCATATTTTCCAATTTGTATAAACTATCGAAAACGGGTCATTTTCTCACAATGAAGCGAGCCGTCCTCCGTTCCCTGGCTTTTTCAGGGAACGAGCAAGACCAAGGCAGGATCGGGGGATTTCCGATTATCTGGACAGAAGTATCCATTCCAGCTGCGGGGAAGGGAGGGGTGAAGGGTTCTTCTCATCGGCGATGCCCTGTCCCGTCGGGCCACGCCAACCCGGCCAATCTTCAGCCGGGAGATGTCCGCCGCGCAGCAAAGCAACCAGCAAGGTCGACGCGGCGGGGAAAGGGCGTCGCAACGAGGCAGGCATGCGCATTCCTTTCGGGGGAGGGAAGGCTCGGCAGGCAAGAGCAAACGCAGGTTGATTGTTCCGTCGGACACGGGTCGAGCGCTCGATGTGCAGGATGGCGGCCTGTCGAACCCAGCCGCCCGCTCAACCCGACTGCTCGTCCGCCCCAGCCAGCAGACCGGCGACCGAGAGGTCCTCGTCCAGGTCCGGCCAGTGGAGCCCGATGCCGCCGCCGCCCACCTCGCAACGTTCCAGTTGCTCAGAACTGGCCCCGCTCAGGCGCGGGAACCAGACCAGCGGGACGCTGATACCGCGGCCGTCGGTCAGCGCCACATGCATCATCTCGTCCCCGAACGAGACGGACTTGGCCAGGGCCGAAACCGGCCGATACGACCGCACCTTGCCGCTACTATTAGCCGAAGTAGTCATCCCACGCCTCCAGTTAGCTGTGCCTGGTTATCCCGTACTAACTGCCTAACCTCGCTCAACTCCCGGCCGTGAAAGCCGTGGTTGGTGGCCAGGCTGATGGGGTCCAGCCAGAACTTGGCTTCGTCGCTGCCCGCCTGGACATGAATGTGAGGCGGTTCCTGCCCCTCATTGCTGTAGAAGAAGAATCGGAACCGGCCAATCCGCAGGACTGTTGGCATGGGCATCCTCCCCACGCAGAAATGAATTTATCGCGTCAAATTATAGGCCTTGATCTTTCGGTCAAGGGTGGACCGCTCGATGTGCAGGATGGCGGCGGCCTGGCTTTTGTTCCAATCGGTGTGCGCCAGCGTCCGCTCGATGTGCCGTTTCTCCACCTCGTCCAGCGACAGCGCCTCATAGGCGTCCGCCAAGGCCGGCATCGGCGGCCGCGATGCCTCCAGCGAGGACAGCCAGATGTCCGGAGCGTCGATCATCGGGCCCGTGCCCAGCGCCACCGCCCGCTCGACGACGTTGCGAATCTCGCGGACGTTACCCGGCCAGTGATATTCCTCCATCTTTCGCATCGCCGCGGGCGTGAAGCCCTTGATCTTGCGTCCCGTCTCGCGGACGAAGCGCCGCAGGAAGTGCTCGGCCAACAGCGGAATGTCGCCGCGGCGGTCGCGCAGCGGCGGCACCTGTACCTCGACGACTTGCAGACGGAAGAACAGGTCGCGGCGGAACGTGCCGGCCCGCACGTTGTCCTCCAGCGGCTGGTTGGTCGCCGCCACCACGCGCACGTCGACGCGGATCGGCACGCTGCCGCCGACGCGCTCGAAGGGGTGCCCCTCCAGGATGCGCAACAGCTTCGCCTGCGTGCCGACGCTCATCTCGCCGATCTCGTCAAGGAAGATCGTGCCGTGGTCGGCCGCCTCGAATTTGCCGATCTTCTTCTCGGTCGCGCCGGTGAACGAGCCCTTCTCGTGGCCGAATAGTTCGCTCTCCAGCAGCGTCTCGGTCAATGCCGCACAATTGAGACAGACGAAGGGGCCATCCTTGCGCGGGCTCGAGTAGTGGATCGCCCGCGCCACCAGTTCCTTGCCGACGCCCGACTCGCCGCGGATCAGCACGGTCGCGTTGGTCGCCGCCACCAGTCCGACCTGCTGCTCGATCAGCTTGATCGTCTGGCTGGTGCCGACCAACTCGCTCTCGACCTTGAGCTGATCGCGCAGGGTCCGGTTCTGATTGGTCAGCGACACCTGCTTCTGCAGCTGGTGGATGACCGTGCCGAGTTGCTTGGCAACCGCGACGGCGAACTCGAGGTCCTCGGCGTTGAGCGCCTTGTGCGGGTCGGTGCAATAGAGGTGGATCAATCCCAGCACGCGCTCGGCGAAGACGATCGGGGCGCAGATCAGGCTGGTGGCACCGAGGTCGGTCAGGCTCTCGCGGTTGCGCAGGTAGCGATCGCGGGCGACGTTCTCTGCCAGGATCGCCTCGCGGCTGGCAAGCACCTCGTTGCTGACGTACTCCGAAACGCGGACGTAGCCGGTCCGGCTGGGATCGCGATGACGATGGGCCGCCACCACCAGTTCTTGCCCGCGGCCGACACGGTCGCGGTCGGCCTGGCGGCTTTGCACGGTGCCGCCCGCGCCGGGGGCCGGCGCCGCGCCTTCGCCGCGCGGCACCATCAGGATGGCGCCGACCTCGGCGGGAATCGCTTCCAGCAGCGCGTCCAGGACGATGCGCACCAACTCGTCATAGGTCGACGCCGAGCCCATGTCGAGGGCCAGGCGATACAGCAGAGCCAGGTCGCGGCTCAGCGCGTGCCGCTGCGTTGGCGGAGGGGTTTCCCCGGTGTCCGATGATCCCTCGGGCAGGGGGGTGAGGAAACGCGTCTGGCCCAGACGCTTCTTGATCGAGACGTCCTGGTCGGTCGGGTCGAGCGGGACGTCGGGGAGTTGATTCATGTCCTCGACGAACAGCAGGTGCGTCCGGCCGAGGTTAACTTCGTCGCCGGGGGCGAGTTCCCACTCGGCCTCAACGCGGTGACCATTGACGCGGGTGCCGTTGAGGCTGCCGAGGTCACGGACGCGCCAGTGGGCTCCGCCGTCGGCGGCACTGACCTCCGCATGCTCGCGGCTGCACTGGTCGTCCTTGAGAACGATGTTGTTGGTCGTGGCGCGGCCGATGGTGTAGCGCTGCCCGGGCGCCAGTGGGAAGACGTCCCCGAAGCCATCGTCGCGTTTGATCACCAGGTAGGCAGTCGCGCCGGCCATGGTTGACGGGCCTCGTCACGTCGGAAAGAGAGCAAGGACGGTCCCGCGCTTGGGAGGGCGAGGCTCCCGCCGAGCCGGCTCGGCGGGAGCCTCGCCCTCCCGACGGTGACGCGGTCGATCCCCTGTCAAATACGCTCAAGCGGTGCTGGGTGTTTTCTCGGAAGGTCTGCTCCTTCTTTCAGAATACCGCCAGGGAGCCCCCGTCGGCAAGCAGTTTCCGCCCGAGCTTGGCGAGCGGGGGGTGTGAACCCCCCGGTAGTTCGACTTACCGGGGGGTTCACACCCCCCGCTCGCCAGGAACGTGCGCCGCTCACGACGAGGCGCCGGCGGTTTCCTCGGCGGCGGTCTGCTCGGCGATGCCATCGGGCTGCGGCTCCGGGGCCGCCGGTTCGCCGTCGGGCGTGTTCAGGCGCACCTCCGCATCCTGGTGCATGCGGAAGCCGGTGCCCGCCGGCACCAGGTGGCCCAGGATCACGTTCTCCTTCAGACCGACCAGGTAGTCGACCTTGCCCGCCAGCGCTGCCTCCGTCAGCACCTTGGTCGTCTCCTGGAATGAGGCCGCCGAGATGAAGCTATCCGACTGCACCGCCGCCTTGGTGATGCCCAACAGCTGCGTGCTGTTGGTCGCCGGCTCCGGCTCCGTCCAGGTCGGCAGCTCCCTGTCCTCGGCCTCCAGCCGCGCCCGTTCCTCCTCGAACACCTCCTTCAGAACGATGTCGCCCGGCTTGAACTTGCTGTCGCCAGCGTCCTGTACCTTGACCGACCGCTTCAGTTCCGCGTTGACCTCGTTGAACCGGAAGCGGTCGATGATCGAGCCGGGCAACAGCCGCGTGTCGCCCTGCTTCTCGACCTTCACCTTGCGCAGCATTTGCGACACGATGATCTCGATGTGCTTGTCGTCAATGTCGACGCGCTGGCTGCGGTAGACCGACTGCACCTCGCGGAC
>JACOUH010000073.1 GCA_016177925.1 Planctomycetota bacterium | reverse complement strand
CCCAGCCCACTGTCCGGATAGGACGCCGTGTCCTTGACACGCGACGCTTCCTTGAGCCGGTCGGCCGTCGCGTAGCCGTCGAGCAGGGCACGGCCGACGAAGTCCTTCAGAGAGTCGGCGTTCCCTGGCTTGGGCAGCGTCTTCTTGGGGTCAACCTCCCCATCGAGAACCAGGTCGTCGAGGTGGGCCAGCGCCGAGGTCACCGCGCGATTGCCCCGCAGCGCCCGCGGCGGGCCGCTGAGCCCGGCCAGGACGGCGTCGGGCGACCCGTCCGGCGGTCGTGGCAGGGCGTCCAGGGCCGCGCCGAGCCAGCCGGCTCCGCCGTGCTCCTTCGGGTTGAGGCGAGCGGTGTGCCAGATCGCCATGCTGCGGAAGTGCGAGCGGTCCGGGTTCGGATAGCCGACGCCCTGGACGATGGCGAGCTGCCCCTTCTCCAGCAGCTTGCCGAACGCTCCCAGCGAGGGATGCAGGCCGACCGCCGTGCCGACCTTGATGAGGCGCTCCTTCGGTAGGCGGAGGCTGCTACGATATTTGGCATAGCCTTCGTCGCCGAAGGGAACGACGGTGTTGATGCCATCATTGCCGCCATCGAGTTGGATCACGACCAGGACGCGGCCGTCGGTCTGCGGCTTCGCGGCGCGAGCCGTCCGGGCCAGGAAACCGGGGACGGTCGGGGCCAGGGAGATGAGAGCGGATGATGTCAGGAAATCACGGCGTGAAAGCATGATCGATCCCTCATGGGTTGATTAGCCCGACGCGCCAGCGAGGGATACAGCGAACCTCGCTCGCGCTTCGGGCTAAGGGCGTCGGGCATGTCAACCGAGTTGCGCCTCCGGCGAGGCCAGGACAAGGGCGACGACACGGCGAGCGTTTTCGGGCGTCAGGGCCGGTTTCGTCCCAAGAACGGCGAGCAGCCGGTCACGCCAACCCGCGCCCGGCACGGCACCCAGGAACAACTCGGCATGGAAGGCCGCCACGTCTGCGAGGCTCTCGCCTCGGCCGTGCCGCCGCGCCAGGCCCAGCACGTCGGCCGGCTGAGGCAGACCGACCGTGGTACCGTCGAGCAACCCCACCGCGTAATTGTGCCGGCCAATGACCGCACGCGTGCCGAGCCACGAGCGCCCCCCCGGCCAGCCGCCGACGTTCGGGGGGTAGAATAGATCCTGTCCCAGGTTGGCCGCCGCCTCCGCCACGATCAGCGTGCTCGGCGACGGGTCGAATAACTCCAGCGCTCGCGCCGCCCCGACCACGTATTCGACCGGGCCGACGATGCGCGTACACAGGTTGCTCTCTGCGAAAAACGCCTCTGAACGCAGGACCGTCTCGACGGCCCAGCCGACGTCAAGGCGGCGCTGCCGCAAGCCGTCGGCGAGAGCATGAATCCCGGCAGCGTCGACGGTCCCTTCGCCCATCAGCGTGTCGCACAGTCGCCACGCCAGACGCTCCGCCGTCGCCGAATGCTCCAGCAACATCTTCACCAGGTCATCGCCCTTCCAGCGACCCTTGCGGCCCAGCAGCACCTTCTCGCCGTCGTCGTGCTGGGCGGAGTCGTGCTTGAATCGTCCCTGGTCGACCGTCCAGCCGGTGAGGGCGCGGGCGGCCTCCTTGACGTCTTGCTCCGTGTAGTGTCCAATTCCGAGCGTGAATAGCTCCATCAGCTCGCGGCCGAGGTTCTCGTTGGGATGCCCCTTGCGATTGACCTGTGCATCAAGGTAGAGCAGGAGAGCGGGGTCGTGGACGACGCGGCCGAGCAACTCGCCGAACGGCGCGCGGGCGAACTCGCGGATCACCTCGTTCTGGCGGAAGACCGCCAGGCCGGCCTTGGCAGCGTTGGTGGAAAAGTGGTTGTGCCACATCAGCGTGAGCCGCTCGGTGAGCGGGTCGGGCCCGAACAGCATCCGGTAGACCCACCACGCCTTCAGTCGCCCCAGGTCACTCGCCTCTGCTGCCAACCGTCCCAGCTTCGCGGCTACTGCGACAAAGTCCTCCGGCACGCCCTGGGAGCGCGGCTTGCCTTTGATGAGCCGGTCGACACTGGTTTTCGGGCCGTCCTTGAGGTCGCGCTGGGCCTCCTGCCAGGTGGCGGCGAAACTCGCCCGCCGGTGCAGGTGGACCACCCGCCGCAGGTCCCAGGGGGCCTGCGCGCTCGGCGTGTACGGTGCCCAGGAGTCGCGCCGAGACGGTCCCTTGCTGTCATTCATTGCCGGCCCCTTTCTTGTCCTTCTTCGCGGGGACAACTTTCACGCGGATGTCGCCCAGGTCCTTGGGCTCACCTGGCCGGACGGTCAGTCCTTTGAGTGCCTCGGCGGCGGACACTGTGGCTCCCGAGATGTGCAAGTCTCGCTTGAGGCCGGGGTCCAGGTACTCCAGGCGAAATCGTCCCTCCTTGTCGGTCGGGACCTCCCCGCCGGCCTCTCCCGAAGGCCACATCCCCGGGCGGGGCATCCCATGCCAGGCTTTCACGCGGGCGCCGGCCACGGGCTTGCCCTTGGCATCAACGAGGCGGCCGGTGAGCACGCCCCACGACTGCAGCCGCACGGTGAGGGGGCCCTTCTCGGTGCCGTTGACGACCAGGTGGCCGACGAGCTTGCGCTCCTTGTGGACGAAGGACAGTGTGCGCGGTTCGCCGGGATACAGGCCCAGTGCAGTGAAGGCATCCGTCTTCAGCATCTCCTGGTGAATCGGGGTCCCGCGGAGCATGTCGGGCCGGCTGGCACCGGCGTCGAAGGTGTGGCCGTAGACAACTGCCCCCTGCACGGGCTTGTCGTCGGGACCGATCAGCCGGCCCTCGAGGTCGCGGCCGCGCGTCAACGGCACATCAAAGGTCACCTCCCGGTCGCTCGGCCTGGAGTCGAGGACGCAGTAGCCGTTCATGATCTCGAGGAAGCCGTTGGCGAAGTCTCCCTTGGTCAGGGGATAATACCCCTTCTTCTCGTCCTCCGGCCTCAGCCGGCCCAGGAGGTAGTGCGAGCCGGCGTCGCCGACAATCGCGAAGAACGCCCCTGCTCCCGGATAGGCGACGAAGCGGATAAAGCCCTCATGATCGGTGACCCGAATGCGCATGAACTCGCGCGACGGGATCACTCCCGGTGCCCACTCGGCCTCGGCCCGCAGCGGGTTATTCTGGGCCACCTCGTAGTACCCCTGGCCTCGCACCAGCTTGTCGGTTTCTCTGTCGACCAAGCGAATGCGGATCGGCACGCCGCGATACAGGCCGAAGTCCGCCTTCACCGGCTTGAGTCCCTCGCTGTCGGGCACTGTGCGGACCATCGCCAGGTAAGGGTCGCGCTCCGCCGGATAGATTGAGAGCTTGTAGCTCTTCGCCTTGGGCAGGCCGACCAGGCGATAGCGCCCCCGCGCATTGGTCAGCGCCTTGACGGGCCGGACGACGATGTTGTTGCAGTAATCCTCCTCGTTGCCGTAGACCCAGGCGCCGGCCAGGGGCTTGCCGGTGTCCCGGGCGCGCACCGTCCCTTCGATGACCTTCGTCGGCCCCGCGACCACCTCGATCGACGCGGAAGTTGCCGGCTTGCCGTCCACTGTCGATCGTGTCGCGACCTCGACGACACGCGTCTCGATGGACGGCCCGCTGACGTGCAAGACGGCGACGCGGTCGCGGCCGATGCCGGTGAGTGTAAAATGGCCGTCGCGATCGGTGCTGACGTCCACCGGCAGACCGGCCCAGCGGTTCTGGTTCAGCCAGTCGAAACTGTCCGGCGTCCGCTTGAGTCGGAGGACACGGACCGCAGCGCCGGCGACGGGCTTGCCTTGCAGGTCGAGGACGCGCCCTTTGATCGGGATGTCGTCCTTGACCAGTTGCAACATCCGGTCCCCCTTGGCGAGGTCCATGGCGTAGACCCAGGCGGGGCCATAGCCCTTCGCTGCGGCCACCACGATGGCGCGACCCCAGGGTTTGGACGACGTGTTGGCCATCGTGTTCGTGAACTCCGCTCGGCTGATCGTGAAGCGGAAGCGCCCGTCGGCAGCGCTGGTCGCCCCGAAGTGCGGCGCGACGGTGTGCATGGCCGAGTTGTGCCAGGCACTCCAGCCGGCGAAGTACATGTACCACCAGACGGTGACCTCGGCCCCGGCGAAGGGTTTGCCGTCGGGCCCGAGGACGCGGCTGCTCAGCGTCACGGCGTCGCCTGTCTCCTCCAGGGCCGACACGGGCTCCGGCTTCGCCGCCTCCCGGACAGCGGGCTGCTCTTTCGCCGTGGCCGGCGGCCACGGCCGCCACGGCAAGCCCTGCCGTCAACAGAAGGACCGCCGCAAGGTTCAATTTGCTGCGGGCTGCCTTGCCGACCACGCCCTCGACGAGAGCGGACACCTTTGCCGGGACGGCGGCCGCGGTGTCGGTCACAACGGCCAGTGCTGCCCGTGTCGTGAGTTCCGCTAGAGCAGCCGGCAGCGCGGCGCGGCCGCTCCCTGTCAGCGTCACGCCGCCCAGCGCCGCCGAGAGTGTCAGCCCGCGACGGGCGAGGCGGGCACGGAGCAGCTCGCGGCCGCGTTCTAGCCGGCTCTTCACCGTCTGCACGGCCCAGCCGAGTTGTTGCGCCGCCTCGTCGCGAGCCGCGCCCTCCAGGCAGCAGAGGACGAGAGGCGAGCGATACTTTTCCGGCAGGCGGTCCAGCTCCTCGTCGAGTACTGCCTGCAGCTCGCGCAGGGTGATGTCCGCCAGCGGATCGGGCGCCGGCCGTGGTCCGACGCGGCCCTCGTGTGCCTGTCGCCGGGCCGCCGCATCCCTCGCCTTCAGGGCGACGCGGTACGCCACACCGTAGAGCCAGCCGGCGACCGACTCTTGCCACTGCGGTGCGGTCGCCTTGCGGGCCAGGACGAGGAAGGCGGCCTGGCAAGCGTCCTCGGCATCATGGCCGTTGTGCAGGATGCGACGACAGACGCCGAAGACCATCGGCCCGTGCCGCTCCACCAGGGCGGCAAACGCCGACTCGTCGCGCTGCGCCGTGAAGCGCCGGAGCAGTTCGCGATCGGATGCCTGCTTCTCGCCACGAGCCGCTAGCTTGCGGATTTGCCGAAGGAGGACGGTTGACTGTCCGTTGGTCATGGTCAGGGTCTCCGCGAAGGCCTCGCTGGTTCTACCTGATAATCCCACCCGGAAGCGAGGTGGCGGATTTTTTCATCCTGCAAAGCCGCAAGCGGCAGAAGGACTGAATGACTATTCAGCGACCTGCCAGCCGCCCGGCAGGTCAGCGACCTGCCCCACCAGGTTTTGAAACTGCCTTGATCACGCTGACCGGAAGCGACCAAGTTCAGGGGCTGCCCCGTCTCGGCGGTGCCGCGGAAACGCCTTCCAGCCCACCGCTGACGCGCAGCACCTCGCCGGTGATCCACGCCGCCTCCTTGCTGCAAAGGAAAGCGACGGCGTTGGCAATGTCGACCGCCTCTCCCCAGCGCCCCAGCGGGATCGAGGCGCGGATACGCTCGATCATTTGCTCCTCGCTCAGGTTCAGTGACTGGCCGCGCTGGGCCATCACGGTCCGGTTGAACTCGGTGTAGACCGGCCCCGGACTGACAGCGTTCACCCGCACGCCATAGGCGGCCAACTCCAGGGCCAGGGTGCGCGTCAGGCTGATGACGCCGGCCTTGGCCACGTTGTACGCCGCCACCAGGGCGGCGGGGCTCTGCCCGTTGATCGAGGCGATATTGACGATGGACCCCGCCCCTTGCCGTTCCATGAGGCGGGCAGCCGCGCGACAGCAGTAGAACGTGCCGGTCAGCGTGATGCCGAGCACGCGCTGCCACTCCTCGTCGCTCAGTTGGACAACCGGGGCCACGTTCTGGCCGACGCCAGCGTTGTTGACCAGGATGTCCAGGTGTCCGCGCGCCTCGGCGATCTGTTGAAAACAGTGCGTCACCCGGCCGCTGTCGGCGATGTTCAGCTCGACGGCCTCCACCGCCAGTCCCTGTCTCGAAAGGGCCGCGGCCGCCGCGGCCGCCTTCGGGTGCTGCAAATCTGCCAGAATGACGGCGGCCCCGCGCCGGGCCAGTGCCTCGGCGATTCCCAGGCCGAGCCCCTGTGCGGCCCCCGTCACCACTGCCACCTGGCCGTCCAGCGAACCACTCATGGACGCACCTCATAGGTAGGTGCCGCGAGCCGAGCGGCACTTCGGGCCCGGCCGGGGCACCCGCGCTAGCGGGTCGCGCCGGACCTACCATCCTCTAAAGAGGGACCCACACGGCGCCGCGCTTGCTTGACTCCACCGCCTGCTGAATAAAGCGCATCCCGCGCAGGCCGTCGTGGACGGTCGGGAAATCAAACTCCTCGGGGCGCAGCGGCTGGCCGTCGATCTGTCGGCGAATGGCCCGCACGACCCCACAGTAGATCGTGGCAAAGGCTTCCAGGTAGCCCTCGGGATGGCCGGTTGGTAGGCGCGTGCAAGCCCTGGCGGGTTCCGAAAGATACCCCTGGCCACGGGTCAACACCTGCCGCGGCTCGCCGTAGCGGTAGACGTTCAGGTAGTTCGGGTTTTCCTGCGCCCAGAGGATGGCTCCCTTGGATGCGTACACCCGCAGTGTCAGCCCGTTCTCCTCGCCCGTGGCCACCTGGCTGATCGTGAGCACACCCTTGCCACCGCCCTGGAATCGCAACAGCATATTGACGTCCTCGTCGAGCACGCGGTCGGGCAGAAAGATGCTCTTGTCAGCGCACAACTCGACCACGGAGTCGCCGGTGACATATTCGAGCAGGTTGAGGCAATGGCTGCCCACGTCCCCGAGCGAGCCGCCGGCCCCGGACTGGGCCGGGTCGGTGCGCCAGGCCGCCTGTTTTTGCCCCAGCTTTTCGTGCGGGACCATCAGGAAGTCCTGCAAATACTCCACGATGACCTTGCGGACGGTCCCCATAACCCCGGACTGGAACAGGTGGCGGGCGTGACGGACCAGGGGATGCCCCGTGTAGTTGTGGGTGAGAGCGAACACCTGTCCGGTCCGTTCCACGAGGCGCACCAACTCGGCCGCCTCCCCGACGCTGTACGTCATGGGCTTGTCGCAGACGACGTGGAACCCCGCCTCCAGAAACACCCGGGCGATCGGGAAGTGCATTTGGTTGGGGGTCACGATGCTGACAAAATCGATCCGCCGGTCCGGAGGGAGGGCCTTCTCCTTCTCCGCCATGACCTCGTAACTCGGATAGCATCGCGCCGGATCGAGGTAGAGGACCTGACCCGTGCGCCGCGTATTCTCCGGGTCCCGCGAGAAACAGCCGGCTACAAGTTCCACCTGCTGATCGAGCGTCGCCACGATCCGATGCACGGCCCCAATG
Source organism: Planctomycetota bacterium (assembly GCA_016177925.1). Taxonomy (GTDB): domain Bacteria; phylum Planctomycetota; class Planctomycetia; order Gemmatales; family Gemmataceae; genus JACOUH01. The sequence goes on along the minus strand of JACOUH010000073.1, from coordinate 20,657 downwards.
AACGCCCCCTCGCCGCCGCCGACCATACCCATGCGCAGCTTGCGTTTCCACGATTCCATGACATCACCTCTGGTTCAGCTCAGACCGAGGAGCTTGCGGTTGGTGGCCGTGTCACTTTTCCCACCGACAAAATCGTCGAAGGCCACGTCGGTCGTCTCGATGAGGTGGCGGGCGATGAAGGGAGCGCCTTCCCTCGCCCCCTGCTCGGGGCTCTTGACACAGCATTCCCATTCCAGGACGGCCCAGCCGTTGAAGCCGGCCTCGGTCAGCAGCGTGAACACCCGCTTGAAATCGACCTGCCCATCGCCGAGGGAGCGGAATCGGCCCGCCCGCTTCACCCACGGCTGGTAGCCGCCGTAGACGCCCACCCGGCCGCTGGGCCGGAACTCGGCGTCCTTGACGTGGAAACCTGAGATGCGTTTCCCGTAGAGTTCGATGAACTCCAGGTAATCGAGCTGTTGCAGCAGGAGGTGGCTCGGGTCGTAGTTGATGCACGCGGCAGGGTGGTCCCGCGTCTGCTCCAGGAACAGCTCAAAGGTCGCCCCGTCGAAGAGGTCCGACCCCGGGTGAAGCTCATACCCAAGGACACAGCCGTGATCGTGGGCGAGGTCCAGTAGCGGTAGCCAGCGGCGGGCCAGTTCCTTGAAGGCCTCGTCAATCAACCCGGACGGCCGTTGCGGCCACGGATACGCCAGGTGCCACGCGAAGCCGCCCGACAGCACGGGGATGTTGCACAGCCCCAGGTTGGCGGAGGCGCGGATGCACTTTTTCAGCTCCTCGGCGGCCCACGCGGTGCGCGCCGGGCCGTCCAGCCCGGGAGGGTGAAACGCGGCAAAGCCGACTGCGTAAGCCGGGTGGACCGCCAGCACCTGGCCTTGCAAGTACCCGGCCAACTCGGTGAGTTCGAGGCCAAGGTCGGCGAGTCGTCCCCGATAATCGTCGCAGTAGCCGCGCGAAGCAGCGGCCTGGTCCAGGTCGAGGACGCGCCGATCCCAGGCCGGGACCTGGACGCCCTTGTAACCCATCCCAGCGAACCACTTGCCGATGCTCGCGAGACTGCAGAACGGTTCCTCGTCGCGCAGGAACTGGGCCAGGAACACCGCCGGTCCTTTGATGCGTCGCGCCATGTCATCCTCCCGGCGAGCGTGGTTCCCGTTCGACGAACCTCGGGCCACGATGATCCGAGCGATTGTACGTGACCGGCCGCGCGGTGAGATTCGTCAACTCGCTCGCATTCACCACCCCGGGATTGTACCGAAGCCTCCCGATCGAGATGCATCAAATCAGCCGGAGGAATGAACGAGCCGATGAATTTGCGGCACCGAGGGGCTACCATAGTCTCGGGGAAGATGTCCAAAGGAGCGGCGCATGCGAACCATTCTCCACCTTCTCCCGGCCCTGACTCTGTTTCCTTTTCTCGCAGCCGAACCACCGCCGGCCCGAAAACAGCCGACTTCGACCCAGACGGCTCCCACGGCCGAACCAGCGAAGAAACAGGACGAGGCCGTCCAGACCATCCAGCGACTGCTGGATGAACAACTCGTCGAAACCAAGCATTTCCAGAAGGAATTGCCGCTCGCGCAATTCCTCGCGGCCCTGGAAAAACATCTGCCGAAGGAAAAGAAGCTGTCGCTGCGGATCGACAAGGACGCCTTCGGCAACAAGGCCGCGGAAGTCGCCGCCACGCCGATGCGCCTGCCCGCCTCTCCCGCCAAGACGAGCCTGCGAACGGTCCTGGGATTGGCCGTCAAGAAAATCAAAACCCGGGCCGATTACCGCCTCGGGCCCGAGGAAGTGGTCCTCACGACGCCGCAGCGCGCCCTTTACACGGCCACCTACGACATTCGGGATCTCATCGAGAAACCGAGACTCCTGACCTTCGCCGCTCGGGACCGGATTGCTTTCCGAGACAACCTTCAACTGCGCAATGCCGAGCCGGCCGAAAAGGCGGCGCTGCTTGTTCGGGCTCTTTTTTCCGCGACAGATCTGTTCGGCGCGAAACCAACCGCGGTCGAACCCGAAAGCATCGAGGTCCTCAACGGGACTCGGTTGGTGGTCCGGGCCAACGCGACCCGGCACGCCGAGATCGCAGACCTGCTCCAGGTCGTCCGCAGTGCTGGCGACATCCTCGTCGTCGTGAAGGCCCGTCTCTACGAGGTCGATGCCGCCTTCTACACAACCGTCTCGAAGGCCAGGCGTCTCACTCAAGAAGAGTGGAACGAACTGGAAAAGAAAGAGGTTGCTGGGAATCCTCCCAAGGGCGAATCCCTGTTCAAGCGCCTCGAGAAGCAAACCCTGATCCTGGCCGGGGAGGAAGTCTCGATTGACAACGGTCAGCAGGCCGCTTTGCTGTCGCGGCACCGGGTCATTCGTTGTCTCCCCAGCCCAGATCAGGTCCGCAGGGGAGAGAAAAACCGGCAAACGGTCCTGGAAGGGATCTCTTTCCTGGGAGAAATTCAGAGCACCCCCGATCGGCGGTTCGTGCGTCTCAAGCTCACGGAGAAAGTGACGGAGCTGCAACGCATGGAAAAGCTCAAGGTGTGGGACCCACAGGCCCCAGCCCCAGGGAAGGAGGTCGAGACCGAGTTGCCGATCCTGGATGAAACCGTCTCTTCGCGGCCCTTTCTCATTCCGGACGGTGGCTCTCTGCTCGTCCCCGTGCATTTTCGCCCGCCATCGGCCCGGGCGAAGGATCGGTGGTGGGTCCTGTCCATCACTCCCCGCATCGTCATAGAGGAGGAGGAACGAATAATCCGCCAAGGCAGTCTAGAATTCATCCTTCCGGCTCTGCTGGCCGACGTCCTGACCAACCCTCGGCTGAAGACGACGCGAGACTTCTACGGCACCCCTGGCGACAAGCGTTTCGCTCTGGTGAACAGCGACGCCTGGACCTGGCCGAAGGATTTTCGGCCATCCGTTCCCGGCCACCGGCAGGCGCCGGTCCGCCGGGCAGGGAATCGGCTCCTGGGGATTCGCATCGATCAATATCAAGGGGAGGAAAACTATCCTATCAAGCTGACCCTGCTCAATGCCGGGGGGGACGCCAACGGCGCGGTGGTCGGCGGCTGCACGCTCCGCTACACCACGCGGGAAGGAGCCAAGGGCACGGTGGTCGAACTTTCCCCGTTGCCGTAGGACGATTGGCATGAACGAATACACCAATCAACAGCGAGCGTTTCTTGGCTCCGAAGACCTCCGCTTGCCGGACGACCTCCGCGGCCCGCTGCGGGCGCACCTGGACCACTTACGGGAGGCCTACCGAAGCCGCGGCTGGGGCGGGCGCGTGGGCTTCGGCGCTCGGCCCGCGGTGGTGGTCATCGACCTGGCCCGTTACTGGCTCGACGCACGGGCGCAGATCGGCAGCCACCTCGACCCGGTCGTCGAGGCTATTTGCCGTATCTTGACCGCCGCCCGCGCCGCGAACGTGCCGATCGTGTTCACGACCTTCGACCACGACCCGGCCGAGCCCGCCAGCCCGCACGACAAAAAACTGGAGCTGCACCTTCCTGCCGACGCGGGAGAACTGTTTGTCCTCGACCCGCGGCTCCAGCGCCGCCCGACCGAGAAGGTGATCCGCAAGCACTACGCCTCGGCGTTCAAGGGCACGAACCTCCACGAGGTCCTCGCCGCACTGGGCGTGGACACGCTAATCGTCACGGGGGTCAGCACCAGTCACTGCGTGTACGCCACCTGCCGCGATGCCACCGACAGCTTCCGCGTCATCGTCCCGCGCGAGGCGGTCGGCGAACGCTGCGAGCTGATGCATCAGGTCTTTCTCCTGGACATCGACCTCGACCTCGGCGACGTCATGGAGGTGGACCAGGTAGTCCGATTCCTGGAAGCGAGGCGCTGAACGTGATCCGCTGTTGAGACACTTTTCGACAATTGGAAAGCCGTCCTCCTGTCCCCTACTACTTCGTCGGCGTGGGGAGGGACCGTTTTTTCCGCACGGACGGGTGATGGGGAAGACATCCGTGGGACGATGCCGTCTTTCTCTCAAGGGAAGCGGGCAACGTACCGATTGCATCGCCGGCGCGCGTTGCGACCCGGCTGCGACTTGAGAGCAACGGGCGCTTTTCGCCGGATTCCTCGCGCCTGCGGCGGAAAACGAGGCGCCACTCAGAGAATTTCCCCGACCCATCCTCTTTGCCCGGCTTTCCCCGCCGTCAGGGGGAATAGTAGAAGTGTCCTGGGATGAGCTTCTCACGGGGAGAACGCTGCCGGGACTCACGGAACAGTGAAAGGATAGTTGACATGAAGCGGTTCCTTGTCGGGTGTGCGTTGGCAGTGGCGATCCTGGCGGCCTCGGAGCAGCGGGCGTCGGCCAACGGTTCGTGGGGGTTCAACATCGGCGTCGATGTCGGGTTCAAATTCGGCTGGTGGAGCAGCTGCAACAACAACTGCTGCCCGGCCGCGTATGGCTACTACCCCGGCTACGGCTACGGCTACTCGCAGAGCTACTGGTACGGCTACTAGCACCAAACGATAGTTGGGGGCTTTGGTGTGAAGAATGACCCGCAACGGGGGTGGCATGCTTTCGCGGCCCGCGCTGGTTTCGCCCAGACGTCGACCCTGGGGGCCGCGAAAGCATGGCACACACACCGTAGTGTTCGATTGTTTACAGAGAAGCCTCCATCTACCGTTTGGTGCTAGGAGCCGTCCGACTGTCCCCGACAGGACCGCGCCGGAGCGGCCGGCGTGAGAACGGGCCGGCGGGGTCCTCCCGCCGGCCCTTCCTCTTGGGGTTGGGCGAGCGAGCAGGAGGGCTGCGCCGGTTGTTCCCCGGAGACGAAGGCCGCGCCCCGGCGGCGGTGGCCCGCCGCGACATTTCGCTGGCTTCCGCCGCGAGTCGGGGGAATGCTTCTGGTGTCGACGAGCCCTCGCCCGAAGGAAGGGCCGCGAACATTTCCGACACCAAAAAGCGAGTCTCTCATGAAGAAGACCCTCTGGGCCGCTGCCCTGCTTGGGGCGTGCTTGGCCGCCCCTCCGGTCCGGGCTGAAGGCCTCCTGCCCGGCCGCATCAACGTCGGCTTCAACTTCCACCTCGGCGTCTCGCCGGCGGGCGGCCCCCAGTTGGGGCCGTGGTATCGCTACTGGCCGCTGGAGGCCCACTTCCAGCCGCCGGCGCCGGCCGCCTTCCCCTACTGGCCACCCAGCCCGATGTCGCTGCCGCAGGGGTTCCAGCCACCTCCTGTCAAGCCGGCTGCCTACCAGCAGACCGGCTACGCCCCTCATGCGCCCGACTACTGGTACGGGCGCTGAGCACCTCTCGCCTCTCATCTCGCGAGCCCCGGCGAGGCGTCCGGTTTTCTTGACGAACGCCTCGCTCGGGCTTTTTTCGTCGCACCCAACGCTGCGGGAATTGACGGAGATGAACAGCGCATGGCGAGCGGGGGCACGAAGACCCGCGCTAGCGGGTCCGCCCCCGGTGCTTCAACGTACCGGGGGGTTCACACCCCCCGCTCGCCAACACGGTCCATGCGGAAGGCGTCGAGAGGAATCATCGTCGACTCGCCGAGGAGCAATTGCTTCATCACAAGGCCGGTGGCTGGCGAGAGCTGGATGCCGGCCCGGTAGTGCCCCGCGGCAACGAAGAGGTTGTCGGTCCCCGGCACGGCGCCGAGGAACGGCAGGCCATCGGGACTTCCCGGACGCAGCCCGGCCCAGCAGCGTTCCAGCGGCGCCTGCGCCAGCGCGGGCACCAGCGAGAAAGCGAAGCCAAGCAGAGCCGCGATGGCGCCGGCGGTCGTCTGCTTCTCGAAGCCAGCATCCTCCTCGGTCGAGCCGACCAGGACACGGCCATCGGGACGCGGTACGAGGTAACGCTTGCCCTCCTCGACGACGCGGCCCAGCAACGGCGACTGCGGGTGCAAGAGAGCGATCTGCCCTCGGACGGGACGGATGCCGGGCCGCCAACCGATTCCCTCGAGCAGGCCATCGGTCCACGCCCCCGTCGCCACGAGGAACTTGCCGGCCGACAAGGGGCCGCGTGCCGTCCGGACCGCGGTGATGCGTCCCCCTGCCCGCTCGAAGCCATAGACCGGACACCCCGCCTGAAGCCGAACGCCCTTCAGCCCGCACCAGGCGATGAGGCCCTTGAGGTGTCGTGGATTGCGGACCTGGGCCAGCGCGGGGAAGAAGACCGTCCTCCGCCGGCCGGGACGCAGGCCGGGCTCGCGCTCGCGCAGCCCGCGCTCGTCCATTTCCTCGAAAGCGATCTCGTCGTCGCGCCACTGTCGCAGCGGGACCGGCTCGTCCGATCCAAACACTCCCCAACCGCCGCGTTGCAGGTAGCCGTTGTCGACGCCGGTGGCGGCACGCAGCTCCTCGGCCATTTGCGGATGCAGTCGCGCGCTGTGAGCGGCGAGCAGGTCGTGGGGGGTGCGGGCGCGGCCGATGGGGGGGGCGGGCGAGAGGATGCCGGCGCCGGCCCACGACGATTCCTGGCCGAGATCGCTCTTGTCGAGCACCTCGACACCGACGCCGGAGTGAGTGAGGAAGTACGCGGTGGTCAGGCCGATGACACCGCCGCCAAGGATCAGAACATCAGGGTGCTGTGCCATGCGGGTGTTATACTCGGCGCGGGGTTGTAGGACGGTTTTTCAAACCGTCCCGGCTTCATGCCCGGACGGTTTGAAAAACCGTCCTACAACCCCATCAGTCTTTTCGGAAGCGGTCCGCCGTGGGGTAGTAGAACTCCAGTTCGGACGGCTGTTTCTGAGGGAGCCAGCGGGCCAGCGGGACGGCTTCCTCCTCGATCCAGTCCCACGGCCGCGGCCCGGGAGGCGCAGGGATGACGAAGGTCTGCACGCGCAGAATGACCTGGACCGGCGGCGGCAACTCGGGGTGCTCGCGGTGGAAGCGGGTCAGTCGCCAGCGCAGGAACGCCAGCGTCTCCGCATAGTCCGCGCTCACGAGGTTTCGTATCTGCTGTTCCCACAACTCGGCGAGTTGCTCGCGCGGCCGGCCGTCACGGCGGAAGTCCAGCTCGAACTGGGCCTCGATGCGGCGGCGGCGAAACCCGCCGAAGCGGAGGTAACAGCGCCGGTCGGCCGGCTGGTTGTCGGACCCCAGCACGAGGGGCTCGTGGGCGACACGGTGCGGCGGCGCGCGACACAGGGCAAGCGCCGCTCCGCCGGCCAGCGCCCCCAGTCCCGTCCCGTCCTCCGCTTCCGGGTCGTCCCAGCGCAGTTCCAGCGAGGGGAAAGCCGAGAAGTCAAACGTGTCGGGGGCGAACAGTTTCCAGCCCTGCTCCTGCCCGGTCGCCTGGGCCCACCAGCGCACGACCCGGCGCGGCCGCTCGATCAAGTTGCCGAGCTTCCCCTTGTCGCCGTAGTTGGCGCCCTTGGTCAGCCACTCATCGACTAGCGGCTCCAACCTCGGAACAGTGCGGAGCAATCGCCACCAGCGGCCATCCTGGCGGCGCTGCTCCCGCAGGTCACGACGGGCCGCCTCCGCACCATCGAGTAGGTTGAAGGCAGGCAGGAAGATCATCTGCCAGAGGACGAACAGTCCCAGCAGCCCGCGCGCCACGGGCCGGAGCAGACGGACGGCGGGTGGCATGCTTTCGCGGCGAAAGCATGGCACACCGGCCGGTCGCGTGCCCTCGCCCATCTCGGACACTCCCGAAAGAGAAACGATGAATGCTGAATGATGAATGATGAATAAAAGACAACTACGGTCTTCTCTTCCATTCATCATTCATCATTCAGCATTCATCATTTCGCGTCATTCCACTTCGTACGTGAACGCTTCCACGATCGCGGGTTTCTTCAGCAGGAACAGGCTCCACAGGCCGAAGGGGAAGGTGGCGCCGGTAATAACACCCAGCAAGAAGGTGCCGAAGGCAGTGAACGTGCTGTTGTCCTCGTTGGACAAGTACCCCCACGCTCCCAGCGGGAACCCGGCAATACAGATCATGGCCATGATGCAGGCGGTCCACGACCACCGCACGGATTCGAGGTTCTGCAGCTGGACCCCTGCGTACGCCATCACCACGAAGTAAATAAGGGCGGCGACGCAGCAGCAGGCGACGATGATGCGCGTGATCCGGTCGTCCTCGACCATGTCCTCCCACTTGGCGAGCTTGTCCGGGTCCCTCTGCAGCTCCAGCATCACCTGGTCCTCGTCGACGAAGCTGGTCTGCTCTTGCCTCCTGCCGGATTGCCTCTCCTGCGACCCACTTTTTCGATGTTCTTTCTCGTACTTCTTCTTCGCCTCGGAGGGGAGGACGCCGGAACTCCACTTGGTGAACAGGAAGGGCCACAGGTCCACGCACAGGGTCCCGACGCTGAGCAGGGCCAGCAGGGCACCGAACCCCAGGATGCCGTTGGAGGGCACGGCCACGGCCGCCGTCGCCGGCCCGCGCGGATTCTTGACGGACAGGTCGGGGGCGTACTCGACCTTCGGCTTGCGGTCCTCCTCTTCTTTCTCTTCGCCGGGTTGCTGAATCACGCCGTAGATGCCGCCCTCGTCCTCGTCCTCGACGGCCTTCGCCGGGGGCGGTGGGGCGGGCTCCTCGGCGGGGGCCGGCTTGCGGCTCGCCTTGCCAGCCGCTGTCTTGGCCTTGCGCGCGGGGGCCTCCTGCTCTTCCTCATCCTCCGCGCCCGGGACGACGAAGACGTTGTCACACTTCGGGCAGCGCACTTTCTTGCCAGGCGTCAGCGGCTTGGCCGGCTTGAGGGTCGCGCCGCACTCGGGACAATCGATCTTGACAACGGCCATGGCTGAAGGCCTCTCCGAAGACAGGGGGTCAGGGGTCAGGGAAGCAGAGCCTCTGTCTTTTCTGACCCCTGACCCCTGCGAACTCGGACAACTTCCCGCATCGTAGCTTATTGCTCCGGCTTTCGCCAGACGTTGATGACCGCAGGCTGCCCCAGCACCCGCACCGAAACTTGCCGCTGCGCCTTCCAGGCGACCCGCCGCACCGCGTCACGCAACGACGGCAGGTCGCCCACCAGCAAGACCACCCGGCCGCCCGGTCGCAGGACGCGGTCGTACTCGCGGGCCATTCGCCGGTACAGTGGGCCGATGTCTCCCAGCTCGCCGAGTTGCTTGCCGAACGGGGGATTCGACAGGATGCGGTCGACCGAGGCATCGTCCAGCGGCAACCGCGTGGCGTCCCAGCGGGCAAGCAGCACCGGCGTCGCGGCATCTCCCTCGTCTGCCTCCGGCCAGAGGACGCAGCGTTTAGGCCCCAGGCGGCGCAGATTGATGCCCGCGGCTCGCACAGCGTTGCGGTCGACGTCGCCGCCGAGCAAGCAGACGCCCTGGCGCTGATACGGTCGCAGCGCCTCGCGTTGTTCGCCAAGAAGAGTGCCGGCGCCGCACATCGGATCGACGACGACGTGGGCAGGGCCGGTGCCGGCGAGGCGCACCATCGCGGCCGCCAGCGTCGGCCGCAGCGACGCCGGCAGGTGTTCGACCTTCCAGGTGCGGTGCCGCATGGTGCGGTCGGAGAGGCGCACCCCGCAGACCGCTGTGTTGCCCTGGATCGTCAGCCACACTTCGACGGACGCGTTCTCCTCGGCGTGACGCCAGCTCGCCGGCAGCTTGCCGGCCAGGCCCTTGGCGAGGGCCTCATGGGCATGCTTGCGCAGGTAGCCGTGCTTGCCGCTCATCTGGGTCACCAGCCGATAGGTCGGCCGGCCCTTGGGCCGTGGTCGCACGGCGTGGTGCAACTTCAGCAGACGATCCCAATCCGGCTCGCGGGCCGTCCAGCGCTGGATGCTGTCCAGGTCGATGGCACGATAGGTGAGCTGGTCCGTCCCCCAGGCGTACAGAAAAACGTCCTCCGTGGTCCGCAGGCGGAGGACATCGTGGTCGATGGCCCCAACGCGGAAGACGATGAGGCCGCGCCCGCTCTTGCGGATGTCGCCGCCGAGGTCCTGCGTGATCTCCTCGGCGGCGATCTCCTCCAGGCCGGGCAACACCAGGGCGTAGCACGGCGGCAGCTCGGGCTCCGGTCGGTGCTTCGCCATTCCGAACTCCGCGTTCTGGGCGAGCGGGGGGTGTAAACCCCCCGGTAAGTCGAAGTACCGGGGGGTTCACACCCCCCGCTCGCCAGGGAAGAAAATCGCTCAGTGGATCTTCAGCCCGTAGGGCAGCACGAGCCAGACGGGCTCGCCGCGCAGTCGCAGCAGGCCCTCCACCGAGCCGACCGTTTGGTTCATCTCACGCAGCAAGGGCAGATCACGAATTTGTGACAGGGGCACTCTCGTCTCACTGAGGCTCTCCACGAGCGAGTCGAGCAGGGCCTTCGGCCGTGGCAGGATCAGCAGCTCCGGCTCGACCGTCGCCGGCATCTTCGCCTGTTTCCAGGCATCGGCAACGGCGTCCTCGAGCGAGCCCAGTTCGTCGATCAGACCGTTCGCCTTGGCCTGCCGGCCGGTCCAGACGTGGCCGCCGGCCAGCTTCTCCAGCTCGGCACGGGTCATCTTCTGGCCCGCCTTCTTGCGGCCCTCCAGCGCCTTGGTCAAGAACTGGTCGTAGACATCGCGCATCAGGTTCGTGAACGTCTCGCGCTCGCTGGCGCTGAACGGCCGATCGGTCGACAGGATGCCGGCGTGGGCGCCGCGCTTGATCACCTCCGTCCGGATGCCGACGTTGTCCATCAGCCCGCCCAGGGTTAGCTTGCCGCCGACGACGCCAATCGAGCCGGTCAGTGTGCCGGGGTCGGCGTAGATCTTGCCGGCGGCCATGCTGATGTAGTAGCCGCCCGAGGCCGCCACGTCCGACATGCTTGCCACGACCGGCTTCTTGCAACGGCGCAACTCGTTCCAGATCAGGTCGCTGGCCAGCGCCGAGCCGCCGGGGCTGTCGACGCGCAGGACGATCGCTTTGACGCTGCTGTCCTCCTCGGCCTTGCGGATCGCCTCGACCATCGTCGTCGAGCCGACAATCTCGCCGCTGAGCAAACCGCGGCCACCCTTGCCCGTCGTGATCGCGCCAACGGCGTAGATGACCGCCACCTTCGGCCCGCGCGATAGCTTCGGCAGCGACGGCTTGAGCAGCTGCCTCAGCAACGTGAATGGATTGCCCAGGTCGATGTCCTCCGCCTTGGCCTTGGCGTAGTCCTTGACGACCTTGACCTTGTTGGCGTCGAGCAAGCGCTGGAGGGCGGCCTCGACGCCATCGGGGTAGGCGAGGCCGTCGATGAGCCCTTCCTTGACCGCCTGTTTCGCTGTGAACGGGCCGCGGTCGATGAGCTTCTTGACCTTCTCGGAGGTGAATGGGTTCTTCTTGCGCGAGGCGACAATACGGCCGACGATGTCGTGATCGTAGTGGTCGTCGAGGATGCTCTCGAGTTGCTGGCGGTTCTCGGGGCTCAGCTTGTTGCGCGTGAACGGCTCGGCGGCTCCTTTGAAGGCGCCCATTTGCAGCATGTCGGCCTTGACGCCGATCTTGTCGAAGAGGTCCTTGAAGAAAATCGCCTCGACACGGATGCCCGTCAGCATGAGCCAGCCCGACTCGGGCAGGTAGACCTCATCGCAAGCCAGGGCGATCAGGTAGTCACGCGAGCTGCCGGCCTCCAGATAGGCGAACGCCTTCTTACCGGCCTTGCGGAAGTCGTGGATGGCTTTGCGCAGCTCGTCGAGCTTGCCCCAGCCAAGCTTGGGGTCGTCGATGGTCAGGTAGAGGCCCTGGATCTTGCCGTCTTTCTGGGCCTTCTTGATGCGGTCGAGCTTGGCCTTGAAGTTCTCGGGGCTGATGCCGAACAGCGGATCGGCGGCGACCGGCGTCTCGTCGAGGTCGCCGGCGAGCTTGATGTGGGCAACCGAGACGATCGATTTTTCGGCAGCGGGCGACGGCGCAGCCAGTGCCGCGCACGCCAGCGCGGCCAGCAGGACAGTCGGACGGTGGAACATGCTTCGACCTCTTCAGTAGGTAGTGACAGGAGAGGGGTAAGAGGGTAAGGACACGTTTCCCGGCCGGTAATTCGCCGGCAGGTTCCGAATCTTGAGTAGCCCTTGGGCTCGCGCGAGATTTGCGAAGTCTAGGGAAGCCAGCGAAGGCTGTCAAGCAGGCCCATCGTAGTCCTCTCGCTCCGCAAGAGGAGGAGACCCCACCTCTCGCGGAGCGAAAGGACTACGATGGGCCCGACGTAACGACCACACGGATTGTGCCGTGTGACGAAACGAATCCTGTCGCCCTGCCGGCGTTCCTTGCCGAGACAACTGCGCCAAGAACGGGGAGAATTGTAGAGAGGTGCAAAGCGGGGAGACGGCGGGGATGTGTACGAACTCGGCGCCAATGCTGCTGGTGCTCTGCCTTGGGCTGACCCTTGGCACGTTCCCGAGACCCGGCTGCGCCTCGGAGAAGTCGACGCCAGCCCGCACCGCGCAGATTGTCCGCCCGACGCCCGAGCCGCCGCTGGTCGGCGCTCCGCCGCCCGAGGCCGGCCCCTCCGTCGTGACCGTCAACCCGCTCGACCCGCCGACGCCCACGGTCGCCATCCGAGTACGCGTCGCCGCGACGGCCGCTCCGGGGCAGGAACTGGAATACCGCATCTGCGTGACGAACCGCTCGCGCGCCGCGGCCCATCACGTCCTCGTCCGCAATCCCCTGCCGGCCAACGCCGCCTTCGTCCGGGCCACGCCGGAACCGGCAGCGCGGGAGCCGGATCTGCTCTGGCGCCTCAACACCCTGCCGCCCTGCGCCTGCCGCGAGATTGTCCTGGTGCTGCGGCCGACCGGCCCCGGCGACGTCACCAACTGCGCCCGCGTCCAGTTCGAGCACGGCGAGTGCGTCACGACCCGCATCGGTCAGACCGCGCCGGCCTCTCCCATCATGCCGGTACCTGCCGGGCCACTGCTGCGGGTGCGCAAGACGGCACCTCCCCAGGTGGCCCTCTATGAGGCGATCCCCTTCCGCATCGAGGTGGCCAACACCAGCAACGCTCCGCTGACCGAGGTGGTGATGACCGACATCCTGCCCGCGGACCTCGAGTACGACCCGGAAGGCCCCACCTCCTCGGAGCCCCCGAAAGAACGCAAGGAGGGCGAAGGGATCGCCCCCGGCACCAAGTTGCTGACGTGGAACCTTGGCACCCTCACGCCGGGTCAGCCGCGCGTCATCGAGTACCGGGCGATTGCCAAGAAGGAAGGCACGTTCATCAACCAGACGGCCATTCGGGCGGCGGGCGGTGTCGTGGAGCAGGCCTGGGCGCGTGTGACTGTCGTCGCTCCGAAACTGGAACTGAAGATGACAGGGCCGGAGCGTTCCTACGTCGACCGTCCCGCAGCGTACGACCTGACCGTGAGCAACGCCGGCAGCGGTCCTGCGGTCAACGTCGTAATCCGCAACCCGATCCCGAGCGGGACCACCTTCTACGCGGCCAGCGAGGGCGGAGTCCTGCACGGCGGCGAGGAGGTGCGCTGGATGCTCGGCACTCTCGAGGCCAGGGCGCGGCGCACACTGCGGCTGGAGTTGAAGAAGGCCCCGCCCGGAGAAGAGGTCGTCAACAAGGCGAAGGCGACGGCCAACGGGGTGTCCGAGGTCAGCGCGGAGGTAAAGACTGTGTTCGAGGGCGTGGCGGGGCTGACGGCGACCATCGCCAAGAAGGACCCGCTCGCAGTCGAACAGCAGGGCAAGTACACCATCACGTTGACGAACACGGGAACGGCCGACGTGACGGACGTGCGGGTGAAGGTGAAGGTGCCGGCCCAGATGAAGGTCGACAGCGCCCGTGGGCCGGCATCGTTCACCACGGAAGGCAATACACTCACCTTCGAGCCGATCCTTCTGAAGCCGGGGCAGGGCAACGAAAAGACCTACGAGGTCGTCGTAACGGCGAAGGAGGAGGGGGACGTTCGCTTCCGCGTCGAGATCACGGCGAAAGAGTTGACGGCCGGCCCCCTCCTGCAGGAAACCAGCACCACCATCTCGAAATAGCCGGCTGCCAGGGCACTCCCTGGACTTCCATTACGCACCCTGGTACAGAGAAGGTCAGCAGAAGGGACGGAGTGCCCGCCCCCTGCCGAGCCCGCCATCGTCTTTCCCGCCGAGGTGATCCCACCATGCGTGTCTTCTTCGCCGGTCGATCCCTGCTCGCCGTGTCTCTTCTGCTGTCCGCCGGCCGTTGCGCCCTGGCGGAGAACTGGCCCCAGTGGCGCGGTCCACGCAACGACGGCACCAGCCAGGAAACCAACATCCCCACCGAGTGGAGCGCCGACAAGAACATCGCCTGGAAGCTGCCGCTGCCGGGCATGGCCGGCTCGACGCCCTCGCTCTGGGACAATCGCATCTTCCTGACCAGCGAGGACAGAGGCGACGTGGTGCTCCTGTGCGCCAGCACCGAGGGCAAGGAGCTGTGGAGGCGCAAACTCGGCAAGAATGCCCGAATCAAAATGAGCAGGGAGGGCAACGGCGCGTCGCCCTCACCCAGCACGGACGGCAAGCACGTTTATACCTACACCGGTAATGGCGACTTCGCCTGCTTCGATCTCGACGGCAAGGAGGTGTGGAAGTTCAACGCCCAGGATCGCTACGGCCGTTTCCAGACCTGGCACGGGATGCACACGACGCCGTTGCTCCACGCTGATCGGCTCTACCTGGCGTTGATGCACTCCGGCGGGGCGTGGGTGATCGCCCTGGACAAGGCCACCGGCAAGGAAATCTGGAAGGTGAAGCGCGAGAGCGACGCCCAGGCTGAGTGCGAGCACTCCTACGCCTCGCCCGTGCTCTGGCACAAGGGCAAGGACGAATACTTGATCACGCACGGCGCCGACTATGCCATTGCGCACCGGCTGGAGGACGGCAAGGAGATCTGGCGTGTCGGCGGGCTGAACCCGAAGAACCGCTACGACGATTTCTTCCGCTTCGTGGCCTCGCCGGTCGCGACGCCCGACCTGATCGTCGTGCCCTCGGCGAAGAGAGGCCCGGTGGTGGGGGTCAAGCCGGACGCCAGTGGCCTGCTGATGCCAGGCAGCAAGGGAGAGCAGTGGCGCCTGCCGAGGGGCACGCCCGACGTGCCGTCGCCACTGGTGCATGAGGGTCTGGTCTACCTGTGCAGCGAGCGGGGCGCGCTCCTGTGCCTGGACGCGAAGACGGGCAAGCAGCACTACACGGAGGAGCTGCACCGGTCTTTGTATCGCGCCTCGCCAGTCTACGCCGACGGCAAGGTCTATCTGACCGCCCGCGACGGGACAGTGAGCGTGGTCAAGGCGGGGCCGAAGTTCGAGCTGCTGGCCGAGAACCGGCTGCCCGACCAGCTCGCCGCGTCGCCGGTGATTTCCAGCGGCCGCATCTACCTGCGCGGCTTCGACGCCCTCTACGCGATCGGGCCCAACTCGAAATGACCAAGGGAAGGTTTGCCGCTTGCGGCTTCGCGCTCGCTCCGTCCTGTCAGGACAAGCGCGCGAAGCCGCAAGCGGCGGCCCCCGACAGGTTCTCGTCATTGCTCAGTGGTCATTTCCCTTCCGTGTCGGACGAACCAGCGGATTTGGCGAGCGAGGCCGAGCAGCAGGCGCACCTCCATCGCCGTCGGACGTGCGCGGCCCAGCAGGTGACGCAGGCCGTGCATCAGCGCTGCCCCGCGCTCCCCGTAGAGATAGTGGATCTCTTTCAGGGCAATCCGCAGGTTCTCGAACGCCCGCTCCTGGTCGGCGAACGGAGCTGGCGGGCCCGGCAATGACAGGGGCCTGTCCTCGGTCCGGCGCAACCAGGCGCACCGCACCTCGTAGAGGCAGATCGCGACCGCCTGTGCCAGGTTGAGCGCCGGGTAGGACGGGTCGGCGGGGATGTGGATGAGGTGATGACAGCGGCTCACCTCGTCGTCGTGCAGGCCGGTGCGCTCCGGACCGAAAACCAGGGCGACCGGCCCCGTCGCCAGGGACTCGACCAGCAGCGACGCGACCTCCTCGGGTAGCCCGACCGACTGGCGACGGAACAGTCCGCCCTTCCGCGCCGATGTCGCCGCCACCGCGACGCAGTCGACCAGTGCCTCGCCCAGGTCGACGCAGCTGCGGGCCCGGTCGAGGACCTCTTCGCCATGGGTCGAGAGCTGACGCGCCTGGCGGTCGTGCAGGTCGGCGTGCGGCGCCACCAGGGCCAGGTCCGACAACCCCATGTTGCGCATCGCCCGCGCTGCCGCCCCGACATTGGCGGCGAACTGCGGCCGCACCAGCACGACGCGGCAACGCGACAGCGGCGTGTCTCTCTCACTCATACCCATTTCCTGACGGCGATCCCTTTTCTCTCCAGGGCGTCGCGGAGAGCACGGACGAAGGCGACCGCCTGCGGGTTGTCGCCGTGGACGCAGAGCGTACGGACTCTGCCCTCGCGCAGCAGCCGCTCCGCCTGCTGCACCGCCTCGTCCGCGTCCTCGACGAAGGCGTCGGGCCGGTCGCGCGGCACCAGCGAGCCGTCGGGCTGATAGCGCCGGTCCGCGAAGCCCTCGACGATGAAACCACACTGCCCTCGGGCCAACGCTTCGAGATCCGAGTCGGGCAAGCCCATGACCGGCAGCCCGAACACCGCGCACGCCTCAACGACACCTAGCGCGTATTCATCATCCCGGCAGGCCACGTTGTAAAGCGCCCCATGAGGCTTGACGTAGCGCAGTTCCAGGGACGCGGCACGGGCGAGGCCGGCCAGCGCCCCGATCTGGTAGACGCACTCCTCAAAGATCTGCCGCGGGGACCGGACCAGTTCGCGGCGGCCGAACGACTCGCGGTCGTTGAACGACGGATGCGCCCCGACCTGCACGCCGTGCCCCCGCGCCAGGATGAGGGTGGCGTACGCCGTGGCGGGGTCGCCAGCGTGGAAGCCACACGCCACGTTCGCCGACGTGATTAACGGCATCAGTTCAGCGTCGAACGGACAGCCCTCACCGAGGTCGCAGTTGAGGTCGATCTCCATCCGCAATCTCCCTTGTCCACCCCTTGACTCAACTCTAACTCATCAGGATAACAGGGGTTGTTCGCCGCCGAAATCCCGCAGCCGCGGGACAATGATGCACGGGCCCGTTGCCCCGAGTCTTCTCATTTCATCGCGAGCCGCTGGAACCGATGCCCCTCGTCGGGTAATCTACAGGCATGGTGTCTGGCCGCGGGGAAACCTTCCTCGCGACCGAACAAGGGGGGATCAGTATGCTTTCGATCGGCGACCACACGAACGGGGGCCGGCGCGACTTCCTGAAAATCGGCGCCCTGGGGCTGGGAGGGCTGTCGCTGCCGTGGCTGTTCGAGGCCCAGGCGCACGCCGGCGCCACGCCCGGTGGCGTTCATGACAAATCGGTCATCTTTCTGTTCATGCACGGCGGGCCCAGTCAGATCGAGACGTTCGATCCCAAGATGACCGCTCCGGAAGGCATCCGCAGCACCACCGGCGCGACGAAGACGTCCCTGCCCGGTGTCACCTTCGGCGGGACCTTCACCAAGCTGGCACGCCACGCCGACAAGTTCGCCATCGTCCGCTCCTACCAGGCCGGCGATGCCAACCACGACATCAAGCCGGTCGTCCACCGCACTACCCTCAACGCCAACCTCGGCTCGATCTACGCTCGCGTCGCCGGCAACAACCATCCGCTGACGGGCATGGCGACCAACGCCGCCCTGTTTCCCCGCGCCGTCGATTCGTCGGCCCAGCCGGCCCAGGCGAGCTTCGGTAACTTCCTGGCGACCGGCCTCGTCGGCGCCGCCTACGCTCCCTTCGTGCCGGGCGGGAGCAGCGAGTTCCAGAACAACATGCGCCTGAAACTGGCACTCGACCGGCTCCAGGACCGCCGTGCCCTGCTCGCGGGGCTCGATCGCGTTCGCCGGCAGATCGATACCTCCGGCACCATGCAGGCGATGGACAAGTTCCAGGAGCAGAGCTTCCGTGTCATCCTCGGCAAGGCCGCTGACGCCCTCGACCTGTCGAAGGAGGACCCCAAGACGGTCGCTCGCTACGACACCGCTCCCCTGGTCAGCCCGAGCAGCATCAACAAGAAGTGGAACAATCACAAGTTCTACGTCGACAATGCCCGGACCCTGGGTAAGTTGTTGCTTCTGGCGCGACGACTGTGCGAGGCCGGCTGTGGCTTTGTTACCGTCACGACCAACTTCGTCTGGGACATGCACGCCGACGTCAACAACGCTCCACCCCGCGACGGGATGCCGTTCGTCGGCGGGCCGTTCGACCACGCCGTTTCGACCTTCATCGAGGACGTTGAGGCACGCGGCCTGGGCGATCGCATCTTGCTCGTCGCGACCGGCGAGATGGGCCGCACCCCGCGCGTTAACAAGGGTGGCGGCCGCGATCACTGGGGCGACCTGACGCCGCTGCTCCTCTACGGCGGCGGGCTGCGGATGGGCCAGGTGATCGGCCAGTCCAGCCGCGATGGCGGACGGCCCGCCTCGGAGCCTTACACGATCCGGCACCTGACCTCGACGATCATGCACACGCTGTTCGACGTCGGCAAGGTACGGCTGCTGCGCGGCATTCCCGATGACGTTTCGCGGATCATCACCGAGGGCGAGCCGATCAAGGAACTCTTTAGCTGAGTCGCTCCGTTCTTCCGCTTGCGGCTTAGCGTTCGCGCCACCAGTCTGGTGGCGCGAACGCTAAGCCGCAAGCGGAAGAGCGGCGATCAGCTTCGGAGGTCAAAAACGCGGACCGGGTTCGTCGGGCCGTAAAAGACGTCCATGAGGGCGGCGTTGACCAGCGCGACCCGGCCGCGGCCGTGTGAGTAGACGCCCGTCGCCTCGTGAATGTGTCCGAACACGACCAGCCGCAGCTTCGGCAGGCAGCTGATTGCCTCCAGCAGGGTGCGCGAGCCGACATGCAGCGCGTCACCGGAGCGGCTGCCGATGACCACGTCGCCGTAACTCAAAGGCGGGCCGTGGACCAGCAACACCTGTGTCGTCGCTGGGATCAGCGCCCAGTAGGCGGCCAGTTCCTCCTCGGGAGCGGTGAACACCCAGCCGGGCAGTTCGTTGGCCCACGGCGAGCCCCAGAAGTGAATCCCCTCCCAGACGATGCCGCTGTCCTGCAGGTAAACGCCGGGCCAGCCGATGCCGTCGAGCAGGTCGGGCTCCTCGGCGAAGACGAAGTCGTGGTTGCCGGCGATGAAGATTTTCTGCCGGGCCGGGACGGCCTGCAACCAGGGGACGAACTTCTCGCGGAGCCACTCGGCCTGGAAGGCGCAGTCGTGATTCTCGATCGGACACAGGTCGCCTGCGATCAGCAGGGCGTCGCAGCGCGGCACCTGGGGCAGATGGCCGTGCAGGTCGCTCGTCAGTACCAGTCGCATCCGCACTCTCCTGCGGCAGAAACCTGTCCCCCTGATTGTACCGAGCGCTGGACCATTCTTCCGCATTGACGGTATCCGAAGGAGGGGGACGTTAGCGGCGTCAGGGCGGTTCGTGGGCTAGACTTTTCCCGGAGGTCTTCCTCCTACCGCCGTTTCTGGAGCCATCCCCTCATGCACGACATCGGTCCCTTCCTTGACCGTCTCGCTTCCCAGGCTCACCCCGATGGCGGCTGGGGCTACGCTCCCGATCAGCCGGCGCACCTCGAGCCGACCTGTCTCGGCCTGCTCGCCCTGTCCCTGAGCCCGGACGCCCACCGCGACGTCTTTGACAAGGCACGGGCGGCGCTGGAGTTCTGCGCCGTTGGCGATGGCACTTATCGCCTGCAGCGCGGCCGCGAGGAAGCGGTCTGGCCGACCGCCCTGGTGCTGTTCGTCCAGAGTGTTTTCGGAGCGAAGGTGGAGGAAACGAGTCGGACCGCGGGAGCGCTGCTGCGGCTGCGAGGCCGCGTTCCCGAAAAAGATCGCGGCGACGAGATCCACGATATTGATCTGAAGCTGACCGGCTGGCCGTGGGCGGACGGCAACTTTTCCTGGGTCGAGCCGACCGCGTGGGCGTGCCTCGCCCTGCGCCGCGCCGGCCACGGCGAACACGAGCGCGTCCGCGAGGGACTGCGGCTGCTGCTCGACCGCACCTTCGATGAGGGTGGCATCAACTACGGCAACCGCCACATCCTCGGCAAACCGCTCGAGCCTGTTCCCGGCCCGACCGCCATCACACTCCTCGCTTTGCAAGGCCACGCGGACGAACCGCGTGTGGCGGCCTCGCTCCGCTATCTGCAGCGCGAGGATTCTCTCGGGGACGACCTCGAACACCTGTGCTGGGCCCGTCTGGCGCTGACCGCCTATCGCGATCAGCCCGGCATCCTCGAAACCCTGACACGGCTGGACCAGCGCATCGTCGCTGCTCACCAGGCTCGGCCGCAGACGCCGTACTTGCGACCCAATCCGCTTCGCGAGGCCCTGACCGCCCTCGCCCTCGCCGCCGAGCACAACAATCCGTTCGTCATGAAGGACGTCGCCGCCGCATCTCCCCCCCCGCTGGAAGCGCCGCGGCGGAAGCGGCGCTCGCTGGGCGAACGTTTCCGATCCGCCCTGCAAGGAGTGGCCGCCCGTGCTGTCGGCGCTCTGCGCCAGGTCCCGCCGCAGACGCAGGTCCACGTCGCCCCGGTGGCCGACTACAATGCCGACCTCGCCGACGTGGTCCGCCGGCAGTACGAGGCCTTCCGCGACAAGGTGCCGCTCAAGGGCAAGCGCGTCGTCCTCAAGCCGAACCTCGTCGAATACCACCGCTACAAGGTCATCAACACACGCCCGCACGTGGTCGCCGCGGCCATCGAGTTGTGCAAGCGCGAGGGGGCCGCTG
>JACOUH010000329.1 GCA_016177925.1 Planctomycetota bacterium | reverse complement strand
ACCGGGGGGTTCACCCCCCCCGCTCGCCAAAAGCTCCTTACCGCTGCGACTCAACTTGTACCACTTCGATCCTCATCTTGCCAAGCACGCGCGTAACCGGCAAGAGCGGCGTCAGCGACTGGGTGTCGTACCAGCTGTGGTCGGCGATCTTGATGTGCGTGGCGCCGATGCCGTCCGGACCGAAGATCGCGTCCAGCGCCAGCCACTGCCCCTTCACAAATACTTCAAACCACATGTGGAAGCCGAGCACTGGCCGCCTCAGCCGATCCTCGACGTAGACCAGGCCGACGGCGGTGCGCGACGGCACTCCGACGGCGCGGCACATCGCCGCCGCCAGCATCGCGTGCTGGCGGCAATCGCCCCGCAACTGCCGTGCCACCTGCCCCGCCGGCGCAAACGGCACGCTGGCGTCCGTGTGCATGTTGTCGTGGACCCAGTGCGCCACACGGCGGGCCCGGTCCCAATCGCCGTCCGCATCACCGACAGCCTTCTTTGCAAATTCCTTTACCTTGACGTCATCGCTATTCAGGTAGTAGCAGCTCGCAAGGAACTCCTTTCCCACCTTCTCTTCTTTCCCGTCTTCCGGCATGCGGCGCGCCGTGACGTGTAGCTCGAACGTCTTGCCCTCGACGTTCTTGACCTCCTGTCGGCCGTCCCTCGCCAAGGCCGTCTCCGGCGAGTCGTCGTTGACGGTGACGCGGTAAACGACCGCGGTGGTGGCGTAGGCACGGGAAATGCGGCGATTGAGGGGGAGGAGGGTCTTCAGGCCGATGTCAGGCAGGCGGGCTGTGTCGATGGGCGCCTGGGCGCGGGCGCGCGTCGTGCGCGTCAGCATGATCTTGCCAATGCCGTCGATCTCGACCTGCCGCGCGACGGGCAGGCTGTCCTTGCCGAGCCAGACCGTCATCGGCGGCAACTGCAGGCTGACGCCCGGCACCTCGACCCGGTCAGAGACGAGCGTCGCCCGCACCAGCCGCTTCTTCACGCCAACAAGGTCGACGTCCTCCTCGTCGTGGACGGCAACTCGCACGGTGACGACGGCATTGATGGTCGGCTCGAAACTCTTGAAAGTGAAGCGATTGCCGGGCTTCGCCTTGTTCTTCTGGAACAGGCGCTCCTGGGCGTACTGACCGATCACCTTGTCGTCCCAGGGCAGTTGCCGCTTGATGCGCTGGCTGGGAATGTCGACGTGCATCTTGCCGTCCTCGAGCTTCCCGGTCAGGACGAGGGCGCCGCCAGGCTGGGGGATCTTCATCGAGACACCAACGACCTTGCCATCCTTGGTTTCGTCGGTGCCGCTCTCCATGCGGAGCTGCACCGTTTCGCCATAGCGGCGGACGGTGAGGTTCAACGCCTGGTTGGTGCGGAGCAACTTCTGGCCGTCGCGGTCGATCTCGTGGACGGTGGTGCGGAAGTAGCCGGAGCGTGCGCCCTCGAGGTGGGCCGCCTCCCAGACGTCCTCGGTGAGCTTGCCCTGCTGTTCCTCCGCCCGGATAGCACCAGCGCACAGGATCACGGCCAGACAGCATGCCTTCCAGCTCCGCATGGTCCGCTTCTCCGTATTCGTAGGCGGGTCACGGCGTGACGCGCCGAGGGGACTCGTCCGGGCCAGGTTCACAATGCCCTCCATCATACCCGCTCCGCCGGTCCAGCCAACGCCATTTGCCCCCGCCGTGACCCGACAGCAGGGGCTCGGCGTGAAAATGAACCGAGACGAGGGGGAAAAGGATCTGCGTCCGACCTCGCCGGCTCATTCCCTCCGAAAAGAGCGGCCGCCCCTTGCCCGGCCGGTAGAATTGAGCAGGCTGGTTGGCCCCGCCGGGATTCACGAGCTAGAGTTCAGCAGGAGGGATCAGCCACCACCCACCACGGCGCCACTCCCTCTGATCTTCCCGCTTCCCCGGCCGCGCCCGCGCAAGGTGATCCGTGACCCACGACAAGCTTGCCGCCCATCTGCTGGTCGACCGCTACGGGGACTTCCGCCTAACTGGCGCCGTCCGCCCATCGCCTGACCTTCTCGTCGTGCCGCGTCAGGGCTACCGCCGCGACACCTACCACGATGCCAGGGCCGAGCTGAAGATCCCCGTCCTGGCGGCGGCGGTTTCCGCCGAGAACCTGTTCGACGTTTTCCTCGACCTGCTGCCGCCGCTGGGCGACATCGTCGACGTCGTGCTCGAAACCAGCCATAATGCCGAAGATGGCGAGCACCGCGACCTCGTCCGCGAGGAGGTCGACCTGCCGGTGGCGATGAGCCATTTTTACGACTTTGAAGACCTTCTTCTCAATGACGGCTGCACCGGTGTGGCAATCATCGCCCGCGGCCAGCCGGTCGAGGTGCAATTCGACGAGCACAAGCTCTTGGTCGTTTATGGCGCCGACCTGCGGCCGTTCGAGCGCGTGCTGCGCCGCGCCGGGGTGGTCCGCGACGACAGCCTGAAGCTGATCACCGAAGCCGAACATCTGCACAGCACCGACCCGGAACACGCCGAGGCATTCGACCAGCTCTGTTGCCGTCTCGGCGTCGGTGAGTTCGCCGAGTGGGTCAACGGCTGAGCCCCCCTCGTAGGCATCCGCGTCTTCCGAAAACAACTTCCGGTCAGCCGCGAGGCGCTGGCGAGCGCGACGCCCGCGCTCGCCAGCGGCTC
Organism: Planctomycetota bacterium; assembly: GCA_016177925.1. Lineage (GTDB taxonomy): Bacteria > Planctomycetota > Planctomycetia > Gemmatales > Gemmataceae > JACOUH01. The sequence continues at coordinate 6,670 of JACOUH010000329.1, read as the reverse complement.
GCGGCTAACCTTGGAAGCTCCGCTCCGTCAATTCTGCTCGTCGCCGCACTGACGGGGAGCTACACTGCCCGGGACGAACGCCGCCGATCTCCTTTCCGCCTGGAGTCTCTCATGCGACGTGTCTCCCTGTCCCTCGCGGCCGTCCCGCTCATCCTGCTGCTCACTGCGGCATCTCCGAACGCCCGCGCTGCCGCCGGGGTCGACCCCCCGATGGAATACCGGGTCGCCGTGCAGGCGCTGGAAGAGTACATCGCCGAGCAGGTCCGCGACAAGCGCCTGCCTGCTCTCTCGATCGCCCTGGTCGACGGCAAGCATATCGTCTGGGCACGCGGCTTCGGGGTCGCCGATCTGAAGGCGAAGAAGCCTGCCACCGCCGAGACGGTCTACCGCGTCGGCTCGGTGTCGAAGCTGTTCACCGACATTGCGGTCATGCGCCTGGTCGAGCAGGGCAAGCTCGACCTCGACGCTCCGGTGACGAAGTATCTGCCCGAGTTCAAACCCGCCAATCCGTTCGACAAGGCGATCACCCTTCGTCAGCTGATGACGCACCGCTCCGGCCTGGTCCGCGAGTCGCCGGTCGGCAACTACTTCGACCCGACCGGCCCGAGCCTCGCCCAGACCGTCGCCAGTCTCAACCACACCAAGCTCGTTTACCCGCCGGAGAGCCGCATCAAGTACTCCAACGCCGCCATCGCCACGGTCGGCTACGTCCTCGAAAAGACGCAGAAGAGGCCTTTTGTCTCCTATCTCAAGGAGACGTTGCTGGAGCCGCTCGGCATGCGGCACAGCGCCTTCGAGGCGACTGCTGAACTGAAGAAGGACCTGGCAGCGGCGGTCATGTGGACCTACCCGGGCCGCGAGTTTCCGGCCCCGACGTTCGAGTTGGGCATGGCGCCCGCCGGCAGCATGTACTCGACGATCCTTGACCTGGCTCGCTTCCTCCGCATCCTCTTCAACGACGGGATGGGGTCGACGGAACGTCTGCTGAAAAAGGAGACACTCGAGGCAATGTGGAAGCCGCAGTTCGCCAAGAAGGGCGACAAGGACGGTTTCGGCATCGGCTTCCACCTCGAGGAGTTCCACGACAAGCGTCGCATCGGCCACGGCGGGGCGATCTACGGCTTCGCCACCGACCTGTCTGCCCTGCCCGATGAGAAACTCGGCGTCGTGGTGGTGACCTCGCGCGACGTGGCCAACGGACTGATGACGCACATTGCCGACCTGGCATTGGATCACATGCTCGCGGTGCGCCAGAAGAAGCCGCTGCCGAAGATCGAGCGCACGGCGCCCATCGACCGCGACGAGGCCCTCCGTCTGACGGGGCACTACCGTTCCGACGACCGCCGCCTCGATGTCCGTGAGAGTGCCGGCCGCCTGTTCATCCTCCCGGCAAATCCAGGGATGCGCTACGCGGTGCGGAAGCAGGGCGATGGCTACGTGACCGATGATCCGATGGGCGTCGGCATCCGGCTGAAGCCCGAGGGCGAGAAACTGCGGCTCGGGAAGCGGGCCTATGAGCGCCTGGCGGACAAGAAGCCCGACCCGCCGCCGGCGAAGTGGGCCGGGCTGATCGGCGAGTACGGTTGGGACCACAACACGCTGTACATCCTGGAGAAGGACGGCAAGCTGCATGCACTGATCGAGTGGGTGTACCTCTATCCGCTGGAGGAGGAATCCGACGACGTCTACCAGTTCCCCGACTTCGGCCTGTACCACGGCGAAAAGCTGATCTTCACCCGCGACCGGCGCGGCCGGGCGACGCAGGTGGAGGCGGCGAGCGTGGTCTTCGCACGGCGTCGTGTAGGCGAGGACGGCCGGACCTTCCGCCTCCAGCCGCGCCGGCCGGTCGAGGAACTCCGCAACGAGGCCCTCGCCGTCAAGCCGCCCGGCGAGAGAGGAGAATTCAACAAACCGGACCTCGTGGAGCTAACAAAGCTCGACGCCACGATCAAGCTCGATGTGCGCTACGCCTCGACGGACAACTTCCTTGGCGCGCCCTTGTACAGGTCGGCGCGAGCGTTCTTGCAGCGGCCCGCGGCGGAGGCGCTGGTGCGCGTCCACAAGAAGCTGAAAGAGAAGGGCTACGGGCTGATGGTCCATGACGGCTATCGGCCGTGGTACGTGACGAAGATATTCTGGGACGCGACGCCGGAGCGGTTCCACAATTTCGTCGCCAACCCGGTGGAGGGTTCGCGGCACAACCGCGGCTGCGCCGTCGACCTGACGCTGTACGATTTGAAGACGGGCAAGGCAGTCGAGATGCCGGGCGGCTACGACGAGATGTCCGACCGTTCGTACGCGGACTACCTGGGCGGGACGTCGCTCCAGCGCTGGCACCGCGAGTTGCTGCGGCGTTCAATGGAGGCGGAAGACTTCACCGTCTACAGCGACGAATGGTGGCATTACGACTATAAGGATTGGAAAAAGTATCCGATCATCAATCTCACTTTCGAGCAACTCGAAGTGGGGAAGTCGGGGAAGTGAGGGCCACTAACTAGCTGCCCGCGAGAGGGGGAGTAAGTTTCTGGGTGGCATGCTTTCGCGGCCCTTCGCGGCCCCGCGGCACAACGGGGGGCCTGCGCGGGCCGCGAAAGCATGGCACACTGCGACCGTAGAACCGGGCCCCCGGTCGCTGACGCTCCCGGCTCGCCTCGGTCGCTCACGCTCTCGGCTCGCCCGCCGCCGATCAATTTCATACACAGGAAGGGGGGACGCCGGGGTGTGGATCGCCTCTGTTGTCCCTGTGGATGTCCGGCGCGGTCGGCCGAACACGGCCCTGGGCAGGGGACCGAATCATGTCAACAATCCACTCCGCGGCAGGCGGCCGGAAGAAGCTGGTCGCGGGCAACTGGAAGATGTTCACCACGCCGCAGTCGGCCGCGGAACTCGCCCGGGCGGTGGCACACGGGGTGGCCGGGACTGCCGGCCGGGGCGGTGTCCTCGTTTGCCCGCCGTTTCCGTTCCTTGGTCTCGTCGCTGCAGCCCTCGAGAGAAGTCCGGTCGCGCTGGGGGCGCAGAACTGTTTTCATGAGTTGGAGGGGGCCTTCACGGGCGAGGTCAGCCCGCGGATGCTGCGCGACATGGGCTGCGACTACGTCATCCTCGGCCACAGTGAGCGCCGCCACAAGCTCGGCGAGACGGACGAACTCATCAGTCGGAAGGTCCGCTGTGCCGTCGAGGTCGGCCTGCGCGTCATTCTCTGCTTCGGCGAGACGCTGCCGGAGCGCGAGGCCAACAAGACCGAGCAGGTGCTCGACCGGCAGTTCAGCGGCAGCCTGGCGGGCCTGCCGCCCGACAAGGTGCCGCAACTGGTGTTCGCCTACGAGCCGGTCTGGGCGATCGGCACAGGCCGCCACGCGACGCCGGAGCAGGCTGAGCAGGCCCATGCCTTCCTGCGCCGCCGGGCCGCGGCGGCATTCGGCGATGTAGCCGCCCGAGCGCTAACCATCCTGTACGGAGGCAGTGTCAACCCAGGCAACGCGGCGAGCCTGTTCGCCGAGCCCGAGGTCGATGGCGGGCTCATCGGTGGCGCCAGCCTGAAGGCGAATGACTTCCTCGACATCGTCAAGGCGGCCCTGCCCACGTCCACCCCGTAGGACGGTTTTTCAAACCGTCCCGGCTTCACGCACGGACGGATTGGAAATCCGTCCTACGGGCGGACGAAGACCACCGCCTGTTCATCCTCGTAGACCAACTCGAACCGGCCATCCGTCCGAAGGAGCGACGCCAACGGCGCCGACGCTTCGGCGATGACGAGGTGGGCCGTTGCCAGCTCCACGTCGGCGCTCCACCCCTTGCGCCCCGCCCAGGTGTCCAGCGCCCGTTGGATGCGCTCCTCGCCGTGGAGGTTAGTGCGGCCGTCGATCGATACCGGCAGGTCCGGCAGACGCCAGATCAGGTAGCCGCCCCAGTCGAACGAGTTGTACAGTGGCCCGCGGTAGCCGCGCCGCTGCACCGCCTCGCATGCCCGCGTCGGGAACACGCTTGCCTCGCCCTCGCGCAGCCTCGCCTCGCTCAGCCCTCGCGCCCAGGCAATCCCTAGCCCGATCCCGAGCACGAGGACCGCCGTCAGCGCGACGTGCCGCCGGCCCAAGATCACGGGGCCGGCGCGGCCTGGGACCACGGCGGGCAGGATCACCAGCGCCGACAGGACAACGAGCCAGAGATCGCGGCGAGCGCGGAAACAGAGGACGGCGCTGCCGGCGAACAGCAGCAGCTCGAAGCTCGACAGACACTGACGCCGCCCCAGGGCGAATGCCGTTGCCAGCGCCAGCCCCAGGACCAGCCAGCCGCGCCCCTCGCGGAAGTCGAGGGCGGTCAGCTCCGCCACCACGCGGAAGGGCAGCGACTGGGTCGCATACTCAATCACCACTCCGTAAAGTCGAAGACCGTACGGGTTGACGAGGGTCGCCAGCCCACAGGCCGCCGACAGTCCGGCGAGCTGCCATCCGGTGCGGGCCCCGGCCTTCGGCCATCCAAGCAGCCGGTCGAGGAGTGGCGCCGCACAGCCGATCCCGAGCACCAGGAACCCGTAGACGAACTGGATGTGCAGGTTCGCCCATAGCAGATAGAAGAAGGGAAGCAACCAGAACATCGGGCTCCGTCGCCCTTCGCGCAGGTCGAGGAGGACGTCGAGTGTGAGCGTCGTGAACAGGATCGTGAACAGCCACGGTCTCTCGTTCAGCAGAGGGACGAGTGCCAGCGCCGCGACACCGGCCAGAAGGGTCGAGACGAGGAAGCGCCGCTCGCGCCGGGCGACCAGCCGGTGAAAGGCCGCCACGACAGCCAGCGCCATTGCCGCTCGGAAAAGCACCACTCCGGTCAGGCCCAGGCGGCTGTAGATGCCATACACCACGATCTCGAAGAACCAACTGTAGGCAACCCACGATCGCTCCGCCCCATAGGCGGAGAAAGGATCGTTCGAGGGAACGTGTCCGTGCTCGCCGACCCACTGCCCGGTGCGGAGGTGCCACCACAGGTCCCAGTCGAGCGCGGGCCGCAGTACGGCGAGCAGCGGAATGACGTAGACCCCAACCAGCAGGGCGACCGCCAGCACCGGGAAGCATGCGGCCGGCATTGTTGCACCGGCGGGCGACGCAGCGGTTCGGGGCGGCATGGTCGGGACGAGGGTCGATGATGAGGACACGCGCTGATCTCGGGGAGTGCGACAGCGATACGGAGGTCGTTTCCGCTCAAGGGTCGCTTTCCCCAAGCATAGGTCATATCCGCCACGAGGGAGGATCGCCGGAGAGCCAGGCTCGGGAAGTCGTCGCGTTCGTGGCCGGGGCTGAGTCCGCGAAGCCCCGGTATGTTCCGGGGCTTCGCGGACTCAGCCCCGGCCACGAAGCACCCGCCCAAGACGGTGAGGACCTCGCGGTCGCCCGACTCATTGCCGCGGCTTTGTGGGAACGTGGCGGCTCCACCGTAACCGAAGACAACTTCTGCTCTCACGGGACCTACCGCGCGTCGACGCGTCGAATGATCTTCTCGGCCGTGTCCGGGTACAGGAGCGTGCGGAGGAAGAAGTCGTTGACGACCGGCTGCAGACTGGAAATGCGCACGAGCGAGTGGGGGCAGTGATAGATGTAGGCCAGACGATAGTAACTCACGTCCTTCAGGCCGGCTCGGCCCAGGGCCACCACGAATTGATCCGCCGTCTCGACCGGCACCTGGTCATCGGCTCCCCCGTAGAGCAGCAGCAGCGGCGGCGTGTCCCGACTGATTTGATGGAGGGGCGACGCTTTCTTGTACGAGGCCACCCGCTCTCCTTCCGGGGGCCCGCCCATGAACTGACGGACCACACGTCTCAATCGGCCGTGCTGATCCTGGGCAAGCAGATCGATCGGGCCGCTGTCGCTGACCACCGCTTGCACGAGGCTTGATTCGCCTTGATGCGGGCCATCCCCTTCGAGCTTCGCTTCCTTGCCGACCATGCCCAGCAGGAGAGCCAGGTGACCGCCCGCCGAGTTGCCGTACGCGCCGATGTGCTTCGGATCGAGGTTGTACTCCCTGGCATGCGCCCGCAACCAGCGCACGGCACACTTGCAGTCTTCCAGGGCGGCCGGGAAGGGCGCCTCGCCTGCCAGGCGATAATTGATCGTCGCGGCGACGAAGCCCAGCCTGGCAAAGTCTTCGATGTTGCCGGGAACCCCATGTTTCCGCGAGGCAAAGCTGGATTTATCCCCTTCAATCCAGCCGCCTCCGTGAATCACGACGATGCCAGGCCGCGGTTTGCCGCGCAGGTTTTTCTTGAAGGCCAGGTCCAACCGCCATTGTTTGCTCGAACCTTCCCGATACCGGATGTCGTGCAGGATCGTGATGGCTTCAGAGGGTGGCGGTTCGTCCGCGGCGAGGCTCCCGTTGATTCCAGCGAGCCCGCACAGAACGGTCAAGCAACCGATCGCAACGCGCATTCTTCGCCTCCCCGAAAAAAGGGGACATTCATCATTTTCGTCCCTCAAAATGATGAATGTCCCCTTTTTTCTGCCTCCCCCGGAAGCCTGCCCCACGATCAGGCCCCACCGACTCCTCACGCGAGGAGGGCCAGGATCGGTTTGCCGCCGCTGCCGACCTCGACCGGCCGGCCCTGGCGATCGGGCAGGCGCGTTTCGGGGTCGATGCCCAGGCAGTGATAGATCGTGGCCGCCACGTCCTGCGGCGTCACGGGGTT
>JACOUH010000328.1 GCA_016177925.1 Planctomycetota bacterium | reverse complement strand
TGCGGCGCGACAGCACCTGCACGACGCGGCGAATCTCCTCGTCACGGCCGATGACCGGATCGAGCTTGCCGCGCGTCGCCAGCTGGGTCAGCTCGCGGCCGTAGCGCTCCAGGGCTTCGTAGGTCGCCTCCGGGTTCTGCGATGTGACGCGCTGATGGCCGCGCACCTCTTGCAGAGCGCTCATCAGCCGCTGGCGCGTGACGCCGAACTCCTTCAGCAATCGACCCGTCGTGCCGCCGTCGTCCGTCAGCGCCAGCAGCACGTGCTCGATGGAGATGAAGTCGTCCTTGAAGCGCTTGGCCTCGTCCTCGGCGCGGGCGAGCAGTCGATTGAGGCCCCCTGACAGAGAGACCTGCTCGGGCCCGCCGGAGACACCCGCCACCTTGGGCAGGCGTCCCAGCTCCTGCTCGGCGCGCTGCTTCAGGCCGCCGACCTCGACGCCCGCCTTGCGCAGGACGGACACGGCCAGCCCGGGCTCCTGCTCGAGCAGGCTGACCAACAGGTGAATCACGTCGATGTTCTGCTGGCCCCCGCTCGCCGCCTTCCTCTGGGCTCCGTCCAGGGCCTCCTGCACTTTCTCAGTAAATCGGTTCAAATCCATGCGAGTCCCCCTTTCAGTTCCAGGGACGGGATCGGGGAACGGCCCGTCCTTCGCGTTGTTCGAGTGATAGGTTTCGCACCGGCGCTGCGTGAGTCTGCCGATTTGGCTGTGCAACAACGGTGCCGTGCGGGCGGTCACAGAGATCACCGCCCCAAGTAGTAGATGCGAAGCCGCTTGCGCACGTTACACCGCCCTGCCGGATAGCTCGATTTTGGCGAGCGGGGGGCGTAAGCCCCCTGATTCCTGGCGCTATCAGGGGGCTCGCTAAAATCGTGGAAACTACCCTCTGGATAAAGCCCGGGAACGTGGGGTAAGGTAGAGCGGGAGATGGGAGGGGTCGCCTGGGAGTGGTTCCATGCGAGCACGGCTGGTTGTCGAAGCCGGGAAGAGGATTACAAGGGACTTTTGACATGAACAGTAGCAGTTTATAGGCACTGATTCGACGGCGCTGATGGAAAGTGCCAACTTCGCGGCTTGCGCGTTGATCAGTGCCTCATGTTGGCCGAATGGGAGCAAGTGGTTTCAGACGAGTAGCCTACTCGCACTTCTTCGACTTGCGGAACACCAGCCAGTAACAATGATGCCGGCGGGCGTGATGAGCCTCGTTCCATCTCGGGTCGATGATCGGCCCTTTCCGCACTTTGATGATGCAGTCACAGGGGCAGAACCCCACCGCGACCGCTGCCTTGACAACCTCGATATGCGCCCACTGATAGCGGTGATTGTGGATATAGTCCGTGATCTTGCAGAACAGGACGCCCTCCGGCGTCAAGACCCGGTAGGCTTCCGTCATGAATGGCGGATACAGATGAGTGAAATTGTAGCCGTTGACAGCAGACGACTTTTCGCCCAAGCCGAAGCGGGTATTAAAATCCTTGATTTTGTCCCGGCCCTGGTTCGGTATGTGCGGCGGATCGTAAACTACAACATCGAAGGACCCATTCGGAAACGGCATGGCGGTACAATCGCCAACGACATCAGGTTCGTGCTGGGGGTCGATGTCCAGGCCGGTGACTGGCCGGGAACTTCTTTCCCAGAATCGCCCCTTGTTCACGGTCGCATCCAGGATTTTCTTGGGAGGCTTTCGCGGATAGAAATCCAGCATCCTCTCCAACAACGGCGGATCGTCGCCGTGCCAGACGGAAGGCAGCATTTCGTAGCTGCCGGCCTCCCTGCCGCTCTCAGCATCGGCAGGGAACAGATCCATCGTCTGCTCTTGCTTTCTCCGCTTGGCCTTGCCCATCACAGGCACCCTCCATACGCAAGACGGTAAGCAACCGGGTCACTAAAGTCACCCCAGCCTTGCAACGAAACAGGCGTACAGGAAGATTAGCCGTTCCATCAAAGGTCGTCAAGGTGAGCCGAAACCGCCATTTCGGCAGTCGCAGGGGAGCGGTAGGATCCTGCAAGGGATTGGGCCGCAAAATGATCGCCACAGCCGAATTGCGTTGCGCCTCGGCGAAATGCGTTGCAAGGGGCAATTGCGTTGCAAAGCCTCTGGACGAAGCCCGGGAACGTGGGGTAAGGTAGAGCGGGAGATGGGAGGGGTCGCCTGGGAGTGGTTCCATGCGAGCACGGCTGGTTGTCGAAGCCGGGCAGGCGTTCCCGGCGACGCTGGACCTTAAAACGGGCCAGGTCGTCAAGCTGGGCCGCAACCGCGGCAACACCGTCGTCCTGCGCGATCAGCACGCCTCGCGCTGGCACGCCGAGATCGCTCCGGGAGACGGCAACTGGATTCTGCGCGACTGCGGCACCACCAACGGCACCCGCCTGAATAGCACGGTAATCAGCCAGGCGACCCCGCTCGAGGACGGCCAGGAGATCCGCATTGGTGATACCTGCTTCCGTTTCCGCCTCGACCCGGGCGACGAGGGCACCGCCGAGATGCCCGCTCTCCAGGAGTCGCCCACCGAGACTCCCCATGCCGCCGCAACGGGCTCGCTCGAGCCCGACCTCTGCGTCTCCGAGGCCTGCGTCACCGCTCTGCAGCCTGACGAACTAACGGTCCTGTTCACCTTCATGGACGGCTCGCTGCGCGAGGACACCCCGCGCGGCCTGGTCGCCCTCGCCCTGACCACTGTTCAGCAGCAGACGGGGGCGAGCGTCGTCGGCTTCCTCAGCCTCGATGAGGAAGAGCCGCTGCCCAAGATGGTGGTGCCCGACCTTGTCCGTGTTGATACGCACCTGAGCAAGCAGCTGACGCAGCGCGTGCAGCGCGAGGGGCGCACCGTCTGGCTGGCCGGCGATGGCCAGGGCGAGCCGCAGACCGATAGCCTGCTCTGTTACCGCGACGCCCTGTGCGTACCGGTCCGCGGGCTGGCGGCGCCGCAGGGCGCCCTGCACGTCTACAAGGCCGGCGGGATGTTCGCCGAGCGGCAGGTGCGCTTCTGCGAGGGCCGATGCGCCAACTCCGGAAGCAACTTTGCAAGTTCGCCGAGCGGCCGAAGGTCGTTCTGATCTGCGGCGAAAGCGGGGCCGGCAAGGAACTCGTCGCCCTGGCACTGCATCGGCTGTCGACGCGGAGCGATGGCCCGCTGGTGGCGGTCAACTGTGCCGCCATTCCGGCCTCCCTGCTGGAGTCGGAGTTGTTCGGCCACGTCAAGGGAGCGTTCACCACCGCCCTGGAAGACCATCCCGGCTACTTCCAGCAGGCCGACACGGGCACGCTGTTCCTCGACGAGATCGGCGAACTGTCGGAGGAGTGCCAGGCCAAGCTGCTGCGCGTCCTGGAGACCGGCACCGTCCGCCCGGTCGGCTCGCGCAAGGAGGTGAAGGTCGACGTGCGTATCCTGGCGGCGACCAACCGCGACTTGCCCCAGCAGTGCCTGGAGGGCAGCTTCCGCAAGGACCTGTTCTTCCGCTTGGGTGTCGAAGTCCGCGTCGCGCCGCTGCGCGAGCGCCGCGAGGACATCCCGGCCCTGGTCCAGCACTTCCTGAGCAAACTGGCCGTTGAGTTCCGGCGCTCGTGCCGCCCAACGCCGGCGGCGATGGAGCGGCTGCAGGAGTATCACTGGCCCGGCAACGTCCGGCAGCTGCGCTCGGTGCTGGAGCATGCCGTGGCGATGGGCGACGGCGACACGATTGACGCGGACGACCTGCACCTGTTCACGGACAGCCTGACGCCGTCGGAAGCGCCGAGCCTGAATCTGAAAGAGCTGGAAGCGTGGGCCATTCGCCAAGCGCTCAAGCGCACGCAGGGAACGATCACGCAGGCGGCGCGGCTGCTCGGCATCCACCGCGATACGCTGGCGGCAAAGATGAAGGACTACAAGATCGAGAAGAATGGGGAGGGCTGAGACAAAGAATGGTCCGCCACGCTGCCCGCGTTGCTCGCCCGTTTGGAACCCGGCAAGGTTGCCGTGCGCCGCGTTCGTGCCTGGATGCTTTGGGAGCGCAGGAAAGCGGGGGGGAGGGTTGGGGAGAACATCCAGCCGCGTGGACGACCCGGTCCGGGGATTGGCCGGCAGAGTCCCCCACGCGGCCGTTTGCCGGCGCAAGCTCACACGTTGGAGCCGTCGGCCGGCTTATTCGTCACAACGACGGGGGCGGGGGCCGGTTCCTTGCCGTGGATGGCCTCGTAGACCTCCTGCCGATGGACCGGGACTTCCTTGGGGGCAACGATACCAAGGCGGACCTTGTCGCCGCGGATTTCGACGACCGTCACGATGATGTCGTTGTTAATGACGATGCTCTCGTTTTTTTTCCTGGACAGCACTAACATCGCCGCCTATCCTTCCCAGAGTCAAGGGGGCTGTGTTCCTGAACTGACTCGCACTCGACCACCGAACCAGTGATCGCCTGGGGCAATCCCCTCTCCCCGTTGGACGAGCCAGGCAAAGTCTCGGCGGGCGGCGTTCAGTCCATCGACCGCTGCGAGAGGAGGGTGGACTCCAGGCGCTGCAGAGACTTCTTCATATATCACTGTACCCGTGGAAGTTGCGCTCGTCAAGGGGCCGGGCGTTGTTTTGCGCTCATCCTGCGCCGTCGCCAACGACCGAAAAAACAAGCGAGGCCGCCCACTCTGCCGATTCGTTCGCAGGGCAGGCGGCCTCGTTTCGTCTCTTCCTCCCCTCTCCGCCACTGGGGGCTCGTGGCCGGGGCTGAGTCCGCGAAGCTCCGGTTCGCCCCGGAGCTTCGCGG
>JACOUH010000293.1 GCA_016177925.1 Planctomycetota bacterium | reverse complement strand
GCGCCTCGACGGCCCGCGCCCAGGCTCCGAAATCGCGACCGGCGGCGACCGGCCTGACCCTCAGCGCCACCATCCTGCGCGGCCAGCGGCGCGTGGCCATGATCAACGGCAAGTTCTTTGCCGAGGGCGAGCCGCTCAAGGGCGTGTCTGCCGGCCCCCTCACCCTGGCCCGCGTTTTCCCCGACCATGTCCTGTTGCGGCAGGGCGAGGAAACCCTCGACCTCAAGTTTCCCGAGAAATCGGAGACGCGGTCGCCGTCGCCGGGCGCCGCCAAGCCGGCCGGCCCCAAGCGCCCCGCCCAGACACCCCCCCGAACCCGGACTCGGTGAGTGCCATGACTGCTGCCCTCGAGATGACCGGCGCGCACCCGCTGCTCGTCGAACTGCTGCTACAGCGCGGCCTCCTCGACCGTAAGAAGCTGGAGTTACTGCGCGAGGCGCGGGCCAAGGACAACGGGCCGCTGGAGCAGCTGCTGATCAAGAAAGGACTCGTCAGCGAGCGGACCATCGCCGAGGCCTACGCCGAGCACCTGTTCCTGCCGCTCTTCGAGCCGCCCAAGGAAGCCTCGTCCGTCGACCCGGCGCTGCGCCGCCTGCTGCCGGAGAAGCTCTGCCGCGACCAGCTCATCGTGCCCGTGCGGGCCGGCGACGACTTCCTCGAACTGGCCTTCGTCACGCCCAACGAAATGCTCATCATCGACGAGGTGCAGCTGCTGACCGGCCTGGCGGTGCGGCCGCTGATCGCCACGCTGTCGGTGGTCGAGGGGATGATCGACCTGCTCTTCGGGGGGACGGCGCAGGCCACCAGCGAGTTCCTCAGCGGAGCCAGCGAGTTCGAGGAGGAAGAGGCAACCGGCGAGTCGACGGCCGATCTCGAGGACACGGTCCTGCATCTCGACCAGCCACCGCCACCCGGCCGTGACGGGGCCATCATCCGCCTCGTCAACAACATCCTCGAATTGGCCCTGCGCACCGGGGCCAGCGACATCCACCTGGAGCCGTTCGAGGACGGTTGCAAGGTCCGTCTCCGGCTCGACGGCCTCTTGCACGAGATCCCGCCGCCGCCGCGCAGCCTGTTCCTGCCTGTCGTGTCGCGTTTCAAGATCCTGGCCAAGATGGACATCGCCGAGAAGCGGCTGCCGCAGGACGGCGCCATCGCCCTGCGCTCCGGCGACAAGCGCGTCGACCTCCGGGTCAGCAGCGTGCCGACAATTTACGGCGAAAAGATAGTCATGCGTATCCTCGACAAGACGGCGGTGGCGCTGCAGCTGTCCGGCCTGGGCTTCGACGCCAAGCAGGAGCAGGACCTTGTCGAGGCGATCCGCATGCCGCACGGGCTGATGATGGTCACCGGCCCGACGGGCAGCGGCAAGAGTACCACGCTCTACGCTTGCCTGAGCCTGCTCAACGAGGCGGACACGAACATCTGCACCGTCGAAGATCCGGTCGAGTACAAGTTCAAGGGCATGAACCAGGTGCAAGTCAAGCCGCACATCGGGCTGACCTTCGCCCAGGCGTTGCGGTCGTTCCTGCGGCAGGACCCCGACGTGATCATGGTCGGCGAGGTTCGCGACCCGGAAACGGCGGAAATCTGCCTGCGGTCGGCGCTGACGGGCCACTTCGTGCTGTCGACGATCCACACCAACGACTCGCTGTCGGCGGTGAGCCGGCTGCAGGACATGGGCATCGAACCGTTTCTACTGGCGGCGACGTTGCGCGTGCTGGAGGCGCAGCGGCTGATTCGCCGGCTCTGCAAGGAGTGCAAGGAGCCGTACGACTGCGATGCCGCGACGGCGCAGCTGCACAAGCTGGAGACGGGGCAGACGCTGTACCGGCCGGCTGGCTGCAACACCTGCCGCGGTACCGGCTATCGGGGCCGGGTCGGCATCTTCGAGGTGGTCCGGATCGACCCGCGGCTGGCCGAGCTGATCCAGAACCACACGCCGTTGCCGGCCCTGCGGCGAGCGGCCCAGGAGCGCGGCATCAAGCTGCTGATTGACAGTGCGATGGACAAAGTGCGGGCCGGCATGACGAGCCTGGAGGAGGCCATCGGCGTGACGATGGCCGACAAGGAGTAATTGGGCGTGGCGAGCGGGGGGTGTGAACCCCCCGGTCCGTCGAAGCACCAGGGGGTTCACACCCCCCGCTCGCCAGGGGCCGGAGGGCTGCGATGGCGTTCGACGAGTGGGTGGCGCTGCACGCGCGGGTGTCGAGTCGCCCGCACAAGAAGGTCAGCCTCGACGACAAGATGACCTTCTTCCAGCAGCTGGCGACGCTGGTCTGTTCCGGCACGCCGCTGCTGCAGGCGCTGCGCATTGCCGCCGAGCAGAACCAGAGCCTCAAGCTGCGCGAGGCGCTCGACGAGATTGCCAACCGCGTCGCGGCAGGCTGCTCGCTGCACGTGGCGGCCGCCTCCAGTCCCACGCACCTGTTTGAGCACCACTGGATCGAAGTCATCCGTACCGGCGAGATCACCGGCCAGATGGGGCCGGTCCTGGTCGAGTTGAACAAGCAGATCCAGGCGAGCCGCGAGACACGCCGCAAGATCATCGGCGCGATGATCTACCCGGCTATCCTGCTGACCGTCGCGGTTGTCTCCGTCGGCGTCATGCTCTGGCTCGTGGTGCCGACGTTCACCAAGCTGTTCAAGGACCTGGGGGCGACGTTACCCAGTATCACGCAGTTCGTCGTCGACGCTTCCGACTTCGTAGTTGGCTACGGTCCTCATGTTCTCCTGGGGCTGATCGGCGCGGCGGTGGCGTTCCGGCAGTACATGAAGACCGAGTCGGGCCGGCGCTGCGTTGGCGGTTTCGGACTGACGTTGCCGCTGGTCGGCGAGCTGATGGTGCAGTCGGCGATGTACCGCTTCACGTCGAACCTGGCACTCCTGCTCAAGAGCGGCGTGCCGATGCTGGAGACGCTGAATACGCTGGGCGGCGTCTTTCACACCAGTCCGCATTACCGTGACGCCCTGGCGCGCGCCTACGGGCGTGTCGCCGCCGGCCGCTCGCTGGCGTCGGCGCTCGAGGAGAGCGGGCTGTTCACGACGATGGTCACCAACATGGTCCGCATCGGCGAGGAGTCGGGCCAGTTGGCCACGGTGATGGAACAGCTCGCCCCCTACTACAAGGAAAAGATGGAGGGGCTCTTGGCGCGGGTGACGAAGTTGATGGAACCGGTCATCATCATGGGCATGGGCGTGACGATTGCTGGGATGATGCTGGCGATCTACCTGCCAATGTTCGAGATGGCCGGCAAGATCCACTGAAGACGCTCCGACATCACCCAAATTAGCCCGACGCGCAAGCGAGGAACACAGCGGACCTCGCTCGCGCTTCGGGCTAAGAAGAGGCTTTTTCAGGATGTTCGAGTGACGAGCTGTGGCTGCTGTTCCCTGGTGCGAGGCGCCCGACGGGCGGTGTCGCTGATGGAGGTCGTCCTCGTCATGACCATCCTCGGCGTCCTGGTTGCGCTGAGCATGCCTTCGTACGGCCGGGCCGTCGAGCAGTCGCGAGCGGAGATCGCCGCAGCGAACTTGCGCGCCATCTGGTCGGCGCAGCGCCTCTACTGGCTGGAGCACCGCACCTATGCGACGACATTGACAGACCTCAGTCCGCTGCTCGACCCCGCCCTCACCTTGGCGACGTCGCCCTACACCTACGCGATCTCGGTAGCCGACGCCACGACCTTCACCGCGACCGCCACGCGCACGGGAAGCACGCAGTGGAGTGGAGAGCTCACCATCGACCAGGCCGGCACGGTGACGGGGGCGCTCCACGCCGTGGGAGAAACCGACATCGTCCCGAGTTCCCAGTGAGAGGGGAGCACCATGCCTCCGCGACACCACCTGTCCCGCCGGGGTTTCTCGCTGCTGGAGTTGCAGGTCGCCTTCGTCGTGTTGGCGATCGCGCTGGCGGGGCTGTATCCACTGGTCGTCATCCACTCGAAGCAGCAGAGGAAGCTGGAGCAGCGCCTCGATCCGCAGACAACGTACTACCTGGTCCCGTC
>JACOUH010000292.1 GCA_016177925.1 Planctomycetota bacterium | reverse complement strand
GGCCTCGATGTCCTCCTGCGGACGCACGTAGGTCGCCAACGCCCGCGTCCGCTCCGCCAACTGGTCCAGCAGCGTGGCGTTGACGTCGTCGCCGACCCCGAAGGTGAAGATGCGCGTGTTGGCGTTGTTCTTGGCGATGGTGTTCTTGAGGATGGCCTCGGGCTTGGTCTTGTCCCCCTCGCCGATGGTCGGCTGGCCATCCGTGAAGAAGACGACCGTGAAGGTGCGTTCCTCGTCCTTGGTGCGCAGCTCCAGCGCCGCCTCCAGGGCGTCGTAGATGGCGGTGCCGCCGGTCGCCTCCAGTTCATCGACCCACTTCTTCGCCTGACCAACCTGGTCGGCCGACGCCTCGGTCAGATTATCCCTGTACTTGTTGACGGTGGTGGCGAAGTTGATCAAGCCGAAGCGGTCCTTCTTGCCGAGGTTGTCCAGGCAATACTTCAACGCCTTGCGGGCCTGCTCCATCTTGGGGCCACGCATCGAGCCGGAGGTATCCAGTACCAGGACCAGATCACGCGGCACCTCGTAGTCCTTTTTCAGATCGACCTTGGGTGTGGCCAGCATCAGGAAGTAGCCGTGCTCGCCAGCGATGGGCCGATGCGCCAGGGCGGTCAGGCCGACGTCCTTGTCACCCAACTGGTAGAACAGTTGAAAGTCGCGGTCGAGCAGTCCCTGCTTCTTGTCGAAGGAGACGTGGACTTCCTTGTCCCCGCTACGGCGCAGGGTGATGGCGTGGGTAGGCGAGTAGACGTTCTGCACGCCATGCTGGCTCTTGAGCGTCGCCCCGATCGAGAAGTCCTCCAGCGTGGCGGTCGCCTTGCCGTCGGTCTTCAAGGGATAGACATACTCGACCAGTCCGGCGGAACGCTCGGCGACGCTGGTGTAGCTGAGGGCGAGTTTCTGGTCCCCGCGGGCGTGTACGGGGAAGACACGGACGCGGAACAGGTTGTTGCCCAGGTACTCCAAGAGGCCGGGGTCCTGGGTACGGCGGACGATGGCTTCGTAGAGGGAGCGTGCCTTGTCGGCCTCGACGAGTTCGCCCTTGACCTCCTTGCCGGCGACCCACATGGTGAACTTGTTGACACTGGCGCCCTTGGGCACCGGGAACAGGTACATAGCCTCCAGGGGCCGGTCGGTGTGGTTGCGGAAGGTCTGCTCGACGCGGGTCGTGGCCACCTGGTCGTCGATGCGGATGCTGACCTTGTGGTCCAGCATCGCCAGCGGCGGTAGCGTCTTGTCCTCCGGAATCAGCAGGCCGGCGCCCCGCACCGCGGGCGCGCAGGCCAGCAGGACGGTCAACACCACTCCGGTAAGGCGCATCGCTCTCCCCTTTCGTGTTCGAGAGATCGGTCTTCGTCCTCTTTTCAGACGAGACGGCGGTGCAGTTGGATTGTCCGATGTTA
The DNA here is from genome assembly GCA_016177925.1 of Planctomycetota bacterium. Classification (GTDB taxonomy): domain Bacteria; phylum Planctomycetota; class Planctomycetia; order Gemmatales; family Gemmataceae; genus JACOUH01. The sequence goes on along the minus strand of JACOUH010000292.1, from coordinate 2,905 downwards.
CTCAGTCCCTCAGCGCCTTGCCGGTCAGGTGGAGGAAGACTCGCTCGAGGTTCGGCTCCTCGATCTCCAAGCCGGTCAGCTCGACCTTCAACTCGTTCAGCACGCCAACCAGACGCACAAGCGTATCCTTGACGTCGCGGCACTGCAGGAGCAGCTCGCGATCACCCTGCTGGGTCAGATGCACCTCGGGCAGCTCGCCGAGCCGGTCGAGCAGCGCTGGCCGGATGCGGTCGACCCGCAGTCGCACCTGCCCGCCCAGCAGTGCCAGCAGGTTAGGCAGTGTGTCGCACTGGACCAGCCGGCCGCGGTCGACGATGCCGACGCGCGTACACAGTGCCTGCACCTCCTCCATGTAGTGACTGGTGTAGACGACCGTCACGCCGGTAGCGTTCAGGCGGCGCACCTCCTCGAAGATGTGGTTGCGCGACTGCGGGTCGACACCCACGGTCGGCTCGTCCAGCAGTAGCAGACGCGGCCGATGCACCAGGCCGGCGCCGAGATTGAGGCGACGCTGCATGCCGCCGGAGAACGTGGAGGTCCGCTGGTCCGCGTTGGCCGTCAGCCCGATGGCCGTCAGCACTTCGTCGACGCGCTTACGCAAGGCGCTGCCGCTCATGCCGTACAGTTCGCCGAAGAAATGCAGGTTCTCGCGTGCTGTCAGCTTGCTGTAGAGAGCGACTTCCTGCGGCACGATGCCGATCTCGCGCCGCAGGGCGCGGCGGTCTCGCAGTGGGCGGCCGCACAGTCGCACCTCGCCCGACGTCGCCCGCAGCAGCCCGCACACGATCGACAGTAGCGTCGTCTTGCCCGCGCCGTTGGGCCCGAGCAGGCCGAACATCTCGCCCTCGTCGACGCGGAAACTGACACGATCCAGGGCGAGCGTCCCGCCGTAGTCCTTGGTCAGCTCGGTCACCTCGAGCATCGGCTTGGCCATGCCTGCGGCTCCGTTCGGCCTGGTGGGCGCGGCTGCGATTCAGGGCTTCTCGGCCTGGAAGAACCAGTCCCATGGGGGCGGATGGCCGGCGAGGTCCTTGATCGCGCCGAACTGCTCCCACGACAGTTCTACCTTCGCCAGCCGCACCTGGTGGAAGCCGGCCCGCTGCAGCCGATAGGATACCTCGAACGGTTGCCAGAAGTGCTGCACCAGGCCGCGATAGCGGAACTCGCCGAAGGCGAGGTCGTACAGCTCATGTTCGGCCTGCGCCGCGGCGTTCTTCCGCGCCGCCCGCTCCGGCATCCCTGTCTGCCGCGCCCGGTCGAGCAGCAGCATCGTCAGGTAGTGGACGCTGTCGATGGCCGGCACGATGCCCAGGAACGTCCCGCCGCGCCGCAGCAGCGCGTGGACCGACTCCAGGCAGCGTTCCAGCTCGCCCAACTCGGGCAGCACCAGGCTATTGACGGCGACGGCCACGTCCACCGGCCGCGGCAAACCACGGAGGGCCGTCAGCGCTTTCCGGAAGAAGGTGACGTTGGACAGGGTCTTGCACTGTTCCCGGGCCCGACTGAGCATTCCCTCGGCGAAGTCGACAGCGAGGACGCGGCGGAAATGAGTAGCCAGGAACGGCAGCAGCGGACCGATGCCGCAGCCGAGGTCGACGACGGTGCGGTCCTTCGCGCCGGCGAGGTCGGTCAGCGCCGGCAGGAGGGGATTGCGGACGTCGGCATGGTAGGGATCGATGAAGTCCTGTTCGTAGCGTCCGGCCGCATCGCTCCAGAATTGCGCCTGGTCGGTCATGGGGGCCCAGAGAGGGGGGATTGCTTTGCTCACTCGTCCTTCTGGACGAGCAGATCGACGGCGGCGCGCAGGCCGCGCTGGCTCTCGAAGAAGCGCTGGGCGAGGCTGTCGATCAGGCTGAGGATGGCGAGCAGGTCGTTGACACGTCGGCGTCGGTCCTGGGCCTGCGGCTGGTCGGCGCCGGCGCCGAGGGCCTCGGGAGCGAGACGTTCCTTACACTGGCGGAGGGTGTTCAGGATCGGGTCGACCTCGCGGCGCTTGCGCTGGGTGGCAACCAGCGTGAACATTTCCCAGACATCGCTGAGCGACTCGTAGTAGTCGCGGCGGTCGCCGCGCTTGTGGACGGGCCGGACCAGGCCCCACTCGACCAGCTTGGTCAGGTTCATGCTGACGTTGCCGCGCGAGATGTTGAGGCGAACCATGATGTCGTCCATCGACAGAGCGGCGCCGGTGATGTACAGCAGGCCATGGATTTCGGCCATGGTCGGGCTGATACCCCACAGCGCACTCATGCGCCGCCACAGGCCGACGAAGTCCTCCTCCACTTCTTCCAGACGTCGCGGCAGGTTGACCCGAGGAGCCGTCATGAGAGTGCCCCACTTAGAAAGACATGAAGATCATCGTAAACCAGCCGGGCGCCGCTGACAAGCTTGCCCGTGACCGCGTGCCCTTCCCGTTTTTGGCGAGCGGGGGGTGTGAACCCCCCGGTAGACGACCGGGCTCTGGCACAGAACCGAGGGGTTCACACCCCCCGCTCGCCAACATCGGGTCAGGCGGCGCGGCGGGGACGAGCCTGAATCCTGAACAGACCGAAGATTTCCTGTTCGCTCAGGCCCAGGGACGGCGGCGCACCGTTCTGGCCGATCAGCTCCTGGAATAGTTGCCGTTTCTTCTCCAGGATCTCCGCGATGCGGCCCTCGATGGTGTTCTGCGAAACGAACCGGGTCACGAACACCGGGTCCTTCTGCCCCAGGCGGTGCGCCCGGTTGATCGCCTGGTCCTCGACGGCCGGGTTCCACCAGCGGTCGAACAGGAACACGTAGTTGGTGAACTGCAGGTTCAGCCCGACACTGCCGGTGCCGTAGCTCATCAGGATGACGTGCTTGTCCGGGTCGGTTTTGAAGCGATCGAGGATCGGCTGTCGCTCAGAATGAGGGACGCGGCCGTGGT
>JACOUH010000291.1 GCA_016177925.1 Planctomycetota bacterium | reverse complement strand
CCCGGCTGGAGGCGAAGGGGATCTCGTTCTCTCCCGACGCGGACCGGATCACGCTGGCACGGCGAGCGTACCTGGATCTCTGGGGAGTGCCGCCTCACCCCGAGGAGATCGACACCTTCCTGGCCGACAGCAGGGCCGACGCCTACGAGCAGCTGCTCGATCGGCTGCTCGCCTCGCCACGCTTTGGCGAGCGCTGGGGCCGGCACTGGCTCGACGTGGTGGGTTATGCCGACACGATCGGCTTCGACATCGACTCCAACAACATCATCCTCAGCGAGGGCAAATGGCGTTATCGCGATTATGTCATCGCCGCTTTCAATCGCGATAAACCCTACAACGAGTTTGTCACCGAGCAACTGGCCGGCGACGAGCTGGTTGACTGGCGCAACGCCCCCCGCTTCACGCCCAAGATACGAGAACGGCTGATCGCCACGGGGTTCCTCCGCACGGCGCGCGATCAGTCCCACGAGCCGGAGAGCAACATCCCTCTGACTTACTTCGGGGTACTGCACGACACCGTATCCATCGTCGGCAACAGCCTTCTGGGACTGACCCTGAACTGCGCCCAGTGCCACAATCACAAGTTCGATCCGATCTCGCAGAAGGACTACTATCGACTGATGGCGGTCTTCACGCCCGCCTACAACCCCCGGAACTGGAAGCCCGTCTATCCGTGGAAACCCGAGATACACGATCGCGGACTGCCGGACGTCTCCGCCACAGAACAAGCGCAGATCGAAAAACACAATCGGGAGATCGAACGTCGGGTTTCAGCATTGAACCAGCAACTCGCGACCCTGCGCCGGCCCACCGAGGACCGCTTGCTCCACGCCCGGCTTCAGGCGTTGCCGGAACCCATCCGCGCCGATACGCGTGCAGCGATTGAAACTCCGCCTGCCCGACGCACGCCGGTCCAGAAGTATCTTGCCGGGAAATTCGAGGCCGCGCTCCGCATCAAACCGGAAGAGGTGACTGCCTCTCTGAGCGCTGCGGACAAGGCCGCTGCCGGCACGATCCAGCAACGCATCGCCGCTCTCAACCAGGAGAAACGCTCGTTCGGCAAGATTCAGGCGCTTTACGACGTGGGACCGCCGCCGCGCACCTACCTCCTGAAGCGAGGCAATTACGAGCGGCCCGGCGAGGAAGTCGAGCCGGGGTTGCTGAGCGTGCTAAGCGATCCGGCCCGGCCCGCCTCGGTGTCGCCACGGTTCGCAGGACCGACGAGCGGGCGGCGCAGCGCCCTGGCAAGCTCGCTGACCGAGCGCGATTCGTGGGCCGCTGCGCTGCTGGCCCGCGTGATGGTCAATCGTCTCTGGCAGCATCTATTCGGCCGGGGCATCGTTCCCACGCCGGAAAACTTCGGCCTGAGCGGCGAACCGCCCACACACCCTGAACTACTGGAATGGCTGAGTGGCGAGTTCGTTCACAGTGGCTGGCGCATCAAGCCGATGCTCAAGCTGATGATGATGTCTTCCGCGTATCGCCAGCGTTCGCAATCTGGGTCTACGGTAGCACACGGAACAGTCGATCCCGAGAAGGTGGACCCTGCCAATCATCTCCTGTGGCGGATGCGGCTGCGGCGGCTCGAGGCCGAGGCGATTCGCGACTCGATCCTTGCCGTCAGCGGCCAACTCGACTCGAGGATGGGCGGGCCGCCCGTCCTGCTGAATGCGCTGCCCAGCGGGCTGGTGGTGATCGAGGACAAGAAGCTCCCCGATCCGGCCGCCAAGGACAGGCGCAGCGTTTACCTGCTGTTCCGCCGGGCCTATAACCTGTCCTTGTTATCCATTTTCGATCAACCGCCGGTGGCGCTGAACTGTCCCAACCGCGACACGTCCGCCGTCCCGCTGCAATCGCTCACGATGCTGAACGATCCCTTCCTTGCCGAGCAGGCGAGGCATCTCGCGGATCGCTTGGCCCGCTCCGGAGCGAGTTCCGGGGCACCTGCGAGAGGGGGTCGGGCCATCATTGACGCCGCGTTTCGCCTGGTCCTGTCGCGCCCGCCCGATGCGGCCGAGGCCGCTATCTGTTCGCAGTTGCTCGCTCGCGAGGCTGCCGTGTTCCGGCAGGCGGGACGTCCGCCGCATGAAGCAGAGCGTCTGGCGCTCGTGCAACTGTGCCACACCCTCCTGAACACCAGCGAGTTCCTCTACGTCGAATGAGGCCGGCCATGATGACCCTGCCACGAATGACTACTCGCCGAGAATGGTTGCAGCGTTCCAGCCTTGGGTTCGGGACGCTGGCACTGGCGCACCTGTTGCAGAAGGACGGCTTGCTGGCCGCGCAGGGACCGGGCGGAACGGATGCACGGCCACGGTCCGGTCACTTCGCCGGGCAAGCTCGATCGGTCATCGTGCTCCTGCAAATGGGTGGGCCTAGCCAGGTCGATCTATTCGATCCGAAACCCGAACTGCAGAAACGCGGCGGCCAGAAGCACCCCGGCCAGGTCGAGAGCTTCCAGCCCGGCAGTAATGACAACCTGCTCATGGCCAGCCCGTTCCGATTCCGCAAGCATGGCCGCTGCGGCATGGAATTGTGCGAGCTGTTGCCGCACCTGGGCGGCGTGGTCGACGACCTGTGCATGGTCCGGTCGATGTACTCAGACAACAACAATCATCCCCAGGCCATGCGCTGTATCAACACGGGCAAGATCTTCCCCGGCCGCCCGACCCTGGGCGCCTGGGTCAGTTACGCCCTGGGAACAGAGAACCAGAACCTGCCGGCGTATGTCGTGCTGCGCGACCCGGATGGTTACGGCAACGGCGGCACCACGCTCTGGGAGAATGGCTGGTTGCCCGCTCATTTCCGCGGCACGGAGGTGCAGTCGCGCGGCGCCGCTGTGCTCCATCTGCATCCCTCCGCGCCGCTGCCCGAAGGGGTGCAGCGCCATCAACTGGAGGCGCTGGCAAAGCTCAACGAGGAACGGCGCAAGCGCTACCCAACCGAGTCCGACCTAGAGGCTCGCCTCCGCAATTACGAACTGGCAGCACGGATGCAACTGCACGCAGAGAAGCTGCTCGACTTAACTCAGGAGACGCTGGCCACGCGCAAACTCTACGGCCTGGACAACCCGGCGACGGAGAACTTCGGCATCCGTTGCCTGATGGCGCGACGGCTCGTCGAACGAGGCGTGCGTTTCGTGCAGGTGCTCGCCCCGATCGCCACGGGGGGCTGGGACCATCACAGCGATCTGAAGAAGGGTATCACGCGGGTTTGTCCCCAGGTGGATCAGCCTTCCGCGGCGTTGATCCGCGACCTGAAGCAGCGCGGTCTGCTGGACAGCACGATCGTGATCTGGACCGGCGAGTTCGGCCGGCTGCCGATCACGCAGGGCGGGACCGGGCGCGACCACAACCGTCATGGCTTCACGCTGCTGCTGGCCGGCGGCGGCTTCCGGGCCGGCCACGTCCACGGCGCAACGGATGAGTTCGGCTACAAGGCCGTCAAGGATCGGGTAAGCTGTCCCAGCCTGCTGGCCACGCTGCTGCATCAACTGGGGATCGACCACACGCGGCTGAGCTATCCGCACCACGGGCGTGAGGAGACTCTCACCGACGCCTCAGTCACGGGGGCGAGCGTGGTGGAGGGGTTGCTCGAACGCCCGGCGAGCGGGGCATGAGCCCTCCGCTCGCCAGCTGTTGAAACTTGTTCGCCGGAGAGATCCTCATGAACCACGCAGCCGCGCACGCCCGCTATGCCCCTGCCTTGCTCAGCCGCCGCCGGCTGTTGCAGGTGGGAACCCTGGGATGGTTCGGACTCGATCTGGCGGGGCTGTTGCAAGCGGAGGAGCAGCGCACTGCTCGGGCGTCTGGCGCCAAAGAACAAATCCGCTCCTGTATTTTGCTTTACTACTACGGCGGCCCAAGCCACCTCGATACCTGGGACATGAAGCCCGATGCGCCACCGGAGGTCCGTGGCGAGTTCCGCTCGATCGCCACGGTAACCCCGGGACTGCGCATCGGCGAGCATCTGCCCCGTTGTGCGCGTCTCACGAACCGGCTGGCCATCCTTCGCAGCATGCATCATCCGATGACCAATCACAACTCGGCGGCGGTCGAGTCGCTGTGTGGTCGAACTCCCCTCAAGGGAGATCTGGAATTGCTCGGAGACGATGCGAACAGCTTTCCGTGCTATGGCGCGGCGCTGAGTTACCTGAAGCAAGGCCGTCGCCATGTGCCTTGTCACGTCGCCCTGCCGCACGTCATGTACAACGTGGTCCGGCTGCCCGGCCAGACGGCCGGGTTCCTCGGTGCGGCGAACAATCCCTTTCAGGTTACGAGCGATCCCAATCGTCCAGACTTCCGTGTCGATGAACTGTCCTTGCCCGGCGATCTGCCGTTGTCCCGGCTCGAGGATCGGCGTTCTCTCTTGTCCATGATTGAACATCGTGCGCGCCGGGCGGACCAGGTCGCTGCCCGGGGGACCATGACGGTCCACCAGCAGCGAGCGTTCCATCTCCTTTCCTCGGAGGAGGTGCGAAGGGCCTTCGACCTGTCGCGAGAAAGCGAACGGACGCGGGAACGCTATGGCCGAAACACGCTCGGCCAGAGCCTCTTGCTGGCTCGGCGCCTGGTGGAAGCAGGCGTTCGCTTCGTCAACGTCAACGACAAGATACACAATGGACAGACCGCCAACTGGGACAGTCACGAGAACAACTTCGGCCGGCTGAAGAACGATCTCCTGCCTCCCGCTGACCAGGCGTTTTCCGGTCTGATCGAGGACCTCGAGGCGCGGGGCCTGCTGGCGTCGACGTTGGTAGTGGCGCTGGCGGAATTCGGCCGGACGCCGAAGATCAACGCCAACCGCGGCCGCGACCACTGGCCATACTGTTTCAGCGTGGTGCTGGCGGGCGGCGGCGTGCTAGGCGGCTCGGTCTACGGGGCGAGCGATCGGATCGGTGCCTATCCGGCAGAGAACCCGGTCACGCCGGGCAACCTCGCGGCGACGATCTTCTGGCGCTTCGGCATTGATCCGGCCATCGAGGTCCACGACACGACCGGCAGGCCGTACCAGCTGGCCGATGGCGAGCCGCTCCGCAGCCTGTTCTCGCGGAGTGGGCCTGGATGACCCACCCGGACAAGGAGAGGAGAATGCCGAACAGCCTGAGCATCCCCTCGGGCGGCGCCCTGGACTTCCTGTCCCTTGGTGCCGTCGTCCACCGCCTCGACCCCGGAATTGTCCCCTTCCGCAAGGCGACCGGGTGCGAGATCCACGTCAGCGGCGGCGAGTTCAACGTCGCCGCCAACCTCGCTGACTGCTTCCACCTCAAGACCGGCATTGCCACCGCGATGGTCGACTATCCGATCGGCGACCTCGTGACGGAGCGGGTGCGGGCAATGGGCGTCAAGCCGTTCTACAAACAGTTCGCCCACGACGGGGTTACGGGCCCGAACATTGCCACGGTCTACAGCGACCGCGGCTTCGGCGTGCGGCCGCCGGTTGTCTTCTACAACCGCTCCAACGAAGCCGGGGCCAGGCTGAAACCCGGCGATTTCGACTGGAAGGCGATCTTCGCCGGCGGCGTCCGCTGGTTCCACAGCGGCGGCATCTTCGCGGCGTTGTCGGCGACGACGCCGGAAGTCATCATCGAGGCGATGCAGGCGGCGAAGGCGGCCGGCGCCGTTGTCTCGTTCGATCTTAATTTTCGAGAGAAAATGTGGAAGGTTTCCGGGGGCCTGGGGCGGGCGCAGGAAGTGATGCGCCGCATCGTGGCCAACGTCGACGTCCTGGTCGGCAACGAGGAGGACCTGCAGAAGGGCCTCGGCATCGCCGGCCCGGAGGTGGCCGCAACCTCGAAGCTCGACGCCAGCGCGTTCTTCGCAGTGATCGACCGCGTCGTGGCGCAGCAACCGCAGGTCAAGGTTGTGGCGACGACACTCCGCGACGTCCATTCGACGAACCGGCACAGCTGGTCGGCGGTGGCCTGGATCGATGGCAAGAGCCATGTCGCCCCGACATGCGAGCTGAACGTCTACGACCGCGTCGGCGGCGGCGACGGGTTCTCGTCGGGGCTGTTCTATGGTCTGCTGACGGGAGAGTCGGCGGAGGAGTCGCTGCGGCTTGGCTGGGCCCACGGTGCCTTGCTGACGACGTACCCCGGCGACACCACCATGGCGACGCTGGAACAGGTGAAGGCCTTCGCGAAGGGCGGCTCGGCGCGCATCCAGCGCTGAGCCCCGTGGGGCAGGCTTCCAGCCTGCCAAGGAAAAGGCAGGCTGGAAGCCTGCCCCACGCTTCCCTAATGGTAGTGCAGATGATCGATCCCTCCCTCCCGGCCGACGCTCAGCGGAATGAGCGAACGCTCCTGTTCATCACGAGCCTCGGCCACGCCATCTGTCACATGGGCGAGCTGCTCTTCGCCGGCGTGACGCTGGCCGTGATGGCCGAGTACGGCCTGGCACCGCACGTCGCCACCGCCCTGGCCCTGGTCGGCTACGTCCTGCTCGGCGCGGGCGCCATCCCGATGGGCGCCTGGGCCGACGCCCGCGGCCCGGCGCGCGTTTTACAGATCTATTTCTTCCTCATGGCAGCGGCGAGCCTGGCGGTGGCCGCCTCGTCGACGGTCTGGCAGCTGTTCGTCGCCCTGACCGCCCTTGGCCTGGCCGCCAGCATCTACCACCCGGCCGCGCTGACGCTCCTGTCACTCGGCATGCGGCGGCGCGGCCGGGCGATGGGCATCAACGGCGTGGTCGGCAGCATCGGCCAGGCGCTGGGCCCGTGGCTGGGAGCGAAGGCCGCCCACTTGGGGATGTGGCGGATGGCTTACGTCGTGCTTGCGGTGCTGGCGCTAGTGGCCGGTGGGCTGATGTTCCTGGCGCGCCGCCGTCTCGCCCGCCTGGACGGCGCCAGGCTGCTTTCCGCGTCCCGAGGAACGGAAGCGCCTCCGTCGGCTGCCCCAACGGGGAGCTGGCTGCCGCTGGGACTGCTGCTGGGCGCGATGCTGCTGGGCGGCTTCAACTATCGGTGCCTGGCAACGGCGCTGCCGCCGTTCTTCGACGGCGACGGCGACCGCGTTTTCTTGGTCCTGTTCGCCGGCGGCTGCTGCGGCCAACTCCTTGGCGGCTGGGCGGCGGACCGTTTCGGCAACCCCGTCTATCCGACCTTCATTGGCCTGCTCATGCCCTGCGCGGTGCTGCTCGCCTGGTCCGAGGGCACGCCGGTGTCGCTAGGCGTGGCGCTGGTGCTGGCCGTCTTCCTGTTCTCGCAGCAGCCCGTGGAGAACCTGCTGCTGGCCGAGTGGAGCGACCGCCGCCGCTACAGTCAGTCCTACGCCGCCAAGTTCGCTCTGACGTTCGGCTTCGGGGCGCTGGGCGCGGGCGTCACGGGCCTCGTGCGGACGGCGACCGGCTCCTGGGGGGCCATCTTCTACTTCCTCGCCGGTACGGGGTGCCTGATGGTCCTCCTGTACTCCATTGCCCTGCGCTGCCAGCGACGCGAGCGGGCGGAATCCCGTCCGGTCCTCATCCCGGATGCAACCGATGCGCAGGCGCCTTTGCCCGAGGGATCACTCGACCTTGCAGCTGCTCGCGAACGATCATGAAGACGCAGGGGCAGCCACGCGTAGAAGGCATCCCTATCAACATGGAGAATCGGGACCGACATCGTTCCCTGTTCCTCTGTCATCCTGTCTGTGAAGCGATGGCCGGGTCCAGGCTGCGCCACATGTACCACGTCGCGATGCTGCGGTAAGGCTGCCACGGGGCCGCCAGTTCCTCGAGCCGTGGACGGCCCGGCAATTCGTCCAGACCGTAATGCCGCTGGGCGGCAGCGCGCAGACCGAAGTCGTCGACCGGCAGCACGTCGGGGCGGCCCAGCGCGAAGATGAGCAGCATCTGTGCTGTCCAGCGGCCGATGCCTCGCACCGGAACCAGCTGCTGGATCACCTCCTCGTCCGTCAGCGGGCCCAGCGCGTCCAGCCGCAGCGTGCCCGAGTGGACACGCTCCGCCAGGTCGCGCAGCGACCGCATCTTGGCCGCCGACAGGCCCGCTGCCCGGAGGTCCTCGTCGCGAGCGGCGACCAGGGCCGCCGGCGTCAGGGTGCCCGCGCAAGGACCGGCGATGAGGCGAGCCGAGATCGACTGCGCCGCTTTCGTCGAGATCTGCTGCGCAATGATCGACCGCACCAGGGCGGCGAAGAGGTCGATCTGCGGACGGAGCACGCAGTTGCCGACGAGGGGAATGATGCGCTTCAGGATGCGGTCGCGGCGGCTCAGGTGGCGCTGGGCCGCGGAGTGGGGATTGGTCATGTGCCTCCTGCATTCGGGGACGGACGTCAGGGCGGATCGTAGCCGCCGGGGCTCCAGGGGTGACAGCGGCAGATGCGGCGGACGCCCCGGTACGTCCCGCGCAGCGGGCCGTATTTCCGCACCGCCTGGATGAAGTACTCGCTGCAGCTCGGCTCGAAGCGGCAGACCGTCGGCAGCACCGGCCGCAGCACGAGTCGATAGAACCAGACGCCGCCGATCAGGAAGGCGCTCAGTGCGAAGCGGAACGGCCACAGTAGCCAGGCGATCATGGCTTCGGCTCGTCCTGTGCGATCTTGCGGGCGACCTGGCGGACCAGCCGCAGTAGCGAGCGCTTCAGCGCCTCCAGCGTCGGCTCGTCGGGCTTGCGCGGGATCAGCACCAGGTCGAGGCCGGTCGGCATCTCGTGGCGCGTCAGCCGGAATGCCTCGCGGTAGAGCCGGCGCAGGCGGTTGCGGTGCGTTGCCTGACCGACCTTGCGCGACACCGACAGCCCGAGGCGCAGGTACGGCAGACCGTTCTCGCAGGCGTAGACGATCAGCCACGAGTCGCTGACCGAGCGGCGACGGTCGTAGGTGCGACGGAAGTCGGCCGGCCGGCGCAGGTGCTCGGCCGGACGAAATGCAAACGGTTTGCTGGGGCTGAGCGACATGGCGGGGCACCTCGAAGATTAGCCCGAAGCGCGAGCGAGGAACCATTCTATTCCTCGCTGGCGCGTCGGGCTAATCCGTTCCTCGCTGGCGCTTCGGGCTAATCGTGATGCGTTTACGTCCCCTCAGCGAGCAGCTTCTGCACGCTCAGCTGATAACAGCTCGTGTTGGCGTTGCCCGTGAACAGGGAGGCGCTGTCGGGCGCGAAGCAGAGGGCCTTGACTTGCGTATCGAGCGTGGTGACGGCGAGCAGAGCGTCGGTCGCGGCATTCCACAACCGCAGGGTGTGGTCGTCGGCGCCGGAGGCGAGCAGGCGACCGTCAGGACTGTAGGCGACGCAGGTCACCGCGTCCGTGTGCCCCTTCAACTCGGCGAGCAGGTCGCCGCCGGGGACCTCCCACACTTGCAGCGAGTTGGCCAGGCTCGCCGTCGCCAGCCGCGTCCCGCCGGGATGGATCGCCAGCGCCGTCGTGCCGAAGCCGAACGTGACGAGCAGCCGCTTCTCAGTCAGGTCCCACAGGGCAACGGCGCCGTCGCTGCCGCCAGTGGCCATCCAGTCGAAGCCGCCAACAGCAAGGACGTTGCCGCGCGGGTGGAAGGCGACTGCCTCGATCGAACAACCTTCGAGGGCGTTGGGAATCAGCAGCGCGGGCTGGCCGCTGGCGACGTCCCACAGCCAGACGTCGCTGCGCGTGTAGCCGGCGGAGGCCAGTGTCCGCGAGTCCGGTGAGAAGGCGAGGGCAGTGATCGGCGGCACCTGGCCGTCCAGGGGCCGGACGCGCTGGCCGCTGGCCGCGTCCCACAGGAACAACGACAGGATGCCGGCCCCGCCCTTCCGCAGCTGCTCCTCGTGTACCTCGACGGCCAGGCTGCCCGCGACCCATCGGCCATCCGGGCTCAGGGCGAAGGCACGAAGCTTCCCTGCCTCGGCCAGGTCAATCGCCGGCCGCCCCGAGGCCGTTTCCCAGACACGCAGGTCAGCCCCCGCGGACAGGCTGAAGACACGTCCCGAATCCGGGGCGACCGCCAGGCCGCTGCGCGATTCGAGCGGGTCGGCCTGCTCTGCGGACGGCGACTCTCGGCGCACGTCCCGGATGCGGACAACGCGGTCGGCCCCGCCCGAGGCGAGGATCCGGCCGTCCGGGGCGAAACTCAGGGAGCGCACCTCCGCCCCCTGGTCGGCCCAGGTCCGCACAACGCGGTTCTGTTCCAGGTCCCAGACACGGATTGCGTTGGCCGAGTCGGCGCAGGCCAGCAGACTGCCGGCGCGGTTGATCGCCAGGGCATACACCTGGGAGGCATGGGCGTTGAGCAGAATGACCGGCTCGCCCGTCGTGGTGTCCCAGACGCGGGCGGTCGTGTCCCAGCCCACGGAATACAGACGCGGCTGCGTCGGGTTCCAGATAAGCGCCGGAATGCGGTCGCTGTGCCCGGCCAGAGTGAGACGCACTTCCTCCGTAGTAATATCCCAAAGGTGGATGAGCTTGTCTTCTCCGGCCGAGGCGAGCGTCTGTCCGTCGGGACTGAAGGCCAGGGCGCTGATCGGGCGCCGGTGCTGCCCGCGGTACTCGCGCAGCATGCGCCGGCCCGCGGCGTCCCAGAGGCGGATGATGCCGTCGTCGTGGCCCGAGGCAAGCACCTTTCCATCAGAGGTGAACGCGAGGCTGGTCACCCACGATGGCGGCTGGAAGGCCGCCCGCAGGTCGCCCGCGGTCACGTCCCACAGCGACAGTTCGTCGCTGCCCGAGGCGGCCCAGCGGCAGTCGGCGGAGAAGCACCACAGCGTCGCCAGGTCGTCCAGCGCGTGCCAGGCGAGCTGGCGTGAGCCGGCCGGGTCCCAGTGGCGCAGCACGCCGGGGTCCTCGACCGACCAGAGAGTGCCGTCCGGGGCGAACCCCAGGGCCAGCAGTTCGCCGTCGGTGTGGAACGGCTCCATGCCGAAGACCTGCACCAGCGCGGCGGGCCGTTCGGAAAGAGGGGTGCTTCCGGCGACGGACGGGCTGGGGGAAAGACTCATAACACGACTCTCGCTATATCCGGGAACGGGTCCGGCGCGGCGACCTTCTTCCTCCCCTCTCCTCTTGGCGAGAGGGGGGAAGAAAGCCGGCGCGCGACTTCACCTAATTTTACCACAGTTTTCGGTGGAGAGCGGTGAGGCGGGGGGATAACCTGAAAATTCGCTCCGACTCGACTCGACTCCAACCGCCCAGGCGGAATGAGACATGGCGACACCACCCGGTTTGCCTTCGGAATTCGCCTTCATCAACTGGGTGCGCGGCCGCACCGCGCCGCATCCGTGCGTCCCGGTCGGTCCCGGCGACGACGCCGCCGTCGTCGACCTAACCAACGTGTTGACGCTGGTGACGACCGACATGCTGCTGGAGGGCAGTTGCTTCCGGCTCGCCGAGGCTGGGCCGCGCCGCATCGGGCGCAAGGCGATGGCAGTCAACCTCAGCGACATCGCGGCAATGGCGGGTGAGCCGTTCGCCGCGGTCGTCAGCGTGGGCCTTCCTCGCAAAGGCGGGAGGGCGCTGGCCGAGGAACTGTACCTGGGCATGCGTGAGGTTGCCGATCAGTTCCGGACCACCATCATCGGCGGCGACACCAACTCGTGGGATGGCCCGCTGGCAATCTCCGTCACGCTGCTGGGCCGCGTCCTGGGGGGTCGGGCGGTCTGCCGCTCGGGGGCGAAGCCGGGCGACTGGATTGTCGTGACCGGCCCGCTGGGAGGCAGCATCCTCGGCAAGCACCTCGACTTCACGCCGCGCGTCTGGGAGGCCGCGAAGCTGCACCTGGCCGTCCCGCTGCACGCCATGATCGACATCAGCGATGGCCTCGCCGCCGACCTTAACCATATCTGCACCGAGAGCGGCTGTGGAGCGGTCCTGCGAGCCGAGGCGATTCCCATCGCTGATGACGCTCACAAGCTGCAGGACGGCCGCTCGCCGCTGGAGCACGCGCTGGGCGACGGCGAGGACTTCGAGCTGCTCTTCGCCATCGACCCCTTCCACGGCCGGCGCTTGCTGGAGGCTCAGCCGGTGCCGAATATCCGGCTGCAGCACATCGGCGAGTTCGTCGAGCGGGGCCTGTGGTTGGAGGAGAACGGGGTGCGCCGCCCCCTCGAGCCGAAAGGGTATGTCCACGCCCTGGAATGAATCTCAGAAAAAGAAATCCGAAATAAGAAAATCCGAAATCCGAAGGAAGAAGGAAGACAGACTTGCACGGTTTCGGATTTCGGATTTTCTTATTTCGGATTTCAGCCTCGTTGCCTATTCTAGGCTGGGAATCAAGGCCCATCTTTTCCTCACAGACGGGGGCCCGACCCCCGGTGGAGACTTGCGCACATGGAAACGGCACCGACCACCAAGCCACCCGCGCTGGACCCCGCGGCCGACAGCCGGCCCGGCGACCCCTGCATCATGGTCCTCTTCGGCTGCGGCGGCGATCTGACCAAGCGCCTCCTCATGCCGGCGATCTACAACCTCGTCTGCGACGGCCTGCTGCCCGAGCAGTTCGCCATCATCGGCGCCGACCGCAGCGATATGACCACGGAGGACTTCCGCGCCCGCCTCAGCGACGAGAAGGACGGCATCAAGAAGTACAACACCCGCAAGGACTTCAACCCCAAGGTGTGGGCCTGGATCACCAGCCGGCTCCACTACGTCAACACGGCCCCCGCCGACGGCTACACGAAGGTGGCTGAGCTGGTCAAGAAGCTGGATGCCCAGTACCAGGCCCGCGACAACGTGCTGTTCTATTACGCCGTCCCGCCCTCGGTATTCGGAGCCATCTCCGCCAAGCTCTACGAGAACGGCTTCAAGGAGGGCAAGGGCTGGCGGCGCATCATCGTCGAGAAGCCGTTCGGCACCGACCTGCCCTCGGCGCAGAAGCTCAACAAGGAGATCCTCTCCTTCTGGAACGAGGAGCAGATCTACCGCGTCGACCACTACCTCGGCAAGGAGACGGTGCAGAACGTCCTCGCCTTCCGCTTCGCCAACGAGATGTTCGAGCCCCTGTGGAACAAGAAGCACATTGACCACGTGCAGCTGACTGTCTCCGAGGCGGTCGACGTCGAAGGCCGCGGCTACTACGACGAGGCCGGCGTGCTCCGCGACATGATCCAGAACCACATGTTCCAGATGCTCACCTACATCGCCATGGAGCCGCCCATCTCGTTCTCGGCCGACGACATCCGCAACGAGAAGGCCAAGGTGCTCAAGGCGATCCGCCTCTACTCGCCCGAGGCAGTCCTGCGCAACACCGTGCGTGGCCAGTACGGTGCCGGCAAGAAGGCCGACGGCACCACCTCCATCGCCTACCGCGAGGACCCCGCGGTCATCGAGTCGCGGAAGAAACGGAAACCGCCTGTGGAGACGCCATCGACCACCGAGACGTTCGCGGCGCTGCGGCTGTACGTCGACAACTGGCGCTGGGAGGGGGTGCCGTTCTACCTGCGCTCGGGCAAGGCGCTGTGGAAGCGCGGCACCGACATCGTGGTGCAGTTCAAGAAGGCGCCATGGGTGCTGTTCCGCAACACGGCCGTGGCCAAGCTCAACGCCGACCGGCTCATCTTCCACATCCAGCCCGAGCAGTCCATCGAGCTACTTTTCCAGGCCAAGACGCCCGGCCCGGTGATGCAACTGCAGCCGGTTAACATGGCCTTCCGCTATGGCGAGTCCTTTACGGCGTCGCGCGGCACCGGCTACGAGGTGATGATCTACAGCTGCATGGTAGGCGAGGCGACGCTGTTCTCGCGGACGGACCTGGTCGAGAGGGCGTGGGAAATCGCCCAGCCGATCATGGATGCCTGGGCGGCCAACCCGGCCAAGGACTTCCCCAACTACGCGGCGGGGACATGGGGCCCCAAGGCGGCCTACGACCTGATCGAGATGGACAACCGGCGGCGCTGGTACGAGATCATCACCAGCGAGACGCTGCAGCGCGTGCCACTCTTCAAGGGCGGCGATCCGCTGTTCCTCAGCCAGGTCAGCATGGCCCTGCGGCCGGAGGCGGTCTCGCCAAGTGAGGTGATCGTCAAGAAGGGCGACCCCGGCAACGAGATGTACCTGCTCGCCCGCGGCGAGGCCGAGGTGCTCGACGGCAACGGGCAGGTGAAAGCCACGCTTCACGAAGGGGACTGCTTCGGCGAGGTGGCGCTGCTCTTGTCCGAGCCGCGCATCGCGACGGTGCGGGCCAAGACGGCATGCGACCTGTTCGTTCTCGAGAAGGGCGACTTCAGCCGCATCCTGCGCGATCACCAGCAGTTCGCCGAGACAATCAAGCAGATCGCCCGCGAGCGCTACAACCGAGCCGTCGCCCCGGAGCAGCTGATGGCGCCCACCTGAGATTGCAGATTGCAGAT
>JACOUH010000290.1 GCA_016177925.1 Planctomycetota bacterium | reverse complement strand
TTCGCCGCCCGGGTGAACGGAAAGTCAGCAAGAGGCGAGGCCGCCCCATTATAGTCCGATAATGATCATTATGTTTATTTAATCGGCTGCCTCTGAAAACCGCCGGGCTACGATCTGGCTGGGTCCGGAACACAAAACCACGAACCTCGTAACTCTTGCCCAATGCGGATCAAACTTCCAAAGCAGCGGCACGAGCCGGTTCGCCTTCGGCTCGATGACCAAAAAGAAGAAAAGGTGCTGTTCTGCTATTGACGTTTGTACAGATACGGGTTATTCTTTCCCCCACCATCGCTCTTCTTCGATCGAGCAGGTGCGAACCAACCAGCAATCCGTGACCGGGCCGCGCAGACCGCGGCGCCGGAAGGAGACGTTCTGTCCTCATCGCCCGTGTCTCGAACAAAAAGGAGACGATCCACATGGCCAGCAAGGTCAAACCGATCCCCGAGGGACATCACGCAGTGACGCCGTATCTCATGGTCGCGGGCGCCGACCAGGCCATCGCCTTCTACAAGAAGGCCTTCGGTGCCGTCGAGGTCGGACGCATGACCGTGCCCGGCGGGCACGACATCATGCATGCCGCGCTGAAGTTCGGCGACTCGTTCCTCTTCCTGGCAGACGTGTGCCCCGGCATGGGCGGCAGCGACCCCGCGGCGCTGGGCGGCACCCCGGTTGGCATCCACCTCTACGTCGAGAACGTCGATGCGGTCTTCGACCGGGCCGTCGCTGCCGGCGCGACGGTGAAGATGCCGCCGGCCGACATGTTCTGGGGCGACCGCTTCGCCAAGCTCACCGATCCATTCGGCCACGATTGGAGCCTGGCGACACATGTCGAGGACGTCTCCCACGAGGAGATGGTCCGCCGCTCGGCAGCACTCTTCGCCAACCAGGGTCAGAAGCACGCATAGGCCTGGGCGGAGGAGAAGGAGAGAGGATGTCCTGGGCACTCCGCCCCCGATCGGGGGCGGAGTGCCCTCGTCCGACCGCACCCGCCATGTTGCCCCCGCCCTGCCGGACGCTATCATGGGGCGCATGGAAACGACCAAGACAAGCGGAAGGCCGCGCCTGCGTGTCGGGATGGTCGGCCTCGGCATGATCTTCGACGACACCTACCGGCCCGTCTTCGAGCAACTGCGCCGCACCGGGCTCTTCCGGCGCGATTTCGGCCTGGTCGAGGTCGAGCTGTCCGCCGTTGCCAGCCGGACCGGCGCCCGGGCGCAGCGACTCAAGCAGAGTGCCGGCGCTCGGCTGGCCGACTTCGCTTCGTTCATCGGATCGAATCCGGTCCCCGAACTGATCGAGCACGGCGTCGATGTGGTCTGCGTCGCCACCCCGGACGATCGCCACTTCGAGGCCGCCTGCCATGCCCTGTCCGCCGGCAAGCATGTCCTGATCGAGAAGCCCTCGGTCCTTCACCTTCGGGAACTGGACGAACTGGTTTCCCTCGCCCGGCAGAAGGGCGTGCTGGCGCGTGTCGTTTATCACAAGCTCGCCGACCCCGACCACAAGAAGTTGCGCACGCACGTCGTCGATGGCGTGCTGCAACACGTCAACAACGGCTACTGCTCCTTGCTGGAGCCCAAGCAGATCAGCGGCAGTCAATTCGCCGAGTGGATCACCGGCCGCAACCCCGGCACCTACGTCGCCGTTCACTACATCAAGCTCATCGACTTCACGTTCGGACCCCCTCACCCCCAACCCCTCGCCCCCGAAGCGGGGGCGAGGGGAGAAAACGCTCCCCTCTCCCCTTTGGAGGGGAGAGGGGTTGGGGGTGAGGGGTGGCGTCTCGCCCGCGTCCAGGCAACCGGACAGCGCGGGCTGGTCGGTCCAGCCACGGGACCGACCTGGGACTCGGTCCAGCTCCAGGTCGTCTATGCGTATCCCGATGGTCGTGAAGCGGCGTTTGATATACATACGAGCTGGGTCATGCCCGACAACTTCCCCGGTTATGTCGAGCAGGAGGTGCAGTTCCGTTTCGACAACGGCATCTGGAACGCCCACCAGCGCAAGCGCGGTGTCGAGGTCGCCATCGAGGATCGCACGCCCAACGAACTGAAGAACACGCCCAACCACCATTACAACGGCACGTTCCTGGAACCGTGGGGTGAACGCAGTCAACGCGGCTACGGGTTGGAGGTCATCGAGCGATTCTTCGAGGAGGTCGCGTTCGTCGAGTTCGGCGGGCCAGCAGGCGAACGAGAGCGACGGCTGGAACAGATGCGGGCCCTGCATTACAGCGACCTGTCGACCGACCGCAACACCGTGGCCATCGTGCAGGCGATGGAGGCCCTGCTGAGCGAGCACGCGGCGGGCCGGCCGGGTGGGATCGTCAAGGTGAATGACGAGGGCGGCGGGCTCGTCCTGCACGCGGCCGGCTCGACAACCGGGACGGTCCTCTATGCGGGCCGCGTCTGATCCGGGGTGAACCGAGGTCCCTCCGAACTATTTGCGCCCGCTCGACTCCTGAAAGAAGGCAGAGACTCATGGAGACACGGCTGCACCACCCCCACGAGACCTCGTCCAACGAGGCCCGCGACCTGGTCGCTCGGTTCGAGCCGAAGGCGCTGCGGACCTACACACCGACGCAGGCGGTACTCGCCCGCAGCGCCGGCATCTATCACTGGACGCCCGAGGGAAGGCGGTTGTACGACTTTACGTCCGGCGTTCTCGTCTCCAACCTGGGACACAATCCCATCCGTTGGATGCAGCGCTTCATGGCATACATGGGTTGGCCGGCTCCGAGTCTCCGCATTCCGTCACCGGACTACTTCGATGCCCTGCCGATGACCGCGTACAACGCCGTCACGGGGGTCGAGGTCGAGGCGAGCCGTCGGTTGGCGGAACTGCTGCAAAGCAGGCCCGGCGGTCGCTGCTTGCAGCAGGTGATGTGGGCGGCCAGCGGCAGCGAGGCGATCCAGAAGGCACTGTGGGCAGCCCTGGCCCGCGACCATACGCGCGAGATGATCATTGCCACGCGCTACGGCTTCCACGGCAAAAAGGGACTCGCCGGCGCCGTGACGGGATGCGAGACCGACCACGACCGCGACCCGCGCGTGCGGTTCATCAGCTTCCCGATGGCCGAGTGTGCCGACGTGAGCCTGCGCGGCAAACCCTTCGACCCCTCTCCCTATCGCCGCGAGTTGGAGGCTCTCTATCAGCAGTTCGGCCGGCACCTGTCGGTGCTGATCACCGAACCCTACCTCGGCGGCGGCGGCTCCTATCATCCGCCGAAAGAGTATCTGCAAACGCTGCAACACTTCTGCCACGAGCACGACCTCGTCTTCCTCCTCGATGAAGTGCAGGCGAATTTCGGCCGTACCGGCGACCTGTTCGCATTCGAGACGTACGACCTGGAACCGGACATCGTGGTACTCGGCAAGGGGCTCGGCAACGGCGTGCCGGTCGCCGCGGCGGTCGGCCGGGCGGATTTGTTCGGGACGCTGAACTACGGCGAGGGCTCGGACACCTGGAGCGCCAACCCACTGTGCTGCGCCGGCGTCCTCGCCACCCTCGATGAGTTTCATCGAGGAGGGCCTGGTGCGGCTGAAGGAGGTCCCGTTCGTCGCCGCAGTGCGTGGCGAGAAAGGCGGCATGGTCTGGGGCGTGGAGATGCGCGACCATGCCGGCCGCTCGGCCGCCGACTGGGCCAACGAGGTCGTCCTCTCCTGCTACCGGGGCGACGGCGGCGACGGCATCCATTTGCTGGGTCCGTTGGCGAAGAAAGTTCTGCGCATTGCGCCGCCGCTTGTCATCACCGAGCAGGAGGCTGCCGAGGCGATGCGCCTGATGCACCAGCTGGTGACGCGGCTCGGAGCGGAAGTTTAGAGCGGTTCGCGGCCGGGTCGCACACTAACCCGAAGCGTCAGCGAGGGACCGGCCCTCGCTAACGCTTCGGGTTAGTGTGCAACGCAAGTGTGAACCGCTCTAATCGGGCAGCGCCTGACCCCCCTGCCCTGCTCTGTTGGGGGCGACTCCCAAAGCTGCTCCTGGCTTACTTTGTAATACTCCTTTCGATACACTGATCACGTCGCCCTCGCGCCGTGAAGAACTGGTCCCGATGGCCCGGCGAGGGAAACGCCGTCCCCGCTCGCGCATCAGGCTGGTGTCAGGGGGTGTCGGATGCTTAGCGCCTGGCTCGATGGGGCGATCAGTGCCTTCAACGACCTGTTCCCGCCTAACACGTTCTTCAACCTCGACTTCCAGGTCCGCGGCACGCTCGCCGTCCTGCTTGTCGGCCTCGTCTGCGGCGCGGTTGGCTCGCTCGTTGTCGGCAATCGCATGGCGTTCTTCAGCGACGCCCTCGCCCACTGTGCCTTCGCCGGCGTCGCTCTGGGTGTCCTTGTCGCCCTCCTCGCCGGTATCCGTGACAGGGACGAATTCTACGAGTGGATTCTGCCCATCATGGTCGCCTTCGGTATCGTCGTCGGGCTGCTCATCGCCTACGTCCGCGAGATGACCAACCTTGCCAGCGATACCGTCATTGGCGTGTTCTTCGCTGGCGCCATGGGTTTCGGCGCCATCCTGCTCAAGGTCGTCGCCCGCAAGCAGTACTACAACATTGAGAGCTTCCTCTTCGGCGACCCGATCACCGTCTCCAGCGCGGACCTCATCCGGCTGTTCTTCCTTGTCCTGGCGACTGGCGTCTTCCTCGCCCTGATGTACAACGATTTCGTCCTGGCCAGCTTCAATCCCAGCCTCGCCCTGTCGCGCAAGGTGCGCGTGCGGCTGTGTAACTTCACCTTCATCGTGCTGCTGGCGCTGATCGTCAATCTCAGCCTGCACACCGTCGGAGCGCTGCTCATCAACGCCATGCTGGTCGTTCCCGCAGCGACGGCGGCCAACCTCTGCCGCAACATGCGCCAGCTCTTCTGGTGTACCGTCGGCCTGTGCCTGTTCGTCGGCATCGCCGGGCAGTGGCTGAGCTGGAGCATCACCCTTGTCGACGCCACAGCCAACCGTGGCCAGGCGCTCAACCTCGGCGGCGGCGGCATCATGGTCGTTCTGAGCGTCCTCCTCTTCTTCCTCTCCATGATCGTCGGCCCGAGCCTGCGCAAGCGCTGAGCCGAAACGACCTCCGGCCGTGGGGCAGGCTTCCAGCCTGCCGGAACG
>JACOUH010000289.1 GCA_016177925.1 Planctomycetota bacterium | reverse complement strand
ACTTCCTTCAGAGCGGGCGGCCGGTTGCGCCCGTTTCTAACTTGCCGTTGCTTCCCGGCAAGTTAGAAACTTGCCGCCACGAACGACACGGCCCCGCGCAGATGCGCGGGGCCGTGTCGCGTGGACTGCTCGCCACGAGGCTCACGACAGGATGCCGCTGACCGCCTCGGCCTGGACCAGTTCGCGAGGCTGGTTCAGATGGTTGTAGACGATCGTCGACGGGTTGATGCCGACGCTGTGGTAGATCGTCGCCAGCAACTCCTTCGGATGAACCGGGTTCTCCATCGGCGCCGACGCCGTCTTGTCCGACTTGCCGTAGACGAAACCACGCTTGATGCCGGCCCCGGCGACGCAGGCGGTGTAGCAGTACGGCCAGTGATCGCGGCCGTCGTCGCCGTTCTGGTTGCCCGAGGTGCTCACGCCACGCTGCGGACTGCGGCCGAACTCGCCGACCGCCACCACCAGCGTGCTGTCGAGCAGGCCGCGCTCGGCCAGGTCGAGAATCAGCGTCGACAGACCGGCGTCGAACATCGGGCCGGACTGCGTCTTCATGCGCTGCGACAGGCCGATGTGGACGTCCCAGGAGTGGTTGTCCGAGTTGGCGACCTTCGGCCAGTTGACCTCGACGAAGCGCGTGCCGGCCTCGATCAGCCGCCGCGCCAGGAGCAGGCTCTGCCCGAACGTGTTGTTGCCGTAGCGCTCGCGCGTCGCCGGCTTCTCCTTGCCCAGGTCGAACGCGTTCCGCGCCCGCCCCGACACCACCAATCCCAGGGCCTTGCCGTAGTACTTGTCGAGGTCGTACTTCGCCGTGGCCTTGTCCAGTGCCGGCATGCCCTCCTCGATCTTCTGACGCAGACCGGCGCGGCGCTCCAGCCGCTGCGGCGTTACCTCGGCCCGCAGCTGGAGGTCGTCGACCTTGATGCGGTCCATCTTCTTCATGTCCATGTCGTCGCCGGGCGGGTAGAGATAGTACGGGTCGTACGCCCGGCCGAGGAAGCCGGCCGTGCCGCCCTTGCCGACCACCCCGCTCTCCTGCAAGGGACGCGGCAGCATGACGAACGGCAGCATCGGCACCGTGGGCGGCTTGATGCGACTGATCTGCGAGCCGACGTTGGGGAAGTCCTTGGGGCTGGGCGGCTCGAGCTGGCCCGACGGGCTGACCTTGTCGGCGGTGTAGCCGGTCAGCATCTGGTAGATGGCCGCGGTGTGGTTGAACAGGCCGTTGGGCGTGTAACTCATCGAACGGATGAGGGTCGTTTTGTCGATCACCTGCGCGAGCTTGGGCAGGACCTCGGTGAATTTGATGCCGGGCAACTTGGTGCTGATCGGGGTGAAGACGCTCTTGACGTTGCTGGGGACGTTGTCCTTGGGGTCCCACAGGTCGAGGTGGCTGGGGCCGCCTTGCAGGTAGACGAGGATGACGCTCTTGGCCTTGCCGAAGCCGGGCCCGCCATACGCCGAGCCTTCCGACGACTTCGCGGAGGCTTCCTGAAGCTGGAAGAGGTTGGCGAGGCTGACGCCGAGCAGGGCCGAGCCGCCGACGCGGAGCAGCTCCCGCCGCGTGATACCGTCACACGTGTCACGTCCTGGCCGTCCGGGGATCACGAGCATGGTCTGTCACCTCTCTGCGGTCTTGCAGCCTTGGCAGGTCAGAACGCTTGCCCCCTCGCCGACGAGGGAAAGCGCATGGGGAAGGCACGAGTCAGCAGCGTATGGGCGGAGGATCTCCTTTACCTCTTGTACACGATCCGGAGGTGAGCGTCAATCAGCCGGGGTCAGGATTTTTCGGAAGGCGCCTTCCGGCAAACGCGCCTCGTGGCCGGGGCTGAGTCCGCGAAGCCCCGGTTGCTGCGCCGGGGCTTCGCGGACTCAGCCCCGGCCACGAGCGCGGCGACGATTATTCCGATCGAGCCGTTCCTGCCGAGTTTGATTGCCCCTCTGATAAATGCTACATTCCACCCGTCCTGCCACGGACGGCGATTCGGGCGGGATCACGTCGATCCCAACGAAAAACGAAACAAAGGCAACGATCTCGATCAGCAGAGGGCACGACACCATGACGCTCGGCATCGCCACACAGAGTCGGATCGACGACATCGTCGCGCAATGGGTCCGCGAGGGCAAGATGTTTACTGCCTTCGAGGTGTCCCTGGCCGTCAAGGAGCAGGGGGTGCGCGAGCGGCACCGCAACATGCGCGAGTTCGTCCATCAGTCGATCTTCCGCGCCGGCGTCGCCCGCGGCGACTACACGCGCACTCTGATGGACGTCGGCGCCCCCGAGCAGGCATGGGTCTACCACCCCGCCGGGTCCAACCCCTACGAATACGAGCCCCTCGACCGCAGCGGCTTCGAGAAACCGCGCGTGCAGCGGGACGGAGTGCCGGCCGGGGTGCGCAACCCGATGTTGCTCAAGCTCGGTGCGATGGCGCCTCACGCGATCCCGCAAGGAGCTTTCGGCACCGATCAGCGCGGCCGGCTATGCATCCCGGTCCATCTGCTGTCGCAGATCGGGGCCGGGCCGGGGCAGCGCGTCAAGGTGCTGTGCGATGAGGCCAACGAGCAGGTCCTGATCGCCAAGGGCAACGGCAGCAACGGCACCGACTCGGACACGAGCTACACGGTCGAGGCGGATGGCAACGTCCGCATCACGCAGGGCACGTTGGAGAAGGCGGCTCTCAACGGCCTGCAGTGCTATCGCGTCGAGGGCACCGACGCCGTCATCACCGTCCGCACCTTCACATAGGCGCATGGCGAACGGGGGGCGTCAGCCCCCTGGTACGTCCCTAGTCGGTCGCAGGGGCGATGCACCAGGGGGGCTGACGCCCCCCGTTCGCCGGGTTACGCACCAGGGGGCTGACGCCCCCCGTTCGCCGGGTTTACACCTCGAAGCGGAGCAAGCGACATGGGATCTTGCCGTTGAAAAGCGGTGTCGCCTCGACTGGCGTCAAACCGATCTCGCGCGCCAGCCGCTGATTGCCCGTGAAGACGAACGCTTTCCAGCCGCCACATCTCTCGCGCAGCACCGTTCCGAGAGCCCGGTAGAGCGGACGCAGTTCCTTTTCCTCCCCGATGCGCTCGCCATAGGGCGGGTTGCACACCATGACACCGGGCGGCCCCTCCGGCGGGCGGAAGTAACGCGCATCCTGGATCGTAAATTTTAAGAGATGTCCAATGCCGGCGGTGCGGGCGTTGCGCGTCGCGAACTCGACGGCGTCGCGGCGGACGTCGGAGCCAAGGACGGCGGCTGGCAGGCGCTTGAGGACTTGCTGTCTCGCCTCGTCGCGCAGCTCGGCCCACAGCGCCACGTCGTAGTCCATCCACCCCTGGAAGCCGAACCGCTTGCGCGTCAGGCCGGGCGGTCGCCTCAGCGCCAGCCACGCCGCCTCGATCGGCAGCGTTCCTGAGCCACACATCGGATCGACGAAGGGGCTCTCGCCGCGCCAGCCCGTCAGCAGGACGAGCGCCGCCGCCAGCGCCTCGTTGAGGGGCGCCTTCGTCTGAATCGGCCGATAGCCGCGCTTGTGCAGCGAGTCGCCCGAGCTGTCGAGACTGAGGACGGCAACGTCGCGATGGACGTGCAGATTCAGCTTCACCATCGGCTCGTCGACGTTGACGCTGGGCCGGCGTCCCTTGCGCTCGACGAACTGATCGCAGATGGCGTCCTTGGTGCGCAGGGCGGCATACTTGGAATGGGTGAGGCTCGAGTCGCGCACGTTGCAGTCGACCGCGAGTGTATGGTCGGGCGTCAGGTAGCGCGACCAGTCGATGCCACGGACGGCCTGGTACAATTCGTCGGGGGACGTGACGGTCGCCTCGAAGATCGGCACAAGGACGCGGACAGCGGTACGAAGCCAGAGGTTCGCTTGATAGAGCAGTGCCTGGTCGCCGGTGAACGCGACGCCGCCGCGGCCCGGCTCGACGTCGCTCGCTCCGAGGGCGCGCAACTCGTCCCCCAACACCGGCTCGATGCCGCGCCCGCAGGTGGCGAAGTAGCGCGTCGCTGCCACGACAGTTCCCTCCGACTCCCCCTTCTTACGCCCGCCCCTTGCCACCGTCACGGGAGGGCAGCTATCTCTGTCAGTGTATGGCCGTCGTTCGTGGACTCGTCGACGTGGAGAGTGAGGCACATGACCGAGGCAACCGCGCACGCTGAAAAGCTCGAGTTCAAGACTGAGCTGAAGCAGCTCCTGCACATCATCACTCATTCGCTGTATTCGCACCGCGAGATCTTCCTGCGCGAGCTGATCAGCAACGCCAGCGACGCCATCAACAAGATCAAGTTCGACTCGCTGGCCCACGAGGACGTCCTCGAAAACAACAAGGACTGGAAGATCGAGATCATTCCCGACCGCGAAAAGGGAACACTGACCGTCTCTGACAACGGCATCGGCCTGTCGCGCGAGGGAGCGATCGACCAGCTCGGCACCATCGCCAAGTCCGGCACCCGCGCCTTCCTCGAACAGCTCCGCACCCAGGGGATCGCCAATCGTCCCGACCTGATCGGCCAGTTCGGGGTCGGCTTCTACTCGGCGTTCATGGTCGCCGATAAGGTGACGGTCATCTCGCGCCTTGCCGGCGACCCAAAGCAGGGCGTGCGCTGGGAGTCCGAGGGGCAGGGCGAGCTCACCGTCGAGACGGTCGAGAAGCCGGCCCGTGGCACCGACGTTATCCTGCACCTCAAGGACGACGCCAAGGAGTTCCTTGACGAGTGGCGGCTGCGAGAGCTGGTGAAGCGTTTCTCCAATTTCATCGAACATCCCGTCGTCATGGAAGTCGAGCGCGAGGCGGAGGGCAAGAAGGAGGTCGTCGAGGAGACGCTGAACGCCCGCGAGGCGATCTGGCTGCGGCAGAAGCGCGAGGTCAAGCCAGAGGAATACAGCGAGTTTTACAAGCAACTCGCCGGCGATAGCGAGGAGCCCGCCCGCGTCCTGCACTACGCCATCGAAGGGGCGCAGGAGTACAAGGTTCTCCTGTTTGTCCCGAGCCATCGCCCGTTCGACATGGACTGGGGCGAGACGAAGGTCGGTCCGCGGCTGTACGTGCAGCGCGTCCTCATCATGGACCACTGCGAGGAAATGCTGCCGCCGTACTTGCGCTTCGTCAAGGGGGTCGTCGACTCGTCCGACCTCCCGCTGAACATCTCACGCGAGCTGCTGCAACGGAACCCGCTCCTGGAGAAGATGCGCGACGAGATCGTCCGCAGCGTCCTCAAGGACCTGGCGGCCATGAAGGAGGACGAGCACGACAAGTATGTCCCCTTCTTCCGCGCCCTGGGCGACGTTCTCAAGGAGGGCATCGGCCGCGACTGGAACAACCGCGAGCGACTCGCCGACCTGCTGCTGTTCGAGTCGATGAAGACCGAGTCCGGCAAGTACACGACGCTGGCGCAGTACGTCGAGGCAATGCCGGAGGGGCAGAAGCATATCTTCTACCTGATCGGTGACACGCGCGAGCAGATCGAACATTCACCGTATCTGGAGGTCTTCCGCAGCCGCGGCCAGGACGTCCTGCTCCTGACCGATCCCATCGACGAGTTCATGGTTTCGGGGCTGCGCGAGTACAAGGGCAAGCAGCTCAAGGCCGTTGACCGCGGCGACCTCGAGGAGGACAAGAAGGAGGGCGAGAAAACAAAGGAAGAGGCCGAGCGGTTCAAAGGACTTCTGGACTATCTGAAGTCGAAACTGAACGAAGTGAGCGAGGTGCGGTTGTCGAAGCGGCTGAAGGAGAGCGCCGCGTGCCTGGTGGCCCCGGAGTGGGGCATGACGGCACACATGGAGCGGTTGATGCAGCGGATGGGCCGCGGCGAATTGGCGGCGGGTGCGAAGCGCGTGCTGGAGGTCAACCCGGAGCACCCGGCGGTCGTCGCCATGCGCGAACTGCACGAGAAAAAGGCCGACGACGCGCGGCTGGAGAGCTACGCCCGGCTCTTGTACGATCAAGCCGTCCTCGCGGAGGGGTCGATGCTGAAGGACCCGTCTGCGTTCGCCCGCCGCATCAACGAACTGCTGGCCCGCGACGCCCTTGGTGGGGCCGGTTGATAACCGGGGTGCGCACTCTCAGCCCTGCGACGCGGTGCCGGCGTGCCTGTCTTCGGCCTGTCCTTCGGTACGCCGCAAATGCAACTCGTAACGGTCGACGCGCACTTCGGGCGGGGCGGCAATCCCGATCCGCACGCGCTCCCCTTTGGTGGATAGGATGGTCAGGCGGATATTATCTCCAATCAGGATCTCTTCACCAACCTTACGCGACAGTACCAACATGACTCTCTCCTGCGAGGCGAAGGAACGGCTCAGGTGCTGATAATCAGCCGCGGGCGGTTCTTTTCCGGCCGGCACGGTCACCGATACAGGAGGAGAGAGGCAAATCTCATACCAGCCCGAAGGGCGGTCACCCCGTGATCCGCCTACGGGGTTCGGGCTCGCGCGTCAGTTCAGCAGTTCCGCCCCGACCCCTTTGCGGGCCATGCAGCGGCGGAGTCGTTCATAGGTCTCCTGCTTGCGCCGTGTCAGGGTCGGCGTCGTCAGCCGAAGTACCTCCGCCGCCTCGGTCTGCTTCAACCCCTGGTCGAACAGCAGTTCACACAGGGTGCGCAGCTGCTCAGGCAGTTCCTGCACGCACTCGCGCAGCGCGGCGAGGAGGGCCTGGTGCTGGACGACTTCCTCCGGGCCGGCGGCCTGATCCGGCAGAGCGTCGAGGGCGGGCACCGCAGAGAGAGGTCCGCCGGTGTGCCCGCCCGTCCTCGCCCGCAGCTCGCGCCGCTGGCGACGCAGGTGGCTGACGACGACGTTGTGAAGGATGCCGAAGATCCACGGTGCGACGCGCTTGCGCGTGGGGTCCCAGCGCGCTCTCGGCCGCCCCTTGGTGTCGGCGACGCGGAACAGGGCCTCCGCCGCCAGTTCCTCGCCCTT
>JACOUH010000288.1 GCA_016177925.1 Planctomycetota bacterium | reverse complement strand
CCGATGGAGCGAGGTACCCGGTCGAGGCTGGCCGCTGCCTCGGCGACCGCCTCGCCGACACCCCAGCGGTCGGTCCAGAACCCGTGGACGAGCCCCGCGGCGACCACGACGGCCACCGCTACGGCAGCAGGAAGAATGCGCGACATGGCTGATCCTCACAAGGAACGTAGATGTTGGTGGTGAGCGGCGCGGCGTGAGCCCGCCGGTCTGTCAAGACACCGGCGGGCTCACGCCGCGCCGCTCAGCGTGGTGTCAGGCGGCGGAGGCAGCGTAGGTGACGGGAGCGACGAACAGCTCGTCGGGATCGGCGCCGTTGACGACGGCTCCCAGGACGCGGATGCCGAGGCTCTGCAATCGTTGCGTCGCCGCGTAGACGCGCGGCGTCTGGCTGACGTCACGCAGCAGTGACAGGATGACCGCGTCGGTGTGCTGGCCGATCAGCAGCGAGTCGGTCGCCGCCAGGATCGGGTGCGAGTCGACGACGACGAAGTCGAACTCCTCCCTGAGCTTCTCCAGGACGCCGGCCGCCTCGCCGCGCGCCAGCGACTGGATCACCTCGCGGTCCCACTGTCCGGCCGGCATCACCATCAGGCCATCCTGGTTGGTCGGCAGGATGGCGTCGACCGAGTCGACCTCGCCGAGCAGCACCTCGCTGAAGCCCGGCTGCAGCGACACCTCGAAGAGCTGGTGCAGCGCCGGCTGGCGCAAGTCGCCGTCGATCAAAAGCGTCTTGCGGCCGGCTCGCGACAGGCTGCTGGCGAGGTGACTCGCCAGCGTGCTCTTGCCCTCGCCGGCCTCGGCGCTGGTGACCATCAGCACGCGCGTCGCCTCGACATGGGCGTCGTGGACCAGCAGGGTGCGGATGGCATCGACCGACTCGAGGACCGCGTGCCCCTCAAGCTGCTCCTCGGCCGGAGCGTTGATGATCTGCTCGACATCGGGCGAGGCCGGCACAGCACCGACGACGCGGATGCCGAGGCCCGTCGACACCTCCTCGGACGACTGGACGCGGCGGCGACGGAACTCCAGCCAGGCGACGCCAAAGCAGACGCCGAACATACCGGCGATCGCGCCGAGGGCCCCGCCGAACACTTGTTTCTTGATGTCGCGGGCCATCAGGGCGGCCTCCGGCGGCACCGTCACGCGCGGCCGCACCGCTAGGTCGTAACGGGCCGTTTGCAGCTGCTTGGCGAGGTCATTAACCCATGTGCGCTGGCGACCGATCTCTTCGCGCAAGTTTTCGTCCTCACGCGTGCCGGTGACGATTTTCTGGATCTCTTTTCTCAGGTCGGCCATCTCGGTCTTCAGCTTGCTTTCCTGCCCCGACATCCCGTCGATCTCAGCCTGGAGGGCATTGACCTTGAGGTCGAGATCGGCCTTCACCTTCTGGCGCCACTTTTTTTCCACTTCCGGGCGCAGCTCCTTGCGGCGATCCTCGATCGTCTTCTCGACCTTGCGGATGCGCTGTCGAATCAGGATGTAGGCGGGCTCGCGGTAGGGGTCCTGGTTGTTGTCCTCGATCGACTTCATCTGATCCTTCAGCGGCCCGATGCGTGCCTTTTCCTGCTTGAGGGTGGGATCGCTCTCCTCCGCGTCGGTGAAGGCAGCCTCGGGAATCGCCATCGCGGCGATGGTCTTTTCCTGCGCCTTGATGGCATCGAGCCGTCCCTGCGTCTGGATCAGCTGGGAGGAAATCTGGGCGTGCTGCGAACTGGCCCCGCGGAGCTGCTCGCGCAGGAATTCCTGCCGCAGTTTGGCCGCGTCCGGATCATCGGGCAAGTTCGCGGACGCCCTGCTCTTCTCTCCGATCTTTGAGCGAAGCTTGTCGTTGTTCTCGGTGTAGATGCGCTCGAGGTAAGTGACGCGGCCCGAGCGATCCCGCTCCTCCTTCTCCACAACCTCCCTCTTGTACGTTTCCGTAATCGCGTTGAGGATGGTACGAGCGTCGTCGGGGTCGTCCATGCTCAGCTTGACGCTGATCCACTCGTTCTCCGGCTGGAACTCGACCTTTAGCTCGTCATCGAGCCAGGCTTCCGGGTCGGCGACCTTGCGGTTGAGGTTGAGGCGACGGACCTCCTCGCGGTCGAGGGCCCCTTTGATGACGTTGCGGCCTTTGATCTGGCTGGCCGTGCTCTTGAGGTAGACGCTGAACTCGCGGCTGGTGTCGCCGCCGGAAGCGAACGCCGACGGGGGCTGGGCAGCAACGCGGACCTGGGCGACCGCCGTATACTTGGCCGACAGCAGCACCCAGCCGGCGGCGCCGAGCAGAAGAGCGG
Organism: Planctomycetota bacterium; assembly: GCA_016177925.1. Lineage (GTDB taxonomy): Bacteria > Planctomycetota > Planctomycetia > Gemmatales > Gemmataceae > JACOUH01. The sequence continues at coordinate 275 of JACOUH010000288.1, read as the reverse complement.
CCATCAGGCCCAGGCCGAAGGCGAGCAGCCAGCGGCGCTGCAGGGCTTTCATCAGCAGGCTGAGGTCGGGGCCGCTCGCCAGGGCCGGCGGCCGCGGCGGGGTGCCTTCGCGGCCTCCCAGGATGGGGCCGCCTCCGATGCGCCCGGCGATGGGGCCCCGGCCGGGGTGCGGCGCAGCGCCGGTGTCTGGCTGGTGGGATCGGGCAAACCGGCATCACGTTGAGCCACGTCGGCATCTCCTCAAGGGAAACGGACACTGGCGAGCGGGGGGTGTG
>JACOUH010000287.1 GCA_016177925.1 Planctomycetota bacterium | reverse complement strand
TACCACGCCCGTAAGGTCCCCTCGCTGCCGATCGCGCGAAAGTGCGACCTCTCCGGGATCGCGGCAGCCCGCCGCGAGGCGACGTCGCCGCCGTCGTGGACGGCGATCATGATGCGGGCGTATGGCCTCGTGGCGCGCGACTACCCCGAGCTGCGGCGGGCCCTGATCCCCTGGCCGTGGACGCACCTCTACCAGCACCCCTGTTCCGAATGCGCCATCCTCGTCGAGCGCGTCTGGCAGGGCGAACACGTCGTCCTCGGCGCCAAGCTGCGGGCGCCGGAGGAGCGGTCGCTGGCCGAGATCGACGCCTACTTGGGCCATCTCCAGTCAGCGCCGGTCCTGGAGGTCAACACCTTTCGCCAGGTGCTGCGCATCGGCCGGCTGCCCTGGCTGTTGCGGCGGTTCACTTTCTGGCAATCGCTCTACCTGTCGGGCTTCAAGCGTGCCAAGCGATTCGGGACTTTCATGATCTCCAGTCTCGGTAATCTCGGCGCCGAGCAGATCCATCCGCTCACGCCCCTGACGACGTACTTCACCTTCGGCCCGATCACTGTCGACGGCGAGGCAGAGCTGAAAATCATCTACGACCACCGCGTCCTTGACGCTCGCTACGTCGCCCATATCCTGGGCGACCTCGAGCATGTCCTCAACGACCGGCTCGCCCGTGAACTCGAGCGCCACCTCCCGGCGGGCGACGGGCTGCCCTTCCGCTCCGCGAGGTGAGCAGGGCCGAGGGAAGAGGGAAGAACAAGATCCCTGGGACGAGGCGATCATGCGTCCGAACCCCGACTTCTGGTCCGGCAGGCCGGTCTGTGTCACCGGCGGCACCGGCTTCCTGGGCCATCACCTCGTGCGGCAACTCCTGGATCTCCGGGCGGACGTCTGCGTGCTGGCGCTGGAGCCGGCGGGCGAGCACCCGATCCACAGCGAGCCGGTGCGGTCGGTCTACGGCGACGTGCGCGACATCGAGGTCGTCCGCCGAGCCGCCGCCGGTTGTCGCGTTCTCTTCCACACCGCCGGTGTGGTCGCGATGGGGCAAGCAGCGGACCGGATGCAAGCGGTCCACGTTGAGGGGACGCGCAACGTCCTGGCCGCCGCACCCGCGGAAGCCCGGATCGTCCACACGTCGAGCCTGGTCGCGGTCGGCGCCGCCCGGGATGGGTCGCCGGTGACGGAGCAGAGCAACTTCGACCCGTGCCTGGAGCGGCTGGCCTACGTCCGCGCCAAGCGGGCCGCCGAGGAGCTGGCCCTGGCGGCGGCCCGGGAACGCGACGTCGTTGTCACCAACCCGACGTACATGGTCGGACCGGATGACCACGAGGCCTCGGTCATGGGCCGCTTCTGCGTCCGCTACTGGAAGGGCGGCATCGCGTTCGCTCCTCCGGGCGGCTTTAACCTCGTCGACGTCCGCGACGTGGCGGGCGGGCATCTTCTGGCCGCCGAGCACGGACGGCCGGGACGCCGCTACATCCTGGGCGGGGCGGATCAGCTCTTCCCCGCCTTCCTGGCTATGCTGGCCAGGGCAGCCGGCTACCGGCCGCGGGCCACGCCACGCCTGTCGCGCTGGCCGTTCGCCCTGCTGGCCGGGCTGTCGGCCTGCCGCTCGCGCCTGACGGGGCGGCAGGGCTTCCTCACCCTGGACCACGCCCGTCTGAGCCGCGTCTGCTGGTTTGCCCGTTCCGACCGGGCAGCCTCGGAGCTGGGATACTCCGCCCGCCCCCTGCTTGGATCGCTGACCGACGCCCACCGTTGGTATCAGGCGCAGGGAAAGCTCGGCTTACGCGGGTTCGCTCGCTGGTGGATGCGGCCGCAGGAGTCTGCCGCCTGAGACCCGGTCGCTTCCCGCTCGCGCCGGCCCGGTTACAATGAAGAGGTTGATCTCCTGTCGCAGAAGGGCCAGCAACGTGAATGCGAATCAGCAACCCTCCGCGGTGAACGATGCGTCCCCGGCGATCGCGCCGGAGACGGCCGAGCAGATACGAGCGATCCTGCGCAAGAGCCCGAACCAGATGACGCCCCAGCTGGCCCGCGACCTCGGCGTCCCCGAGGCCGAGGTCATCCGCTGTTTCCCCGATGGTCGCGCCGTGGAACTGGACATCACGCGCTGGGAAGAGATCATCCGAGCGCTGGAAGGGTTGGGGACGGTCCACGTCATCGTCTCCAACGGCTGCGTGACGAGCGAGGTGGTGGGGCAGTTCGGTCGCTTCAGCACGGTCGGCGAGTTCTTCAACGTCCAGTCGAAGACGATCGACATGCACATACGCTGGCGTCAGCTCGGCGCCGCCTTCGCGGTCGAGAAGCCCGGCCACCTCGACGGCGTCAACACGCTCAGCGTCCAGTTCTACGACCGGGCTGGCGCGTCGGCGTTCAAGGTCTTCCTGACCTTCGGCAGCAGTGCCCCGTCAGCGGAGCGTGTGACGCAGTTGTCCGACCTTCGCAATCGCTTTCGGCTTGGTCCCTGACTCCGGCTGTCCCGGCAATCATTCCCAAAGGGAAAGCAGAGATTCCGGGTCGGATAAGTCGGTCACGAGCAAGTCCGGGGCGGACGCTTCCAGTTCCTCGCGCGGGTGCCAGCCGGTCGTTACCGCGACGGCCTTCGCCCCAATCGCACGGGCGCAACGGACGTCCAGCGGTGTGTCGCCGATGACCCAGATGCGCTCGGAGGTCATCGTGCCGTCGAAGCGGGCATGCACCTCCGCGAGGGCCTCGCGGGCCACGTCGTCGCGGTCGTGGTGGCGGTCGCCGAAGCCGCCGAAGGCGAAGTAATCGAACAGGCCGAAGTGTCCCAGCTTGATCTTCGCCCCGGCGCGGATGTTCCCCGTCAGCAGGCCCATCGCCACATCGCCGTGTTCATCGAGGAGTTTGAGGAGATTGGCGATCCCCGGCAGGACGCGACCGGTGCCCTTGCGCATGCACTCCGGCAGATGGCGAAGGTAAGCCTCGATCAGCCGCTGGCAGGTGTCTGGGCACGGGTCGAAACCACAGCAGCCGATCAACTCGGCGACGATGGATCGATCGGTGCGGCCACGCAGGTCAATGGCATCGGCGATCCTGCCGATGCTGAATTCCGACGCGAGGGCGGCTTCGAGGGCCGCCTTGCCCGCGCCGCCCGAGGCGATCAGCGTGCCGTCGATGTCGAACAGACAGACATGCTTGGGACCCATCCGTGCTCCTCTGGCCTGAGGCGTCGGGAGGAAGATCTTTTGCCGTGGCTGCTGGTTGCTTCCAAGCTGGGTCAAGAACCCGTCGAGCGAAGGGAGTCTCCCGAGGATGCTTGCAGCTGTTGGCGCAATACCTCGATCACTCGGCCCCAGACCTGTCGGACGACATCTGTCGCGGAGGCGGGCGGAAGATCAAATTGCCGGGCGACCTGCGCCGCAAGTTCCATGAGTACGCCGCCCTCGCCGTTGGCGTCAGCGGGGCTCGTCACGTTGCCTTCTGGTGGTGTCCCGCTGACGAACTCGTCAACGATCAAGCAGCCGATGTTTCCACCGGCCTGCTGGGCGACGACTTTCCTACTTTCGCCGGTCGGCGGGGGGGTGACGAACTCGTCCAGAATCGAGCACTCGGAGTGGACACTTGGTTTACTCATTGGTGCCTCGCCGTGACGCGGATGGGCTGCTCTTCCAATAATTCTCCATTATACGTCACCTGGGCGAGATACAATCCCGCCTGGGGGAAAATGCAATCATGCACCCGGAACCGTTGAGCAACGAAATCGAGGGGGTTGTCACCAAACTGTCGTTCCCCGCCGAGAGGTTGAGGGAGGATACTCTCGCCCGAATCGGCCAGGACGATATCGAGGAGGAGGGTGGCCTTCCCTCGGCACCCGGTGAGTTGGAGCCAAACGCAGAGTTGCTCCAGGCGGTAAGGGAACGGCGGATCCGAATCCGCTCGAATGATCGAGATCAAACCGACAAGGCTCGCTCGACGTGGGTTCTCAGGGTGGCGAAGGATCTCGTCACACAGGACCATGTACTGAACGACCGGCAGCGGGACACCATATCGGGCAGTCCGAGGGGGAGAGGGCGTCGTGCTGTCAAGAAGCTCGATGAACCGGGCCAGCCACGCTGGATGGGCCGGCCAGGCAGGCGCCGTCACGAGGTTCCCATCAACGTGGGCCTGGTCGACCGGCACGTCTACCCATGTTCCGCCACTCGCCCGTACCTCCGGCGCGACCGCCGGATAAGCCGTGCAGCCCTTGCCCTTCACAACGCCCGCCGCCGTCAGGATCTGGATACCGTGGCAAATCGCCGCAATCGGCTTGTTCGAGTCGGCGAAGTGACGCACTACTGACAGTACCCGCTCGTTCAGACGCAGGTACTCCGGGGCGCGGCCGCCGGGGATCACCAGGGCGTCGTAGTCGTCGGGGCGGACGTCGTCGAAGCTGAAGTTGAGGGTGAAGTTATGGCCGGGCTTCTCGCTGTAGGTCTGGTCGCCCTCGAAGTCGTGGACCGCCGTGCGGACCGTCTGCCTGGCCCGCTTGCCGGGACAGGCCGCGTGGACGTGATGGCCGAGCATCAGAAGGGCCTGGAACGGCACCATGACCTCGTAGTCCTCGACGTAGTCTCCGGCGAGTAACAGGATCTTTTTCGCCGCCATCATTTCTCCCGTCTCTTGTTCCTGTCTGACCGCCGCGGCGAGTCCGTGACGGAGCATCTCGCGCACCTGGTTGTTCTCGGGGAAGGGCGGCCGGCCGGCAAGCTATTCAGCGGGGCGGATCAGATGGAGACGGGCGAGGTTGAGGGCCATCTTCGCGGTGCGGCTCTGCACCTCGGCGCGCGTCGCCAGCCAACTCGAACTGCGTGACAGCGTTCCGCCCTCCCACGCCAGCCCCGCAAACACCAGTCCCACCGGCTTGTCGACACTTCCTCCGCCAGGCCCCGCGATGCCGACCGTACTCACTGCCAGGTCGGCGTGTAGCAGCCGCCGACAGCCCTCCGCCATTGCCTCCGCCACCGCGGCGCTGACCGCCCCGTGCTCCTCGATTAACGACTCCGGCACGCCAAGTAGCTGCACCTTCATCGTGTTGTCGTAGGCGATCACGCCGCCGCGGAAGCAGGCGCTGGCGCCGTGTACCCGGGCCAGCCTCTCGCCGATCAGCCCCGCCGTCACCCCCTCTGCCACTGCCAGCGTCCGTCGTCCCTCGCCGAGCAGCCGCACCACCACGTCCTGCAACTCCTCGTCGTCGGCGCCGAACACGAGGTCGCCCAGGCGCTCGCGGATGGTACTCTCCACGGGCCGGATCTGCGCGAGGGCCTCCTCACGTGTCGGGGCGCTGGCGAAGATCCGCAGCGAGATGGTTGCATCGCTGGCGGTGATGCCGACTTCGGGGACGTGACCACGCCGCGTCAGGTCGAGCAACTTCTCCTCCACCTGCGACTCGCCCGCGCCGAAGCAGTTGATCTTGCGCTCGATCAGCACACTGCCGCCGGCGCCCAGGGCGAACAGGCGCGGCCGAATGTGTGCCTCGAACATCGCGAACATCTCCGACGGCACACCGGGCATGGCAGCGACGTGACAGTCGCCGAGCCGCATCCAGATGCCAGGAGCGGTGCCGCGGTCGTTGGGCAGTACCGTCGCGCCGGCCGGGAAGTACGCCTGGACGCGATTGCCTTCCGGCATGGTGCGGCCACGGCGGCGAAACATCTCGGCGATGCGATCGAACGATTCCTGATCGAACACCAGCTCGACGCCGGCGACCTTCGCCAGTACCTCGCGCGTCAGGTCGTCCTGTGTCGGCCCCAGTCCGCCGGAAGACAGCACCAGCCCGGCCCGCCGCACAGCGATGCGGAAGGCCTCGAGGTTGGCGTCGAGGTCATCGGCAATGGTCGTGTGCCAGTGGACCGGGACGCCCATCTCCGCGAGCCGCCGGCTGAGCCACTGCGAGTTGGTGTCGAGGTTGCGGCCGGTCGTCAGTTCGGTGCCGATGGAGATAATTTCCGCTCTCATAACTTCTCGGGGGATCTTAGTCCGACGCGCAAGCGAGGAGAATAAAAACCCTCGCTGGCGCGTCGGGCT
>JACOUH010000286.1 GCA_016177925.1 Planctomycetota bacterium | reverse complement strand
AGAGGGGCGGGGGTGAGGGGCTGGCTTCGTCTTCCCCCTCACCCCCGCCCCTCTCCCCCAAGGGGCGAGGGGGGGAAGACAAAGAGGTTCTGCGCCGCCCCGTGGTCAGCGCCGCGCTGCGGGCCACAACTCGGAGCCGTAGCGGGCCGCGTCGCCGAGGTCCTCCTCGATGCGCAGCAGCTGATTGTACTTCGCCACACGGTCGGTGCGACACAGCGAGCCCGTCTTGATCTGCCCGGCATTGGTCGCCACCGCGATGTCCGCGATGGTCGTGTCCTCCGTCTCGCCGCTGCGGTGACTGATGATCGTCGTGAAGCTGTTGCGCCGCGCCAGTTCGATCGCCTCGAGCGTCTCGGTCAGTGTGCCGATCTGGTTCACCTTGATCAGGATGCTGTTCGCCGCCCGCCGCGCGATGCCGTCGCGCAGCCGCTTCGTGTTGGTCACGAACAGGTCGTCGCCGACCAGCTGCACCTTGTCACCAAGGGTCGCTGTCAGCTTCTGCCAGCCGTCCCAGTCGTCCTCGGCGAGGCCGTCTTCAAGAGATTTGATGGGCCATCGTCCGCACAGCCCCTTCCACAGGTCGATCATCTCGTCGGAGGTAGCGACCTTGTCTGGGTTGCTCTTGAAGAAGCAGTAGCCCGTCTTACCCTTCTCCTTCGCCTCCTCGAACAGTTCGGTGGTAGCGGGATCGAGGGCGAAGACGACCTGCTCGCCGAGCTTGTAACCCGCCCTCTCAACGGCGGTAGCGAGCACCTGAAGGGCCTCGTCGCTGCTCTTCAGGTCGGGGGCGAAGCCGCCCTCGTCGCCGACGGCGGTGCTCAGGCCCTTGTCATGCAGGACGTCTTTGAGAGTATGGAAGACCTCGGCCCCGGTGCGCAGCGCCTCGCGGAAGCTGGGCGCTCCCAGCGGCATGATCATGAACTCCTGGAAGTCGACGTTGTTATCGGCGTGCTTGCCGCCGTTGAGGACGTTCATCATCGGCACCGGCAGGTAGCAGGCGTTGGTGCCGCCGAGATAGCGATACAGCGGCAGCTCGACCGATGCCGCCGCCGCGTGGGCGACCGCCAGCGACACGCCGAGCATGGCATTGGCGCCGAGTTTCTCCTTGTTCGCCGTGCCGTCCAGCTCGAGCAGGCGCTGGTCGAGGGCGACCTGGTTGCGGGCGTCGAGGCCGACCACGGCGGGGGCAATGGTGGCGTGGACGTTGTGGACTGCCTTGGTGACGCCCTTGCCCCGGTAGCGGTTCTTGTCCTTGTCGCGCAGTTCGAGGGCCTCGTGCTTGCCGGTGCTGGCGCCGGAGGGGACGGCGGCGCGGCCGGTGGCGCCGTCGCTGAGGATCACCTCGACCTCGACGGTCGGGTTGCCGCGGCTGTCCAGGACCTCGCGGGCGCTGACGCTCTCGATGGCAGACATCGTGAAGTCTCTCTCCGCACTCGGGATGGAAGCGGGCGGTGAGCCTGCTGATGGGATACGTGCGGCGAGGGAGGTTTCAAGATGGCAGCGGAGGGGAGACGGACAGGAAGGGACGCGAGAGAAAAAGGGGACTCCGACGGTGTCGTGGCAGACCGCTTTGGCGGGAACATCAACTGGGTCGGGCAGTCAAAGCGGTATCGTGGCAGGCATCAGTGTCGGAGTCCCCAACGCACTGGCGGCAGGGCGGGTCGGCTCCAGGGGGGCCGGGGGGGATGGTGCCTGGAGCAGAGGCCCGTCCCGGGGCGGTGGCGATCGCCCGCGGGTGCATCGGCTCGCGGGCTGGGGCCCGCGGGCGATCACATCCCTGTGACGATGCGTCCGAGCCGTCAGGGCGTTCGTCTCGGGGGGGCGAGGACAGATAGTATTATCGACCACTCCCCCCAGACGCTTGAGGGGCGCCGCGAATTTGTTGTCAAGGCCGATTTGCCGCCCCCGGTCGCCCGCCCCTTGTCGAAAAGAGACACCTGGCTAGAACAGGAAATCGTCTCGCTTTTCGAGAGGGGCACCACGTTCTTGACAAGGAGAGGAAAGACGATGACGCGACGCACCTGTGGGCTGCTGCTGGCGGCGCTGCTGCTGGCGCCGGCGGCCTCCTTCGCCGACGAGGGCATGTGGCTGTTCACCAACGCGCCCAAGAAACAACTCAAGGACAAGTACAACGTCGACATCACCGACCAATGGCTCGACCACGTCCAGAAGTCGTCGATCCGCTTCCCGCACGGTTCCGGCTCGTTCGTCTCCGCCGGCGGCCTGGTGATGACCAACCATCACGTCGGTGCCGAGGCCGTCCAGAAGATCGGCGAGAACGACGGCAAGGACTACATCAAGGACGGCTTCCACGCCCGCAGCCAGAAAGACGAAAAGAAAGTACCCGGCATGGAGCTGAACGTCCTCCAGTCGATCGAGGACGTCACCAAGACGGTCAACACGGCGGTCAAGCCGGAGATGAAGCCGGCCGAGGCGTTCGCCGCCCGCCGCGCCGCCATCGCCAAGATCGAGAAGGAGTCGTCCGATAAGACCAAGCTCAAGAGCGAGGTCGTCACGCTCTACCAGGGAGCGCAATATCACCTTTATCGCTACAAGAAGTACACCGACGTCCGACTGGTATTCGCGCCCGAGAAGGCGATCGCGTTCTTCGGCGGCGACCCGGACAACTTCGAGTATCCGCGCTACGACCTCGACATCACCTTCTTCCGCGTCTACGAGAACGGCAAGCCGGCGAAGGTCGAGCACCATCTGACCTGGAGCCGCGATGGCGCTCGCGAGGACGAGTTGGTCTTCGTGGCGGGGCACCCGGGCCGGACCAATCGCTTGAACACGGTCGCCGAACTGAGGTACTTCCGAGACACCGGCTACCCGTTCCGCCTGCAGCAACTCTACCGCCGTGAAGTGCTGCTGGGCAACTACCGCGAGCGCAGCTCGGAGAACAAACGCAAGGCGGAGGACCTTTTCTTCAGTGTGGCCAACAGTCGCAAGGCCTTCAAAGGCATGCTGGGAGGTCTGCTCGACCCGGCCATCATGGCCAAGAAGGTCGCCGAGGAGAAGAAGTTGAAGCTGGCGGCCGATCAGGATGAGAAACTCAAGGACGCGAAGGTGGCCTGGGAGAAGGTCGCCAAGATCCAGCAGCTGCGCAAGAAGATCATCCGCCCCTACACAATGTGGGAGGCCGGCGCCGGCTTCAACAGCGAGTTGTTCACCTACGCCCGCGCCCTGGTCCGTGCCGGCGACGAGCGCAAGAAGCCCAACAGTGAGCGGCTGCGTGAGTACACCGAGTCCAGCCTGCCGACTCTGGAGGTCCAGCTGCTCAGCGACGAGAAGATCTACGACGACTACGAGACGTTGAGGCTGGCCGACGGATTGACGTACCTCTGTGAGGAGATCGGCATCAAGAACGAACTGGTGAAGAAGATCCTGGCGGCCAAGTCGCCGCAGGAGCGGGCCTATGAGCTGGTCAAGGGATCGAAGCTGAAGGACCTTGAGGTCCGCAAGAAACTGTACGAGGGCGGCAAGAAGGCGGTCGACGAGGCCGACGACACGATGATTGCCCTGGCGAAGCTGGTCGATGCCGAGGCGCGGAAGTGGCGCAAGCAGGTCGACACGGAGATCGAGGAGGCGCGCCGGCAAGCCTATGCCGACATTGCCAAGGTCAAGTATGCGGTCGAGGGCGACAGCACCTATCCCGACGCGACCTTCACGCTGCGGCTGGCCTACGGGCCGGTCAAGGGCTACGAGGAGAACGGCAAGCAAGTGACGCCCCTGACGACGTTCAGCGGGCTGTACGAGCGCTCGGCGGACCACGAAAACCGCGACCCGTTCGAGCTGCCGCGGCGCTGGCTGGCGAAGAAGGACAAGCTGGACCTGAAAACGCCATTCAACTTCATCTGCACGGCGGACATCATCGGCGGTAACAGCGGCAGTCCGGTGGTCAACCGCAAGGGCGAACTGGTCGGCATCATCTTCGACGGCAACATCCAGTCGTTGGTGCTCGACTTCATCTACACCGAGGAGCAGGCGCGAGCGCTGGCGGTCCACTCGCGCGGCATCCTGGAGGCGTTGAGCAAGGTCTACGAAGCAACCGAGTTGGTTGACGAGATCACGGGCAAGAACAGCGCCAGCCGGCAGGAATAGCAGCGTTCCGCAAACCACTCGACCAGCCCGCGGCGCTCGCGAGGGACGACCCTCGCGAGCGCCGCGGGCTGGCCCCATCTCGGGGTGCTTGCGCACCGAGCGCGGATGACGGATCCAAGCACAATCTGGTATAGTTCTGAGAGCGGGATCGCAGGCGCCTGTCGATCAGGAGGAGACGGTGGCCGCCGGTGAGCCAGATGTTCTTGCCACTGCGGTCGTGGTTCACCGTATTGGCGGTGGGAACCCGGAAAACCTCCGCTTGAAAGCGAAGGAAGAAACCCTGACCCCGCCGGGCATTTCTGTGTTGCTTGGGGGAACGCCTGCGGAAGCCGCTGAACAAATGCGGCACGCCTTCCCAGATCCCAGGAAGTTTCGCCAACTGCACAATCGGGCCCAGATCGTCGGTTCGGCAACCGTCGAGGAAATTCGACAGGCAGGCTTCGAGATCGTCCCTGATCCGTCGCCTCGCTTCCCCAACCACGCGCGGCTGATCCACCGGGATGGCGTCGCCGGGTTTTCTGAGGCAGCGCGTCAGGCCCTGTCCGAAGTTTTCCACAACACCGATACGCCAGGAGGTGGACTGTGAGCCTGAAACCCCAACAACGGCTGGAACTGCTCGACGGACACCGGCGCACCCTGGGCCGAGTGGAGATCGAGCGCGTGCAAGGCGATCTGGTGTTCGGGCGGTTCACTCCGGCCGAGGACTTCGTCGCGGTGGAGGGCCTCTTTGCTGACTACATCGAAGCAGCCAACGACCAATTACTGAGCGCCGTTGCGGATCTCGACCAGACGATTGCTTCTCTCGGGCTCTCCTTCCGCGCCGAAGATGGCAGTGACCTAGTGGGCATTGCCGACGTCCAGATCGGTGAGGGAACCATCAACTTCCGTCTTCCCTCGCGAGAGGAGCAAGCGTCCACCAGACAGGGACCTTGGTTGAGCAAGGTCTGTGAAGCGACCGAGTTGGTTGACGAGATCACCGGCAAGAACAGCGCCAGTCAGCAGGACTGACGGCTGTTCGTGAATCCGTCCGACGCGCGAGCGAGGGACCATCGGCGTCCCGCCTTCGCGCGTCGGGCTGGCCCTGCTTTGTGGCGTGAGGGCTTCGGTTCGCCGTAGAATATCATCAGGGGCTCCGGATGGCATGCGAGGCGTTCCGGGAGGCGTCTTGCCCGGCGAAATGGGAGAGGCGATATGAGAGTGACATACTCCGAGCGAACCAGGCAGGCTGAAGAATTGTTCCGGTTAGCGCAGGCTGCGACAGACCAACTCGAGCAGGTCCTCGGCCCGTCGGCCGAACTCGTTGACGCGGAGTGGGACCGAGCCGGAGGCGCAGCCAACGGCGACGGCCTCGCCTTGACGCTGCGGGATCTCACCGGGGAGGCACGGGCATTCTTCTCCCCCTGCGATCTGAAGAACCCGTCGCGAGTTTCTATCAACCTGCACCGTCTCTGGGGCGACTTGCTCCAGGCTCGCTCTCACAAGCAGCTTCAGGAATTGCTTAGCACCGGCTGACAGCCGGACACTGCCACTCACGCTGCGCGGAGCATCACCCCGCCGATGGGCCTACGCGGGGAGCGATCGGTCTGTGACCCACCCCCCAGTTCCTGCCAGAGCCGATCAAGGGGAACGAAAGAGGCTCCGCTAGACTGAGCGAGGAAGGCAGGCCTCTCGACCTCCCAGTAGTACCTCAAGGTCTCAACCGAGAAGTTCGTCAGAAGGCCAGGCAGGTTGTGGATGTGGTCGGCCTCGGCGGCACAGCGCTGGCTGTCCCCTGCCCACGCCGCCGTCCGGATGCGCAGGATGCCGGCCTCGATGAGCTTCGTGATGATGTCAGCGATCTCGGGGGGGCAGTTCATGAGCTTACCTCACGAAGGAGAAGGCGCTGACAGCGGCCCGAAAGCAGGCTCGCCGGGCGGGAGCGAAGTAGGCACGGCGTTGGGAATGTTATTCCCTCCAGTCCTTTGCTCTGTTATATCGGAAGGGATCAGACCGCACCTCGCCGGGTACAGGAGCCATGAATTCGCACCGAGAACTGCCGGAACACTTCGGCCGCTACCGCATCCTGCGCAAGCTGGGGCATGGCGCCATGGGCGCAGTCTACCTCGCCGAGGACACCGCCCTGGGGCGGCGCGTCGCCCTCAAGGTCACGCGCCCCGAAGTGGCCTCTACCCAGTATTCCCTCGAACGTTTTCGTCGCGAGGCCCGCGTCGCCGCCAGCATCGACCACCCCAACCTCTGCGGCATCTACGATGTCGGGGAGGCCGAGGGCATTTGCTACCTGGCGATGCGATTTGTCGAGGGGCAGCCCTTATCGGCCCTGGTCGCCGACTACGCCCACCGGTCCCCCCGCGAGGCAGCGGGGTTAGTGGGGACGCTCGCCCGCGCCATGCACTTCGCCCACCAGCACGGAGTCGTCCACCGCGACCTCAAGCCGTCCAACGTGATGAGCACCCCCGGCGGCGAGCCGGTCGTGATGGACTTTGGCCTCGCCCGGCAGGCGACGAAAGGCGAGGAGCGGATTACGCAGAGCGGGATAGTCCTGGGCACCCCCGCCTACATGTCTCCCGAGCAGGCGGCAGGCGACATCGCTGCCACGGGCCCGGCAGCAGACGTGTACGCCCTGGGCGTCATCCTCTACGAGTTGCTCACCGGCCGCATCCCCTTTGAGGGACCGCTGCCCTTGCTCTTGCACCGGGTGCTGACCGAGCAGCCGCAACGGCCCGCGGAACTCCGTCCGGAACTCGACCCGTTGCTGGAAGCCATCTGTCTAAAAGCGATGGCCCGAAGGCAGGAGGACCGTTATGCCAGCATGGCCGGGTTTGCCGCTGCTCTGGAGGACTGGCTCCGCCGGCCCGCGGCGGTCTCCGGTCGCGTCCCGGCCCTCCGGACTGATCGGGTCGTCCCCGACCGGGGACCGTCTCTGCTCTCTAAACTCTGGTCCTGGCTGCGGGGAGCCCTGACCCGCCCGTTCCGATCGCCCCGAGCGGCCGACCCGGCCCCCCCGCCCGAGCCTCTCTCGGCGACACCCCGGCCCCCGACCTCCGAACGGCTGCCCGCTGCCCCCAGTTCGGCGATCGACCTGCCGCCACTCGCCTCGTCGAGAGATGAGGCATCCCCGGAGGGCTCATCTGAATTTGAGTTGACACTAGACGGGGAAACGTCGAGTGATGAAATATCCCTGGGTGCCTCGTCTGACGAATTTGAGTCGAGCGATGAGGCATCCCCGGAGGCCTCATCCGACGAATTTCAGTTGACATTGGACGGGGATACGCCGCCACCCCCCTCGTCGCGAGACGAGGGGGGCTCTCTCCCTCGTCCAGCCGCGCCAGAGAGGACGACGGCCGTCGCGCTGCCAACGTCCCCCACGCCGCCGCCAGCAGATGGGCCTCTCTTCCCCAGGCCGTTCGGCAAATACGAGTTGCTGCGCCAGCTCGGCCAGGGCGAGGCCGGCATCGTCTACCTGGCCCGCCACGTCGAACAGGGTTGGCAAGCTGCCCTCAAACTGCTGCCCGGCGCCCGCTTCGCCAACCCGGCCTGCGTCCAGCGCTTGCTGCGCGAGGCGCGCACCGGTGCCGGCCTGCGTCACCCCAACTTGTGCCAGATCCTCGACGCCGGCACCGAGCAGGGTGAGTTTTACCTGGCGATGGAGTACCTCGAAGGCAAGACCCTGCGCAACCACCTCCAGCAGAGCAAGGGCGGCCTGCCGGTGCCGCTGGCCTGCTACCACGCGCACCAGCTTTTCGACACCCTGGCGTATCTCGCCCGCCACGAGGTCGTCCACCGCGACGTCAAGCCGGGCAACATCATGGTTTGTGCCGGCGACCGCCTCAAGTTGATGGACCTCGGCCTGGCCAAGGTGCCCGACCCTGAAGAACGACGGCTGACGCTCAGCGGCATCATCCTGGGCACGCCCGGTTACATGGCCCCTGAACAAATTGTCGACGCCAGCCGGGCCACCGCCGCCTCGGACCTGTACGCGGCCGGCGCGACCCTGTTCGAGATGCTCACCGGCGCGACGCCCTTCCAGGCCGACTCGCCCGCGATCCTGATGCAGAAGGTCCTCTCCAAGGCGCCCCCGGACCCGCGCTCCCTCCGCGCCGACCTCCCCGCGGCGCTGGCCGACGTCCTCCTTCGCCTGCTCGACAAGGAGCCGCAGCGGCGGCCCGACCACGACGAGGTGCTCGCCGTCCTGCGGACGGTCTGCCAGGGACTGGCACCGCTCTTGCCCGAGCCGCCCCCCCGGCCTGCCGCGCGGCCGTCCGCCGCGGTCACGATGACGGCCGTCCAGAACGTGTCAATGGTCGCGCGCATCGACCAGGCCGCCGAGCGGGTCAACAACGCGGAGATGGACGACCTGCTCAGTCTGCTTCCTATCGAGGAGGGGAAGGTCCGGCTGGGCAGCTACTACTTGGAGGACCGCATCGGCCCGCGGTCGGCCGTCAACACGTACCGCTCGCGTCACTTCCTGGCCGGCCACCCCTACATCGTCCGCCTGTTGCCGCTGGCCCTGAGTCAGATGGCCCCCGAGCGACTGCGCGGCCTCCTTGAACAGCGCGGCCAACTCATGCAGATCAGCATGCAATCGCCGCACCTGTCGCGGCTGCTCGACCTGGGCAAGACACGCCTCCGCGAGGGGACCTTCGACACGCTCTATTACACGGTCGAGGACTTCCTGCCCGGCAGCGCCCTGGAGCAGGCGATTGCCTCCAAGCCGCTGGAAGCCGGCGACGTGGAAAAGTGCCTTGCTGACGCCAGCGGCGGGCTGTGGGCCCTGCACCAAAAGGGCATTCTCCACGGCAACCTCCATCCCGGCAAACTCTTCTTCGACAAGGAGAGCCGGCAGCTGCGCATCGCCGACCTGAGCCACGCCCACACGCAGGCGGACGCTGTCGCGGCGGGGGCGGCACGGCAGGACGGGGCGGCCAGCGCCATCAACGACCTGGACTGGCTAGGGGACAGCTTGCGGCGGCGGCGGCAGTACGTCGCTCCGGAGATCCTCTGCGACGGCGAAGCGCCCGGACCGCTGACGGAGCAATACGCCCTCGGCATCGTCTTCGTCGAGCTGCTCGCCAACCGCTTCCTGCGCACGCACCAGAACGACCTCAAGCTGATGAAGTACGTGCAGGAGGACTTGCAGGATTGCCTCGTCGAGATCGTGGAGGCTTCCCCGCGCCTGGGGCGCATCCTCCAGCGGATGGTGAAAATCAAAGCCCAGGCCCGCTATCCCGACCTTGGGGCCGTCCTCGATGCGCTCCAGCAGCGGGAGCGGCCTGTCAAGCGGCAGCCGGCGCCGGCCAAGACCCCGCGCTCAGCTCGCAAGGAGCAGCCGCTCCCGCTGGGCGAGTCGTTTGACGTCTTCGTCAGCTACCGGCGCAAGTCGGGGGCGGAGGTAGCTCGTGCCATCGTCGAGCGACTCCAGCAGAAAGACGTTCATGCTTTCCTCGACGTCGATGCGCTCAACGCGGGGCCATTCGACGAGCGCCTGCTCGACACCATCGAGCGCACGCCCAACTTCGTAATTATTCTGTCCGAGGGTAGCCTGGACCGCTGCGGCGACGAGGACGACTGGCTGCGCCGGGAGATCACGCACGCGCTCCAGACGGACCGAAAGATCATCCCCGTGAAGATGCCCCGGTTTCGCATGCCGGAGGAGTTGCCGAACGACCTGGCGGAGCTGCCCCGTCTCAACTACCTCGATTACCGGCATGAATTATTTGACGGCTTCATCGACCGCTTGCTGGGGTTCTTGCAGCCCCAGCAGGCGGACGGCAGAAGGGGGCGTGTCCCGACCGAGCCGACATGATGGCCGGGGTTCGCCGAGACAATAGAGGATAGAAGCCACCGCGATAGGTAGGTACAGAAAAAACACGGGCATCGGGAAATCCCGATGCCCGTGTGGAGTACCCCCAAGGGGACTCGAACCCCTGTCTTAGCCGTGAGAGGGCTATGTCCTAGGCCGCTAGACGATGGGGGCCTCACTCCATCTCATAATAGCGAGGGAGCGCGTTCTGTCAAGCACACCCGTTCCCTTGACCCTTTTCCCCCTGACCTCCCGGCGGGCCCCGTCCCGCCGCACCCATAAAACGAGCCAGCCATGAACGAAATCCGTCCCTTCGACCAAATTGATCCTGGAGACACGGAGGCCGTCGGCGGCAAGGGCCTCAGCCTCGGCCTGATGACCCGCGCCGGCCTCCCCGTCCCGCCGGGCTTCTGCATCACCAGCGCCGCTCACCGCCGCCTCCGCGGCCAGCAGCCGCATAATGATGACGCCCTCGCTCGCGCCATCGTCGACGCCTACCACCAGCTCGGCGGCGGGGCTGTCGCGGTTCGCTCGTCGGCCACCGCGGAGGACGGCTCCGTCAACAGCTTCGCCGGCCAGCAGGAGACCATCCTCGGCGTCGTCGGTGAGAAAGACCTCCTCGATGCCGTCGCTCGCTGCTGGGACTCGCTCGAGTCGGAGCGAGCCCGCGCTTATCGCCGGCAGCAAGGGGTCGCAGGCAACGGCCTGGCGATGGCTGTCGTCGTGCAACGCCTCGTCCCCGCCAATGTTGCGGGCGTCCTGTTTACGCGCGATCCGCTCGACGCCGAGGGCCGGCGTATGCTCGTCGAGGCGTCGTGGGGCCTCGGCGAAAGTGTCGTCTCCGGCCAGGTCACGCCCGACCGCTTCCACCTCGACCGCGACACGGGAGCGGTCTGCGAACGGCACGTCAGCACCAAGACGCTGCGGCGCACGCCCGCCGGCCCCGAACCGGTGCCACCGGCCTTGCAGAATCAGCCCTGCCTCGATGAGACGCAGCTGGCGCAGCTCGCCGAGGTCGGCCGGCAGGTTGAGCGCTTCTACGGCGGTCCGCGCGACGTCGAGTGGGCCCTCGTCGACGGTCGATTCTGGCTGCTGCAGGCCCGGCCGATCACCACTGCCGACGCCGCCGAGCGCGAGCAGGTCCGCCGCGAGGAGATCGCCGCGCTGAAGGCGCTCGCCGAGCCGGGCGGCACGGTCTGGAGTCGTTTCAACCTGTCGGAAAGTCTCCCCGAGCCGACGCCGATGACATGGGCGATCGTGCGCCGCTTCATGTCCGGGCGCGGCGGCTTCGGGCTGATGTACCGCGACCTCGGCTATCGGCCGCACGCCTCGCTCGATGAGTCCGGCGCCTACGACCTCGTCTGCGGCCGGCCCTACTGCAACCTCAGCCGCGAGCCGCGCTTCTACCCCGGCCTCTTCCCGCTGGAGCATCCGTTCGCCCGGCTCGAGGCCGAGCCGCAGCGGGCCTTCTATCCCCAGTCCGTCGCGACCCACTGGCGCGGGTGCCCCGCCGGCCGCGCCGGCTTCCTGTTCTGGCTCACCTTGCCGCTGCGGCTGCCGTTTGTCTTGTTCGGGGCAATCCGCTTCGCGGCCCGACTGGGGACGCTGACGCGCGACTTTGCCGCGCGGTTCCGCAAGGAGGTGTTGCCGGCCTTCTCCGCCGAGGTCGAGCGCGAGAACCGCGAGGACCGCTCCGGCCTGAGCACGCCGGCCCTCCTGGAGCGGCTCGAGTTCTGGGTCCACCGGACGCTGTACGACTTCGCCCGCGACAGTCTCAAGCCGACCACGCTGGCGCATCTCGCCCGTGCCAACCTCGAGCGCTGGCTGGGTCGCGGTCTTGGCGCGGAGCGAGCGCAGGCGGCCCTGGGCGAGTTGACGATGGGCGTCCGCCCCGACCCCGACGCCGACTTCCCCGGCGCCCTCCGCGACCTGGAGGCCGGGCAGCTCGACCGCGACACGTTCCTGCAGCGCTTCGGCCACCGCGGACCGCAGGAGATGGAGTTGGCCGCGCCGCGCTGGGCGGAGGACCCTCGTCAGATTTCAGATTGCAGATCGCAGATTGCGGATTTCAAGAGTTGCCTTTCTTCCAATCTGCAATCTGAAATCTGCAATCTGAAATCTCCTGAAGAAGTGTGGGAAAAGGTCGCCGCCGAGGCCAAGCTGTCGGGCATACAGCGGGCGCTGCTGGAGCCGCAGGTAGAGGCCCTCCGTACTTACACCGGGCTGCGCGAGACCGCCAAGCATCACCTGATGCGCGGCTATGCGCTGATCCGGCAGTTCCTGCTCGAACTGGACCGCCGCTTCAAGCTTGACGGCGGGATCTTCTTCCTGACGCCCGACGAATTGCCGCGGCTCAGCGCCGGCGAGGACCTGTCGGGGGAGATCGCGCGGCGGCGGCGTCGGCGGGCCGCGGCGCTGAGTCTCGAAGTGCCGCCGGTGATCTTCAGCAACGACCTCGAGGCGATCGGACGGCCGATCGTCGTCGAGGGGGCCGCTCGCCTCGCCGGTGTGCCGCTGTCAGCGGGCGTGGCAGAGGCCCCGGCGCTGGTGCTCGAACGGCCGGTCGCCGAGGAGGGGCTGCCCGGCGAGCTGTATGTGCTGGTCTGCCCTTCCACCGACCCGGCCTGGGTTCCGTTGTTCGTGCGGGCGTGCGGGCTGGTCATGGAAACCGGCGGCGTGCTGTCGCACGGGGCGATCGTGGCGCGTGAGTTCGGTCTGCCGGCGGTCGCCGGCCTGCCCGGCGTGACGAAGCAGCTTTACACCGGCCAGCGCCTCCGCGTCGACGGTGGCAGCGGCGTTGTGACCGTGCTGGCGGACGCGGGTTCGAGGATTTCAGATTTGTGATTTCAGATTGCAGATTGGAAGAAAAGCACTTCTTCCAATCTGCAATCTGAAATCGGAAGATGCCGATGCTGAAGCAGATGCCGACGGGCTGCCGCATGCCCGCGGAGTGGGAGCCGCATGAGGCCACCTGGATCGCCTGGCCACACAACAAGGACGACTGGCCTGGCAAGTTCGCTGCCATTCCCTGGGTCTATGCCGAGATCGTCCGGCACCTGCACCAGTCTGAGGAAGTGCGCATCCTGGTAAACGGCTTCGCCGGGGAGCGGCAGGCGCGGGAGGTGCTCGGCAAGGTCGCCCTCGACTGGGCACGGGTGACGTTCTGGCACGTCCCGACCGACCGATCCTGGGCGCGGGATTACGGTCCGATGTTCGTAACCCCCTCCAGCCAGGACGAGCCCGTTGTGATCGTCGACTGGCATTTCAACGGGTGGGCCAAGTACCCGAACTGGGCCAGGGACGACAGAGTGCCGGCGCGAGTGTTCAGGAACTCCCGCCGCCGAGGAGACCGGGTCGCGTACCGGCATCCCCCCGGTAAGGTGATACTGGAGGGGGGCGCCATCGACGTCAATGGCCAGGGGCTCCTGCTGACCACCGAGGAATGCCTGCTCAGCAAGGTGCAGGAACGCAATCCGGGCTTTACCCGCGAGGATTACGAAGCGGTGTTCGCGGAATATCTCGGGATTCACAAAGTGCTGTGGCTCAATCGCGGCATCGCTGGCGATGATACTCACGGGCACATCGACGACCTGGCTCGCTTCACCGGCCCGCGCACCGTCGTGACCGTCGTTGAAGAAGACAGGAACGATCCCAATTACGAGCTGCTCCGGGAAAACCTGGAACGACTACGGGGAATGACTGACCTCGCCGGCCGCCTGCTGGAGATTGCGACGCTACCGATGCCGGCCGAGGTGAAGTTCCAGGGCCAGCGTCTTCCGGCGAGTTATGCGAACTTCTACATCGCCAACGACCACGTCCTGGTGCCGACCTTCAATGATCCCAACGACCGCCGCGCCCTTGGCGTCCTGGCCGATCTGTTTCCCGATCGCAAGGTGGTTGGCATCCATGCGGTCGATCTCGTCTGGGGCCTGGGCACGTTGCACTGCCTGACGCAGCAGCAGCCAGCGGCGCCCCGGGCGAGCGGGGGCGGGTGCCGCGAAGCGGCCGCCCTCGGTACGACTTGACCGGGGGGTTCACACCCCCCGCTCGCCAAGATCCAGAGGAACACCCGGCGCCTCCGTTTCGTCGACCGGGTCATTGACAACCCTGCGCGGCCGGCGTCTAATAGACTTCAACCTGCGCGGACCGACCTGATCCCCCCCAGGCTCCCCGCCATTACGCTGCCGCCCTGAACGCAAGGGACGGACGTACCTCTCCAAGCAAGCTGCCACGAGAACCTGAACGGCGTCCCTCGTCCGTAACGTCGCCGTTTCCAGCGGAGGATTGCTCCATGTCCGCGGACGTTATCCCCGGCACGCGGCCGGACAGCCGGCCCCTGTACCGCCTGATCCGCCGCACCCGCTCCCTGCTCCGCTCCAGCTGGGTCCTGACCGGCCTGGCGCTGACGGCCGGCCTGCTGCTGTCGGCCGCGGTCGTGACCGCCGTCGCCGATCTGTTCGTGCCGCTGCCGATGGCCCTGCGCCTGACCGCCCTGCTGCTGATCGTCGTCCCGTCCTGCTTGGCGTTCCTGGCGGGCGTGGTGCTGCCCTTGTGCCGGCGGCTGGGCAATGTCCACGTTGCCCGCCGGATCGAGGACCACCTGCCCGGCATTCACAACCGGCTGGTCAGTTGCATCGACCTGGAGACCAACGCCCCGCCGCAGACGACTTCCACCGCCTTCTTCCGCCGCCTGCTGACTGAGGCCCTTGAGCGCATCCGCAGTTTCCGCCCCTGGAAGATCGTCGATCTACGCTGGCTGCAGCGGGCGGGGGCATTCGCCCTGGCCGGGGGGGTGGCGTTCGTCGTGGCATGGCTGTGCTTCTCCGATCGCCTGCCGACGGCGCTGGCCCGCATCGGCCTGCCCTTCGCCGACATCCCGCCGGCGTCCGGCATCACCTACGACGTCCTGCCGGGCGACGCCGACGTGCTGCGCGAGGAGCCAGTCACCTTCACCGCCGAGGTGACAACCGACAAGCAGCCCAACGACCCGTGGCTCGAGTTGCAGGGCGGGCCAGGCAGCAAGCCGATTCGGCTGGAACTGGAGCGCTCGGAGGACAACCCACGGCACTGGTCGCGCTCGCTCGACAGCGCCCGCCTGGGCGACGGTTACGAGGATGGCTTCCGCTACCGCGTCAAGGGTGGCGGCACCTGGAGCCATGAGTATCGCGTCCGGCTGGTCGAGCGGCCCGTCATCGACAAGGTGACGACGAAGGTTCGTTGCCCGGACTATATGGGCCTCGACGAGCCGCCCGGCAGCAAGAAGCAGACCAGCGGCGTAACTGGCCCCGAGGGCGGCGAGGTCCGCGTCACCGTCGAGTCGCGCGGCGAAGTCTCCCGCGGCGAGGTGCAGTTGCTGAAGCCTGGCAAAAGCTTGATCCCGCCGCACGAGCAGACCGAACACAAGTGGTTCACCGACACTCCGCCGGCCGGATCGACTCCTGACGGCACCTGGCAGGCGAAGCGTGTGGGCGGGCATGATACCCACACCGAGCCGCCCGCCGAAGGCACGCACGCCCACTGGTTCAACGACGACCCCACGGGTCACGCCGTCCGCGAGGGCGATTACCTGTTTACCTATGTCTATATCTCCCCCGAGCAGCGGCCCAAGGGCATCCTGCTCAAGTGGCACGCCGGCAAGGGCTGGGACCATGGGGCGTTCTGGGGCGAGGACGTCTTCCCGCTCGAGGGTCAACCGCGCACGACAGCCCGGCGCATCATGGGCCCACTGCCGAGGTCCGGCGAGTGGGTGCGCCTCGAGGTGCCGGCGGCGCTGGTCGGCCTGGAGGGGAAGACGCTGCACGGCATGGCCTTCAAACTGAACGGCGGGCAGTGCTTCTGGCACCGCACCGGTACGATCCGCAAGGAGCTGCCCAGCCTCATCGTGGCGAAGTCGTTCCCGATGCGGCGGGCCGGAGACGGCCAATGGTCGGGCAACTTCCCGCTCGCCGGCAAGGGACTGTTCCGCGTCGAGTTGCGCAACGCCTCCGACCACCCCAACAAGGAGATGGAAGCGATCCGCTTCGTCGCCGAACCGGACAATCCCCCGCAAGTTGCCGTCGAGCGGCCCGGCTCCGACCTCGTGCTCAGCAAGCCCGAGGCCCCGCCGCTGACCATCGCCGCCTTCGACGATTACGGTCTCGCCGAGATCAACTTGCTCACGCGCACCAACCCGACCGAGGCGTATCAGTCGCGCACGCTGAAAAATTTCGCTCGTCCGGAACGCGCGGCGAATCTCGTCGTCCAACTGGAGGAGGCGGCGAAGCTGGCCGTCGGCGGGCAGCTCTTCTACGCCGTCGAAGCGAAGGACCGCAAGAAACAGACCATGCGGACCCGCGAGTATGCCGTCCGTGTCGCCGTCGACCCGAACGCCGCCGATCAGCAGCTCACCAACTTCGACAAGAGCCAGGACCCCCTCCGCGATCGGCTCATCCAGCTGATGGGCGAGCAGAAGAAGGTACAGGAGACGGTCCACAAGCTGGAGGGGCAGTACGCCGCGCTGGCCGACAAGGTCCGCGACGCTTATGCGAAGGCCCGCGATGAGCAGGCCGCGAAGAAACCCGAGCCCGGCAAGCCGCCCGCCGAGCCGGTGCTGCCGAAACTTGATCCCGAGGCCGCGAAGGAACTGGCCGCCCTGCAGGCCGAATTGGCGAAGCTGGCACAGCAAGAGACGCAGAACGCGGCCGCGGCCCAGCAGCTGAGCACCGATCTCGCCCGCGCCGCCGAGCAGGGCCGCAACCTGCAGCTGATGCCGGAGGCGGTCGCCGAGCAGATGCGGGCGATGCAGGAGGCATTCCAGCGCAATGGCGTGCAGGGACTGAACGACCTCGCCAAGGCGATGCAGCAGGGCGCCGACCCCAAGCAGGGGCCGGGGGACCTGCGTCAAATGAAGGAGAGGACCGATCGGCTCGAAAAGGAGCTGGAGGCCACCCGCAATCGCATGGACGCCCTGGGCCAGGCCCGCAAGGGGCTGCGCGAGGACCTCCAGCAGGCTCTCCGCGACCTGGAACGCCGCATGCTCAACGAGACGGGCGGGCTGACCGCCCGCGAACTGAAGGAGCTGCACGATTACCTCGCCAAGCTGCGCGAGGAGCTAAAGCAACTCCAAGGCAAGCAGGACGATCTCGCTCGCCGCGGAGAGCAGAAGCCCGACCTCGTCCGGGCCGAGCAGGAGCAGGAAGAGCTGGAGCGTGAATTGAGCCGCACGCTTGCGAATGTCCGCAACCTCCTCGATGCCGGCAAGAAGCGCAAGGCCCAGCGTCGTCCGCCGGAGTTCCCCGACGCACCATACTCGCCCGATGGGAAAGAGGAGAAGGTGCCGCCCAAGGAGGACGACACCGACGAGCCACTGCCCGGTCGGAAAAACGACCCGCAGGCCGGCAAGCAGAACGGCGGCAAGAAGGACGACAAGAAAGACGATGACGACGAGGAGAAGGACGAGTTCATGCCCGCCCTGGGTGGAAAGAAGCCGGTCCTCGACAAGCGTTTTCAGGGCAAGCAACGACCCGTCCCGCGGCGTCCCGGTGATCGCGATCCCGACGCCCGCCGTGACGACCTGGCATCGCGTCAGGCGGACCGGGCGCGCGATCTCGAAGCGGCGCAGCAGGCGCTTGCGTCCGATCAGCAGACCCTGCAGCGGATGATGCAGGCGCTGCAGCAGGCCATGCAGGCCAACGGGCAGCAGGGGCGCCAGGGACGGCAGGGACAGCAGTCGGAGGCCGACCAGGCGATGGCGGCGCTGCGACAGATGTTGCAGTCGGGGCGGATGCAGCAGGCGCTGGGGATGGTGGGCCGGATGCGCCAGGGACCGCCGAGCGGGCAGTCGCAGCAGCTCAGACCGCGTCCGCCGACAATCGGCCCCAGCCAGGGCAACCTCGATGGCAGCCCCGTCAGCGGCAGTGCCTCGGGCGAATTGGCGAAGCTCGATCCGGCGACGCGATCGATCCTTCTCAAGCTGCCGCCGCGTGTCCGCGAGGACCTGCTCCAGGGCATGCGCGAACAGGGCCCCGAGGGCTACGGGCCGTTTATCGAGGAGTATTTCAAACGCCTGACCGAGACAAAGGAACCCGCCAAACCGTAACGAACGAGACCTGAACCCGGACTAACGCGAAGCCCGAGCGAGGGGTCTTGGGGTCGTAGGACGGTTTTCCAAACCGTCCGGGCGTGAAGCCGGGACGGTTTTCCAAACCGTCCGGGCGTGAAGCCGGGACGGTTTGAAAAACCGTCCTACAAAACCAACATCCTTGCTCGCTTCGGGCGGTTGGACTCTGAGGCACGCATGCTCTCGTGGTTGCTACGTCAGCTGAGTGACACCGAGCAGCTCGTCGAGCACATCGACGAGGTTCAGTTCGACTTCCAGTACCGCTGGGTGCTGATCGTCGGGCTGGTCCTGCTGGTGCCGGTCGGCGCCTGGATCTTCCTCCGTCAACGGCGCAACCTCGCGACCGTCCCGCCGAAACTGCGCATCACCCTCAGCCTGACGCGCATCACGATCCTCGCCCTGCTGGTTCTTGCCCTCGCCGGGCCGTTCGTTCGCCTCGACCATCACGACGAGAAGAAGCCGGTCGTCGCTGTGTTACTTGACCACTCGCAGAGCATGCAGCTACCGGCCGGTCCCTTCGAGTCGGAAGCCGAACTGGGCAACGTCGCCAAGGCTGCTGGCTATCGCACTCTCGATAGCAGTGCCCGCCTCGCCCTGAATCGCATCACGCGGGCCAAGTTGACGCATTCCACGCTGCAGGCAGCGCGGCCGTTCCTCGAAGCGCTGTCCCAGCGCTTCGACGTCCGCTACTACTCGTTCGCCCAGGACATGACGCGCCTCGGCATCGACCCGGGGCACCCTGACCTGCCCGAGCCGCCCAATCCCGGCGGGCCGGCGACCGACACCGGCAGCGCGCTGCACCACGCCGTCGAGGACGCCTCCGACCGCGATCTCGCCGGCATCCTTCTCTTTTCCGACGGCCAGAATACGGGAGGGCGTTCGCCGGTCGAGGAGGCCCGCCAGTCCGCAGCCAAGAACGCGCCGCTATTCGCTTTTCCCGTCGGCTCGTCGCAACTGTTGCAGGACGTCCGTATCGCCGACCTGTTCACCACCGGCCTGGTGTCGGTTGGCGACACCGCCCGCGTCGCGGTCACCATCGAGTCGACCGGCTTTGACAACCGCCCCGTCAAGGTCGAGCTGCGCGAGAACGACAAGGTGATCGACTCGAAGGACCTTGTGCTGCGCGGCACCGAGCAGCAGCAGCTCGACCTGACCTTCAAGGCGGAGAAGGCGGGGGCTCATTATCTCACGGTCCACGTCCCGCCGCAGCCAGAGGAGGCGGAATACCTGCGTGGCAACAACACCGACATCGCCTTCATCCGCGTCAGCGAAGAGAAAGTGAAGGTCCTCTATGTCGAGGGCCTGCCGCGCTGGGACTTCCGCTTTCTGAAGAACGCGATGAAGCGTGACCACGGCCTGGGCGGCCTCGCCGCGAAGGAGCCCGACATCCACCTGGAACCCGAGTGGCGCCGCCTGGCGGAGGCGGCCCGCTTCGCCGCCCTGCCGCGCAAGCTCGATCAACTCGCCGAGTATCACACCATCCTCCTCGGCGACGTTTCGCCGAAGATGCTCGACGCGCCCTTCGTCGACTTGGTCGACAAGGCGGTGCGCGAGCGCGGCGTCGGGCTGATTGTCGCCGCTGGCCCGCTGGCGATGCCGCACAGCTACGGTGACAAACTGCACGAACTGCTGCCGGTGCGGCTGAGGCGCGGCGTGGCGGGGCGCCTGCCGAAGGGCGTGCCATCGTTCCGGCTGGAACTGGCGCCGGAGGGTGTCCTCAACGAGGCGATGCGCTTCCACGAGGAGCCGGGCCGGAATCAGAACACCTGGGCAAACCTGGCGCCCTATTACTGGTGTGCGGCGACGGAACGGGCGGCGCCCGCGGCAAGTGTGCTGGCTTACAACCCGATTATCGGCCCCTACGGCAAGCTGCCGCTGATCGCTCAGCACTATGCCGGCAAGGGTCGGGTGTTGTTTGTCGGCACCGACGAGACGTTCCGCTGGCGACGCAACGTGGGCGACCGCTTCTTCTACACCTTCTGGGGGCAAAGCATCCGCGCTGTGGCCCGCCGCGACCCGAAGTTGGCGAAGAAGAGCTGGGTCGAGGTGCGGCCCGTGCGTTGCCAGCCGGGCGAACAGGCGCAAGTCGAGCTGATGGCCGTGACGCCGGAGGGAGCGCCGGTTCTCGCGGAGGAGGTCGAGGTGCAGGTGCAGGGCGGCGGCGAGTTGAGCCGGCTCAAGCTGGCGGCCGACCCCGCTGTCAAGGGCCGCTATCTCGGCAAGCTGGCGCCGAAGACGCCGGGCGACTACCGGGTGACGTACACCCCCCCCGGCAAGGGCGAGCCCGCCGAGGCGCGGCTGCGCGTCGAGACGTCGCCCGCCGAGCTGCGCCAGCCGAACGTCAACCGCGACGCCCTGCGGCTCTTGGCGAAGGAGGGCGGCGGGGAGATGTTCGAGCTGCACGAGCTGGCGTCGATCAAGGATCGGCTCCAGGGCAAATCGCGCTACCTCGAGATGCACAGCGAGAAGACGCTGTGGGACAACGGCTGGTTACTGGGACTGTTGATCTTCCTCTACTCGCTCGACGTGGGGCTTCGCCGCCTGCTGGGGTTGTCATGAACGAGACGCGAAACACAACCGCCGACGCAGACACCAGCCCGCCGCGCCAGCGCGAGGATGTAGGACGGATTTCCAATCCGTCCGGGCTTCATGAACGGACGGATTGGAAATCCGTCCTACATCCCCCTCGTGTGCCTCGCTTGCGCGTCGGGCTAATGATCGCGGCGATCGTGCTGGCCGCCTGGATGCTCCTGCTGCCCGGCGGGCCGCGGCGCGAGGAGGCGGCACAGGCCCAGGAAGTGAAGCCGGCTGCCCCGCTGACCGAACTGGGCATTGTCGAGGAAGTCCGCAAGAAGACCGACAAGGCCCTCGACTACCTGGAGTCGAAGCAGATCAAGGAGGGAGCCGAGGCCGGGTCGTGGAGCACCAACCAGGCCTTCAACGGCTTGACCCTGCTGGCGTTCATGTCGGCGGGGCACGTTCCCGGCCGCGGTAAGTACGGCGACATCATCGAGAAGGGGGTGGTCAAGCCGGGTGTGCTGACGCGCGGCAAGAAATACATGCTCAGCAAGGCGCAGCCGACCGGCTACGTTTCGTCGGGGACAATGTATGAGCACGGCCTGGCGACGCTGGCGCTGGCCGAGATGTACGGCATGGACCCCGACCCGGACCTGGAGGACAAACTGCGCAAGGCGATCGAACTGATCGTCAAGTGCCAGTCGCCCGCCGGCGGCTGGCGCTACTCCCCTGCCCCTGTCGACCAGGACATGAGCGTGACGGTCATGCAGATTGTCGCCCTGCGCGCCGCCAACAACGCGGGCATTCCGGTGCCGGAGAAGACGTTCCAGAACGCGGTCCGGTATGTGCAGAGTTGCGCCACTGGACCGAAGGGCCCCGGTTTCGGCTACGCGGGGGCCGGCGCCGGGCCGCAGACGACACCAGCCGGCATCCTGTCGCTGCAGCTGCTCGGCCACCCCGAGGACGAACGACTCCCGGCATCGCTCGATTACCTGACGGCCTTGCCGGTCGCGTGGCCCGGCGGCGCCCAGTATTTCTTCTATCACCATTACTACGCCATCCAGGCGACGTATCAGGCGGGTGGCAAATACTGGAACGGCTGGCATCCCAAGGTGCGCGAGTTGCTGCTGTCCAAGCAGGGCCCGGACGGCAGCTGGGACGTTCCGCCGGGCTCCTCGGAGGCTGGCCTCGTCCAGCCGAACAAGGTCTACCCGACGGCGATGGCGACGCTGATCCTGAACATTTATTTGCACTACCTGCCGGCGTACCAGCGCTGACGACTCTCGCCGCTTGCGGCTTTGCACCAGTCGCGCGAACAGGAGGACGATCGTGAAAGTCTGTTGCTCCCTCGCACTCCTGACCGCCTGCCTCCTGTCGGCACCCGCCCGCGCCGAGAAGGGCACGATCACCGGCACCGTCGACAAGGCCGCACAGGTGACCGCCGTCACCGCGATCAATCGCGCCGATGACAAGAAGTATCCCGGCAAGATCGATCCGAAAACAGGTCAATTCACCGTCGCCGATCTGCCGCTCGGTAACACCTACGACGTCCTCGTCGACGCCGGCGCCGCGCGGCTGGAGGGCGTCAACCTGAAGGTGCCGCGCTCCGACTACGAGGAAGAGCAGCCGCTGACCAAGGACGACATCAAGTCGATCAAGGCGAAGGCACTGGAGCTGAACCAGTTCGAGGACAAGGTCGAGGTGATGACCGTGGTCGGTAACATCCAGCATGCCGCGGTCATCCTCAACAAGCAGCGCACCAAGGCGTTCGTCAACTCCAACGAGGGCGAAGTCGTCTGGCGGTTGGAGGTGTGGCACTTCGAGAAGCCCGACGAGGCCTGGTTCAAGGTGCAGGATGAGTTGTTCCAGGTCCTCTACCGCGAACGGCTACAGAAGAAGGACTTCGACAAGAAGGCACTGACGCTCGATCCGTCGTTGGGCGGGATCAAGCTGACCCAGAAGAAACCGAAGGTAGACGTGGGCAAGGTGGCGCTGCCGTTCAGGGAGACGGGCATCCGGCTGCGCCCGATCAAATGAGGGACTGGTTTTCCGCTTGCGGGGTAGGCGGGGCACTCCTGCCCCGCTGACACCGT
>JACOUH010000285.1 GCA_016177925.1 Planctomycetota bacterium | reverse complement strand
CTGTCTGCTCGTTGGCTGGCTCACTTCGATCTCACCTCTGACGCGGTCTGTGTCCCGCGCCCCGCCGGCCCCCCCTCCGCGCGGCTGAAGTCCCACGACGACCCTCCGATGACTCCGTAATCGCAGCGCCCATACATCGCCACACAGCCTCAAGCGCCAGCGCGGGGACACGCTTTCCCCGCGCTGGCGCTTGGGGCTTGTGTGGTGGACCGCGGGACGTCCGTCCGCAGATGCGCTCTCACGTTTCCTTCCGACGGCTCGCTTCTCACGGTTCGTAGGAGGGGCGTGAGGGCGTTTCCGGGACGCTGTGCGAACGGGGCCGTCCGCCGCCATCCACTAACTCTGCCATCGCACCCTGGAGAAGGGCACGGGGGCTCCGCGCTCGCCGGGTTTATCCCGTCGCTGACGCTCCGGGCTGGCCGCGCCCGCACCGCCGAAGGAGAGAACGTGCGTCGCCGCAACGCCTTCACGCTCATCGAACTGCTCGTTGTCATCGCCATCATCGGGGTCCTGATCGGACTGATCCTGCCCGCCGTCCAGCAGGTCCGGGCAGCCGCCGCACGCATCCAGTGCAAGAACAATCTCCACCAGATCGGCATTGCCCTGCAAAGTTACCATGACCGCAAGAACGGCTTCCCGCCCGGCTATTTCTCCAACACGGCGGCGGATGGCAGCGACAGCGGTCCCGGTTGGGGCTGGGGTTTCTACCTGCTGAGCGACCTCGACCAGGACGTCCTCCAGGGCCAGACCAATGCCAACCTCGACATCGCCAACCCGGCCAACGCCGACAGCCGGCTCACCACCCTGAAGATCTTCCAGTGCCCCGCCGATCCCGCGCCGCCTACCTTCACTGTCTTCGATGTCAATGGGCAGCCTGTGTGCGACGTCGCCTATGGCAATTACATCGCGTGCAACGGCAACGGCGGCGTCAGTGATCACGCGGCCGACAACGATGGCGCCTTCCTGCGCAACCAGCGCTTCAAGACGACGGCCATCACCGATGGGCTGAGCCACACGCTGTTCATTGGCGAGCGCGCGAGCAGCATGTCGTATACCACCTGGACCGGGGCGGTTACAGGCGGTATCGTGCCCTCGCGGCGCGACCCGACGGCGGTGGAAGCGGCGGCGGCGCTGGTCCTGGGACACGCAGGGCCTCACCTGCCCAACAACCCGCTGGTGACCGATGCCGATGCCTTCTCCAGCAACCACCTTCAGGGCGTGAACTTCCTGTTCGGGGATGGCTCCGTCCACTCGATCGACAGTTTGATCGCGACGCAGGTCTACGACGCCCTGGCGAGTCGCGCAGGGGGAGAGCGGATCAACGAGAACGATTATTGAATCGACCGCCCCCTCTTCTCTCCCCCACTCCCCCCCGGGGGGAGAGAAGAGGGGGCCGGGAGGAGAGCATGCGTAAGGTCCTGATAGTGTGCCTGGTGTTGTTCTTGGCGGGCTGCGGTCAGGAGAAGACGACCGCCGACTGGATCGCCCAGTTGCGCGACACGGACGCAGCGCGGCGCCTGGAAGCGGTCAAGGAACTGGGAAAACGTGAGACGGAACTCGAAGCAGTGGTGCCGGCCCTGGCCGAGGCCCTCAAGGACGCAAACGGCTACATCCGCCGGGATGCCGCCGTGGCCCTGGGCAAACTCGGTCCGGGAGCCTCGTCGGCCGTTTCGGCTCTCCGCGCAGCGGAGAAGGACAAGGAACGCAGCGTTCGCAAGGCCGCCAGCGATGCGCTCGAAAAGATCGGCGCTGGGGCCAAGGCGGGCGCGCGGTGAGTCGCGAGACGGCTGCCGTTCGTGAGGGCAGAAACGAGCCCGTGACGCCACGGCCCCCTTCGGGGTACAATCTCGGGCGGGAAAGATTCGGCTGCTTCACCTGAACGCGAGGCTGAAAATCATGGCAGGCATGCGCTTCATCGCGGGATTGTTCCTCCTGGCCTTGCTCGTTCCCCCGGCCGCTGCGGCGGAGAAGCCGTTCCGCTACCCCGAGGGAAAGCACGGAAAAGGAGAGCTGAAGTGCGTCAACGGCGTTCCGGTGCTCACTGTCGAGGGCACCCCGGAAGAGATCGGCGAGCAGATCGCCATGCTGACGATCAAGCCGGTCGGCGGCTTCGAGAAGCTCTTCCAGGAGTTCCTCAAGTTCCAGCGAGCCGAGAAGCTGTGGCCGTTCCTGGTCAAGGCATGCACGACCCTGTACAAGCGGATGCCGGCCGACCACGTCAAGGAGATCGACGCCCTGGCCAGGACGTCCGGGGTTGACCGCGACATCTTCGTGGTCGCCAACACGATCATGGACGTCATGAAGCTGGGCGGCTGCTCGACGCTGGTCGTCGAGCCGTCGCGCAGCGCCACGGGGCAGTTGCTGTTCGGCCGCAACTTCGACTTTCCGCCGCTGGGAGGCGACCTGGCGAAGTACACGTTGGTGATGATCTATCGCCCCAAGGGCAAGCGGGCCTTCGCCGCCGTCGGCTTTCCGGGGCTGATCGGCCACCCGACGGGCATCAACGAGGCCGGCGTGGCGCTGGCGAGCAACGAGATCACGTCGGCCGGCGACGGCTCACCGCGTTTCGACCCGGCGGGTGTGCCGATGGCGTCGTACTTCCGGCGCGTCATGGAGGAGTGTGGCTCAGTCGCCGAGGTCGACAAGCTGCTGCGCTCGGTCCAGCGGACGACAATGGGGAGTTTGACGGTCTGCGACAAAAAAGAGGGCGTTGTGTTTGAGGTGACGACGAAGACCGTCGCCGTGCGCCGCGCCGAGAAGGGCGTCTGCGTTTGCACGAACCACTTCGTGACCGAGGGGCTGGCGAACTCGCGGGGGTGCTGGCGCTGGCCGATCCTGGAGAAGGCCCGCGGCCTGGAGAAGGTGAAGTTGCCGGACGTGGCGAAGAAGCTTGACGAGGTCAACCAGGGGCAGTTCACCATTCAGACGATGGTGTTCGAGCCGGCGGCGCTGCGTCTGCACCTGGCGTTCGGCAAGGGCCCGTGTACCACACAGCCGCTGACCAAGTTGGAGCTGGCGAAATATCTGCGGCCGTGACGTATACTCCACGCGGAGCGAGGTGACACAAGCCCGGAGCGCCAGCGACGGGACCGTCCCG
>JACOUH010000320.1 GCA_016177925.1 Planctomycetota bacterium | reverse complement strand
TGCTGGAAGCGGTCACCGAGGACCTTGCCCAGCGCCGTGTCGATGTCATCGCCGCCGAGCTTACTGATGCCCTTGGAACTGATCTCCTCGAAGATGCCGTGGTGGATGCGCAGCACGGTCACGTCGAGCGTGCCGCCGCCGAAGTCGTACACGAGAACGGTCTGATCGTCCTGGGCATTGAGGCCGTAGCAGATGGCGGCGGCGGTGGGCTCATTGATGAGGGTGAGCACCTGGATGCCGGCGGCCCCGGCGCAGAGCTTGGTGGCGTGGCGGGCGAGGCCCTTGCTGTTGGCGGGGATGGTGACGACGCCCTTGGTGAAGCTCTCGCTGAGCTGCTGTTCAGCGTCCTTCTTGAGGAGGCTGAAGAGCATGACGGCGATCTGCTCGGTGCGCAAATTCTGGCCGACGAGCGGGACGCGCTCGGGGGTGCCGAGGATGCGTTTGATGGAGCGGATGGAGCGCTGCTCGTCGAAGTTCTCCTTGGCCTCCTGGCCGAAGGCGAGGGTGCCGTCACGGCGGAGCGTGACGACGGAGGGCGTCCACTTCTGCCCCTCGTGGTTGGGCACGACCTCCGCCTGACCGAACTGGAAATTGGCGACGACCGAGTTGCTGGTTCCGAAGTCGATGCCGACGTATGGCACAGGCTCACCTCTTGACTGTGGGGGCGCTGGCCCCGGCGGGCCAGGGCGGATCTCGTTCTGGGCCGATTGATTCCACTTTAGCCTGTCGCCGACGTCTTGACCACTGCTTCCGACCATGAAAGTGCTTTGGCCGGTGGGAAGACTTGCCACGCGGTAGTACCGTATTCCCGGGCGCCATCGACACTCCGGACAAGGGACTCCCCCCCCTGCCCGGTCAGGGCAGTTCCAGCGCCGCCTTCAGGGCGTCATTGACGCTCTGCTGGAGCACGTCGGACAGGCGACCGATGACGCGCAGCACCCGCTGCTGCCGCACCGTTGCCGGGTTGCCGCACTTAATCAGGGACGGGCCGTGCAGCCCGCTGCTTGCCCCCTCCGGCGTCGAAGGGGCAACCAGCACGTTCGTCGCTCTCCCGACGTTGGCCAGGTTCCCCGTGATCATTGCCAGAATGGTGTTCGCCAAGGTCTGATTGTCGGCGTCGTTCTGCACTACCACCGCCGGGCGGACCTTGCTGCCGGGCACGTCCTGGAAGGGAAAGTCCGCGATGACCACGTCGCCACGATTCATGGCCCTTCTTTCGCGTAACGCTGATAGCTCTCCAGGTACGGGTCGTTGGCGTCGTCTTCGGCCATCACCTCGTTCATGAGAGCGCCGGCATCGGGCAGCTCATCGTTCAGCAGCGCCTTCATCCGCTCGTAGACTTCGGAACGGACCAAGACGTATGTCTCGTTCGTCTGCGGGTCGCGGGCGCGGGGCTCCGGGTTCTCCAGTTCCTGCCGCTGTTCTTGCGTGAGTTCGATCATGCCTACCTCCGCGGTCATGCTACCAACAGGGGGATTCCGGCGGATTTTTGCGGGTCACTTCCCCAACGCCGGCAGGCGCCAGCGCACGACCTCAATGTGCGTCTCCTTGTCCATGCCGCGGTAGGAGTAGCAGGACAGGAGCGTGCCGTCCCTCCGTTCGAGCGTGTTGCCGAAGCCGCCGCCTTGCGGCATCCCCCACGGCGTCTTGCCCTCGATGACGATCTGATCGTGCTCCAGGTCCCAGGTTTCGCCGTCATCGTGGCTGAGCACGGCCCGCAGGCCGATCGGGTAAACGAGACTGCGCTGCGTGTAGGTCAGCAACAGCCGGCCGTCGCGCAGGCGGTGTACGCGCGGGTACATTCTGCCATACTCACCGAAGTCGCGCACGTCGCTCCACGTCAGCCCGCCGTCCGACGAGGTACACATCATCGTCCGATCCATCGAGTCATCGCCCTGGGCCACGGGGCGGCCATCATTCATCGGGTGCATGGGACTGGGCGGACCGCAGCGAATCCAGTGCAGCAGCTTGCCCTTCTTCGTCCGGTAGGTGAAATCCTCGGTGAAGAAACAGTCCTCGTTGTCGTACTCCTTGCCCTGGTAGCGGCCGAGCTGGACCGGCTTGCTGCACTGCCAGGTCTTGCCCCGATCCTTCGAGGTCCACAGGTAGGCGACCCGTCCGGGCCGCCCGCTCAGTCCCACGCCCAAGAGCAGCGTACCGTCGGGCATCTCGACGACGTTGCGCGAGGACATCGTGGTCGCCTTCGGGGCGAACTCCTTGCCGGCGATGCGAGTGCGCTGCCAGGTCTTGCCACCGTCGACGGAGCGGTGGACGTAACTGTGCGTTACCCCCTCCTTGTTGTTGAAATCCTGCGCCAGCAGGTGGCAGGTGAGGAAGAGCGTCCCATCGCTGGTGCAGGTCAGCCACTGCTCGCGGCCGATCAGGTCCTTGACTCGTTCGCGCTCGCTCCACGTCTTGCCGCCGTCCTTGGACCGCCACAGGCCGGTCCACTCGCGGAGCTTGCCCTCGTGCTGCTCCTGGAACAGCGCCACCATGACCAGTTCACCGCCGGGCAGCAGCGCCAGGCTCGGCTTGTATCCCGGGCCGACGGCAATGCGCTCGGCGGGCAGTTGCCACGCCCCCAGCCGCTTGGGGTTATCGACCCGGACCGGCAATGAGGTGTCCGGACCGGTCCGGGGTTTCGCCTGGCCAAGGGTCGGCGTCGCGGACAAATGCAGCAGAAAAAGGAAAAGGCCGACCGCGGCCCATCCGCCCCGGCACCGGCTCGCTTGCTTCATGGGTAGGGCCCGCCTTGCGTGCAGCTATCTCGATGAGGAAGAGGTACGGCCGCCGTCCAGCGGCTTAATGCGGATGTTGCGGAACTGCACCGGGTCACTGTGGCCGGCGAAGCCGAAGTGACCCGCTTTGCGGTCCTTGCCTGGGTGCGGGCTGTTGGCCATGAACTTCGTGATCTTCGACACGTCGGCGTCGATGATGACGTTGCCGTTCAGCTCCACCTTGATCGTCGGGCCCTTGACCGTCACCTCCTCGAAGTTCCACTGCCCGGCCGGACGCAGGTAGCCGCGGTGGGCGGGCACCATGCCATAGACCGAACCGTTGTACTGCCGCGGGTCGAGCTTCTTGTACTGCGGCGCGTAGTCGTCCAGCACCTGCACCTCGCACATGCCCTGGTAGGCGGTGTCGCCCGTGCCGGGGTAGCGGATCGCCAGGCCGTTGTTGCCGCCCGGCGGCAGCTTGTACTCCACCCGCGCCACGAAGTCGCTGAACTGCTGCTTCGTGTAGATCGTGCCGCCCTTGCCCGGCCGGCACATGATCGTGCCGTCCTTCACCACGTAGTTCTCCACCGGGCCGGCCCAGCCGTCGAAGCTCTTGCCGTCGAAGACTGACTCGAAGCTCTTGTCATTGTGTTTGTCCAGCCAGGCGTTCGCCTTTTCCGGCGGGACCTCGCGGATGAAGACGTTGCGCCAGCGGATTTCCCCGCCGTGTGTCTGCAGCAGGAT
The DNA here is from genome assembly GCA_016177925.1 of Planctomycetota bacterium. Lineage (GTDB taxonomy): Bacteria > Planctomycetota > Planctomycetia > Gemmatales > Gemmataceae > JACOUH01. The sequence continues at coordinate 15,941 of JACOUH010000320.1, read as the reverse complement.
CGGCCCCTTCCTGAGCAGCGGCGCCTTGCGATCCCAGTAGTTCTCGAGGATGGCGTTGTCGACGACCAGCTTGCCGTTGAGCCAAATGGTGGTACGGGCGCCGACCTGGATGATGCGGAAGCTATTCCACTGGCCGAATGGCTTGTCGGCGAGGACAAGCGGGTCCTTGCCGGGAGCGCCGGGACTATTGTTCCATAGCCCGCCCGAGCCCTTGTCGGCGCCGATGTTCCACTTGCCGCCCTCCTTGGTGTAGTCCCATATTTGCACCTGCGGAGTGGCTTTCAGGTAGATGCCGCTGTCGGCCTTGGGAACCGTCTTGTAATCAATCAGCAATTCGATGTCGCCGAACTTCTTGTCAGTGGTCAGGTAGGCGCCGTGACCGTCATTGACCAGTTCGCCCTTGTCGACGGTCCAGTGCTTCTTGGCGTCGGTGGTCCACTGCTCGATCTTGTTGGCCCGTTCCTCGGGCGAGAGCCTGGCCAGGTCATACGGCCCGGCAGCCTTCTCGTGGATGGCCCAGCCGTGCCAGCCGTTGAGGTCGTGGCCGTTGAAGAGGGCCGTGAAGCCCTTGGGCGGAGTGGCGCCCCGGGCCTCGTCGGCCGGAGCCTCCGCAGGAGCGGGGCCTCCGGCAAGGCTGAGGAGCAGCGCGGCAACCGTGGCCGCGGCGAGGGAGAGGGTTCGGGTACGCATGGCGGGTTACTCTGGCGGTTTCGTCCTGGGAGGAAAAAAGTCGGGCGTGCCCGGCGCCGCTGCCGGACATCCTGTCCGACAGCCTACCCGGCCGCGGTCCGCGCGGCCAGCACCCGCGCCGAAAGCGCTGGGAGCCCGCAGCCGCGCGACGGGGACGGACGATAAATCCCCCACCCTGTCTGTATCTGACTTGCCGCCCACTTCCCGGAGCAATGAGGCTGCCATTCCATGACGCCGGGTGAGAGGAAGGAGTCAGAGAGCAGCGCTGACGGAAATACCCGCCACCCCTGAAACGCGCTGGGGTTGAGTCTAGGAGCGAGGTGGTGAGCGAGCTTGAGCGAGAAGAGGCCCCTCCCGGATTTGAACCGGGGATGGCGGATTTGCAATCCGCTGCCTTACCGCTTGGCTAAGGGGCCGTTGAAACCTCCCTCATCGTAGGGAGGTAGGGGGATTGGGTCAACCACCTCTGCGCAACGCAACCGTGGGAACTTGCGTCTGCTGGCGGACCCCGATACAATCAATCAAGATAGCTTACCCAGCCGACCTGACGATCGAACGCTCCATGTAGAATGTGTGGCCGCCGCAGCCTTCCCCCGGTCGGAGCGCCCCGTCCGCTTCTCCACGCCATGCCCAACGTGGCCGCATTGAAAAGATCGAGAAGTCTGGGTCGATGCCATTCCGGCCTGCCAGTGCCTGATTCTCCACGCCGTGCCGAGCGGCGTGGCCGCCTTGAACGAGGAGTACGGGTCGATGACAATGCAACCTGCCAGTGCTCTCCCTGCTGCGCCGACCACGCCATCCAGTCCGGCGCCGGACCATCCGGCACTCCTCACAGTGGGGAAGCTGGATGGCTCGATCGCACCCCCGGGTCCGCCCGACTCCCGGCCGGCCAGGAGCCGAGCCCGGGGCAAGCGAAGCACGCTCCTCCTGTACATTGCCGCCGCCGTGCTGGTCGTGGCCGGCACAGCCGCGGCGTACGTCATCATCGAGAAGCCCTTCAACAAGCCGCGCAGCGACCTCGTCACGCAGACCGTGCAACGCGGCCGTCTGGAGCTGAAGATCGTCGAGCAGGGGACGCTGGAGGCGGCCAACAACAGCGACGTCACCTGCGGCGTCAAAGCCAAGGGGCAGGGGAGCACCGTCGCCACCACCATCCGGTCGCTCGTTGACGACGGCACCCACGTCGTCTACGACCGCCCCAAGGACCAGGTGAAAACCGTCTTCATCTGGGACGAGAATGCCGGCAAGTACAACGAGGAACCCGTCTCCCCGAGTGGCCGGGTGCGTTGCGTCAAGGTCAAGAACGAGAAGACCAAGCAATGGGTCTACGCAGACCTGCTCATCGAGCTGGACGATTCCGCTCTGCAGGACCAAATGACCACCCAGAAGATCACCGTCGAGGGGAAAGAGTCCGAGAAGATCGCGGCGGACGAAAGCTTCAAGATCACCCTGGTCCAGAATGAGAGCAAGATCAAGACAGCCGAGGTCGCCGTCGACTTGGCCGACATCAACCTGAAGAAGTACCAGAAGGGCGACTACATTCAGAAGTTCAAGGACTACGAGGGCCAGATCAAGGACGCCCAGGCCAAAGTTGAGCAGCAGCGCGACCGGTTGGCGTGGGCCACCCGGATGGTCAAGAAGGGGCTATACACCGCCAGCCAGGCCCAGTCCGAGCAACTCTCGCTGGAGAGCCTGGAACTGACGCTGGGCAAGGCCGAGGAGCAGAAGCGGGTCCTCACGGAATACGAAAAGGTCCAGCAAGAGACCGACCTGAGGAACAAGCTGGAGACGGCCAAGCGGGACCTGGCGACGGCCAAAGCCCAGGCTCTTTCTGACGAAACTCAGGCCCGCTCCAAGCGGGATACGGCGAAGTCCACGTACCTGCACGAGTTGTCGCGCTACAAGGACATGATCGAGCAACTCCAGAAGTGCAAGGTCTGGGCCCCCCGGACGGGCATCGTGGTCTATTACATCCCCGAGCAGGCCCGCTGGGGCATCGGCGGAAACCAGAGGATCGTGGCCCAGGGCGAGTCGGTCAACGAGGGGCAGAAGATGATGCAGATCCCCGACCTCGACCACATGCTCGTCAACACCAAGGTCCATGAAGCGCTGGCCTCGCGTGTCCACAAGGGCCAGAAGGCTGTGGTCAAGGTACAGGCCTTCCCCGACCAGGCGTTGCGTGCGCGCGTCGAGTCGGTGGCCACCATCGCTGCGGCGGGCGACTTTCTGTCGTCGGACGTCAAGGTCTACCCAACCAAGCTTGCCATCGACAAGACGATTGAGGGCCTCAAGCCGGGGGGGACTGCCGAGGTGACCATCATCATCGGGGATGCGCTGGAGAACGTCTTGAAGGTGCCCATCGAGGCGGTCGTCGGCGCGGCGGAGATGGGCAAGATCCGCAAAGTCTTTGTCTTGAAGGAGAACGAGCCCGAAGAGCGGGACGTCCTGATCGGCGCCAGCAATGATCAGGAGGTGGAGATTCGCGAGGGACTTCAGGAGGGCGAGAAGGTGGTCCGCAACCCGAAGAACCTTGTTGGCGACTCGGTGAAGACCCGCAAGCGTGGCGAATACAAGGAGGAGGAACCCCCAAGCAATCCGAGTGGCCCCAATGTCCCGAGCGCCAAGCCGGCAGCGAAGCCGGGACAGGGCACACCAGGGGCCGGAGCGCCTGGCGGCGGAGCGCCCGGCGCGGGTGGAGGCGGGCAGCAGATGGACCCGGAGACGAAGAAAAAGAGGATGGAGCAAGGAATTGCGTGGTTCAAATCTTTGCCGAAGGAACAGCGCAAGGAGATGCTCAATAGGATTCCCGAGGCAGGCCGCGCCGAGTTCAAGGCGGAGCTCAAGAAAAACGGCGTCGAGATTCCCGAGTAAGCAATGTCCCCCGGAAACCAGCCCGCAGCGCTAGCAAGGGCCGCCCTTGCTAGCGCTGCGGGCTGGTCTTGCCAATCTCTCTGGTTTTCCCATGCAACCTGCCGTTCCGCTGGTCGCCCGTGTCGTTGACCTGGTCAAAAACTACTACCTCGAAGAGGTCGTCGTCCGCGCCCTGCGGGGCATCACGATCGACTTCGCCGTGGGCGATTTTGTCGCCCTGATGGGCCCTTCGGGGTCCGGGAAATCGACCTTGCTCAACCTCCTGGGCTGCCTCGACCGGCCGTCGTCGGGCCAGTATTTCCTCGGCGACCAGGACGTCTCAACGATGGACGACGACGAACTCTCCGACATCCGCAGCCGTTACATCGGCTTCATCTTCCAGTCGTACAACCTGCTGGCCCAGTACACGGTGGTCGAGAACATTGAGGTCCCCCTGCTGTACCAGGGTTGTCGCCTGGACGAGCGGACGCGCGAGCGCTGCCTCAGCCTGGCCGAGATGGTCGGGCTGGGCGACCGCCTTGATCACCGGCCGATGCAGCTGTCCGGTGGACAGCAGCAGCGCGTCGCCATTGCCCGCGCGCTGGTCAACGATCCCCATGTCATCCTCGCCGACGAGCCGACCGGCAACCTCGACTCGCGCACCAGCGACGAGATCATGCAGCTGTTGACGCAGTTGAACCGGGCGGGCAAGACCATCATCATGGTCACGCACGAGAACGACATCGCCGCCTGGGCTCGTCGTATTGTTCGCATGCGCGACGGTCACGTCGAATCCGACGTGCGCAACGATCGATCGACCGACCGGCCGGCGCCGGCCGCGCACGCGGCGGGGCTGACCGCGTCGGCGAACAGTCTCTGGGGGGGCGACCCGTACAGGCAGCCTTTGGGAAACGATCGACCATGATTCCGTACTTATGCCTTCTGCTGGGCTTCGGGCTGCTGTGGCTGGTGGTGCCCTTGGCGTTCTCGGACAAGGGACGGCGAAGCTTCGTGCTGGCCTTGCGCAGTCTGTGGCTGCACAAGCTGCGCTCCTTCCTGTCGGTCCTGGGCATCATCATCGGGACCGGAGCGGTCATCATTCTGATGGGCTTCGGCGAGGGCAGCATGCAAGACGCTCTGGAGGACATCAAACGCCAGGGCGCCACCAACATCATGATTCGGAGTGTCAAGGCGTCCGACGAGTCCTCCACGGCCCGGCAGCAGCGAATCGCCGTCTACGGGCTGACCTGGGCCGACTACGAGCGCATGCAGACGATCCCGACAGTCGTCCGTATGGTGCCGATGCGGATTCTGCCGTTGAAGGTCCACCACCTGGAGCGGTCGGTGAAGGGCCGCGTGGTCGCCACCACGGCGGACTACGCGGTGGTGAACAAGGTCCAGCTGGCCGCCGGCCGCTTCCTCAGCGACGAGGACGACCGCTACATGGCCAACGTGGCAGTGCTCGGCGCCCACGTGGCGGACCGGCTGTTCCCGTTCGAGAATGCCCTGGGCAAGACGGTGCGCCTGGACAAGTATTTCTACCTGGTCGTCGGCGTTCTGGCAGATCGCATGGCGACCAGCGCCGTCGGTGGCAGCTCGCAGACGGCCGAGGACTTCAACGACGACGTCTACATCCCGATGCAGACCTGCAGGGGCCGCTTCGGCGAGAAGGTGGTCAGCCGCCAGTCCGGCTCGTGGAACGCCGAGCAGGTTGAGCTGAGCCAGGTGACACTGACGATCACGGACATGGAGAGTGTCCGGCCGGCCGGCGACGTGGTCAAGGACCTCCTGGAGCGCTATCACGGCACCAAGGCCGACTGGGCCATCACCATTCCGCTCGACCGGCTGGAGGCAGCGGAGCGCGAGAAGGAACGATTCGTCGGCCTCCTCTTCTGGATCGGCTTCATCTCGCTGTTTGTCGGCGGCATCGGCATCATGAATATCATGCTGGCGACGGTCACCGAGCGCACCCGCGAGATCGGCATCCGCCGCGCGCTGGGCGCCAAGCGCCGCGACATCACCATGCAGTTCCTCATCGAGGCGGTGGTCCAGACCTCGTTGGGCGGCATGGTGGGCCTCCTCGTCGGCATGGGGGTTGTGTTCGCCGGGCCGTGGGTGTCCGAGCACATCTTCGACATGCACCGGCCCGCTGTCTTGAACGTGGCGTCGATCTTTTATTCGGTGGGGGTGGCGCTGCTTGTCGGCGTCGCGTTCGGCCTCTACCCGGCGTGGCGCGCGTCGCGGCTCGACCCGATTGAGGCGCTGCGGCACGAATAGGAATGTTGTGGCGCTTGCCGGAGCGACAGGCAAGACGCCTGTCGTGCCGCCCCCAAGGGACAGCCGAGCCGGCTGTCCCTACGCTCAGCGGGGGGCTAGGGGAGTCGTGCCGGTCGTTGGCGCCCCTGTGCCGCCCCCCAGGTATCGGAACGCCGACTCTGCGGGGGGCGTTGGCCTCTCGATGATGGTAGCAGCCGGGTCGGCCGCCGGGCAGGGAAATGGGAGGACGACGAAGGTCGGCGGGATCTCGGGATGGCGGTCGGGTGCGTAGACGCTCAGCCGCGGGCCGTGGATGCAGTCGTTGACGCGCGCCAGGCGAGGCGCCCAGTAGCGGAATGGCGAGTAGGACGGCGGCGGGCAGTGGCCGATACCGAGACAGTCCAAGAGTGGACCGCCATGGGCCGTGCTGGCAGGCACGAGTCCCGCGACGAGAACGAGCGCCGCCACCATGAGCCGCCGAATCCAGACCATGAGCGCACCTTCCGGTAGGTTGCCTCCGCGGGATTCCCACCGTTCGTTATCGGGCGCACCTCTCCGCAAACTTGGGGAAATCCGGGGCAGCGCTCTCAATGTTGGCGAGCGGGGGGTGTGAACCCCCCGGTTCTATGCCAGACCCCGATCGCAACACCGGGGGGTTGACACCCCCCGCTCGCCATTAGGAGGGGGGAAGCGGGCGCGGCTTGGGCACGATTTCTTCTGCCGGGGCCGGCCGGCTGGCAGGTTCGGAGGGCTCCTTCTCCACCAGGCCACAATCACAGTCTCGGATTTCATCGATCCACACCCCGCGAGCGTCGAGAGACATCAGCTCCAGGTCCCGATACAGTTCCAGGCGAGCATTCAGGTATTGAATCCAGAGGGTCAAGAGCGCGTTCTGGGCCTGCGGCAGCGAACCCTGGGAGGACAGGAGCTGCTGCGTCAGAGCGGCCGGACCCTCCAGGGCGCCACGGCCAGGAGCGGTCGGCGCCTCGATGCTCTCCAGCGAGTTCTCGATGGTCAGGTAGGCCAGCTCCAGCTGGCGCTGTTGCAGGCGATACGCCTCGGCCAGCTGGCGCAACTGGTACAGCTCGCCGTTGACCACCTGCACGGCGATGTCCTCGGCTTGCTGGAGCGTCCGGCGCTGTCGCTGGTAGGCGATCAGACTGGCGCGGTAGTTGTTCCGCTCCAGGATGCGCGTCAGGGGGAACTGCGTGTTCAGAGTCAGCCGATGGGCGTTGCCGCTGCCGCCGATATTCAGCGGCTGCGCGACGCCGAGCGGAGAGTTCGAGGTCAACCGATACTCCACGTTGAACGTCCCCAGGAGAGCGTTGGCGAACACCGCGACCTGGCGCCAGGCGTCCACAAGCTGGCTGCGCACGTTCATGAGGTCGAGACGGTTCGCCAGGGCGTGCTGGGCCCCCGCGGCCAGGGCGCGTTCCAGGTCGTCGTTGACGAGATCGACGCCATCGACGCAGGCGCGCGGCAGCTTGGGCCAGGTCGAGCGGACCACCGCCCACTGTTCGTTGCGTGCCTCGACCAGGACCTTTTGCCACCAGCTGATGACGCTCTGGAAGCGCGAGACGCGCTGGCGCTCGCCCAGGGCGTCGGCCGGCTTTTTCGGCTTGCCCTTGTCTACGTAGTTGGTCTCGTAGAGGCGCAGAGCGCGCTCGAAGTTGCCCAGGTCGATCTGCGCGTTCGCCTCCGTCAGCCGGACTTCCTCGGCCGGACTCAGGTTCTGTCCTGCCCTTTGCAACGCGGCTTGACGATCCAATAACTGCTGCACCTGCTTCTTGAGGTCGTCCAGGCGGGTCTTCAGGGCCGCGTCGGACAGCTTCTCCCACTCGGCCCAGCGAGCGCGGATGCGGCGGGCGAACGGGGTTCCCCGGACCAGGACGGCATTCTGGAACAGGCGGAGCAATTCGGCTCGCAGCCGAGGAGCCTTCTCCAGCGGCAGGAGGGCGGAGGCTTCGGACACGGCGGCCTGCTCATTGTCGATGATGGCCCGGGCGCGGCGGAATTGCTTCATCAGCGGCCGCAGGACCGAGTCGTCCAGTTCGATGCTCAGGGGCATCGGCACACCGAGAGTGCGCTTGAAGGAATCGACGGCCTGAAGGTACTGCTGCTGGTCGGTCAGCAGAGTGGTGCGGCCCCTCACCAGCGCTTGCTCGACGGACTGCAGCTGCAGCGGGTTCACGACATCGCCCTCCAGCAAGCCCCGGTAGCGCTGGAGGATATTGCTGAGGACATCGATGTTTTCCTGGTCAATGTAGACCTGGATTTTCTCCAGCATCGTGTTCAGGTAGCCCGAGGGGGGAGACGAGATGCCCCCCGCCAGGCTGAGAGCCCCGGCCGTTCCGGCGGGAAAGATCGGGCTGGCAATCGTGGTCGCGACGGCAGGGATCACGCCCGGGACCAGGCCGGAGGCGCCGACCCCGGCGCCTCCGCCGCCGCCGCCGGCAAGAACGCCCGTCGGCTGGAAGGCCCCGCCGCTGATGCTACCGCCGGAGGCGGCGGCGACCGCGACGTACAATTCCTTGCGAAAGCGGGCGAAAGTGCGGATCTGGTAAAGCAGGCTGCGCTCAGCCTGCGTCAGTGGCTCCAGGGCCACTGCCTTCCCGCCGTCGCGCAGCAACGGCTGGATCGCTCGAAAGTCCAGCGTGCTGACGCTGGTCGTTCTCTTCGGGTTGAGGAACTCGAAGACGGTCTGGTTGGAGCAATTGAGCAGGAGCAGCGCCCCGGTCGGCAGGAGCTTGCTGAGGCCTGTGCCACTGTTGAGGGCCCAGCTATTGCTCTGGCCCCCCAGGGTGTTCCGCCCCGTGTAGGAACGGATTGCTTGCTGCACCGCGAAGTACTGGGCCATGAAGGAGAACCGCTGCAGGGTCACCGGCAAGGCAGCAAGATACAGGGTTTCGCGCTGGTCCTGATACTCGCGGCTGTTGAACATGGCGAGTTCGGCCGCCTGATCCAGGGTCAGCATGTACGTGGGCCGCCCCGTAATGTCGAGCGCCGAGCGCGACTTCGCTTCCACGATCGCGTCCCCCTGTGGGGGAGCCGTTCCCATCGATCCATTGGCGGGCGGGCGGGTTGCCGGCTCCTGGTAGGCAACCTGCTTCACGCCCAGCGACGCAGCCGCTTGTGGCGCGGGCGGCGATGGTTGCTGAGAGACCGGCGGCGGCGGGGGGTCCGGGAGAGGGACGACCCGGAAGGGAACGCGATGTCTCGTCCCTGCCGTTTCCTGACCGGTCGCCGCCTCTTGCCGGGCTTTCTCTAGCGCCGCCTGCTGCTTCTCCTCGGCCTCTTCCTGGGCCGCGCGTTCGCGGTTCTCCCGGTCCCACTGGGCGATCAATTCAAGGTAGCCGGTCCCCTCGATGCGCGCGACACCTGCCTTGCCGGGCTTTTGCGGGTTGGGGGACAGGTCGTAGGCGGCCGGGTCATCGGGCGGCTTGGGCGGGTGATCAGGGTTGCTCGAGTCGGCGTAGCGGGCCCGCGGATCGGCGTAGACATGCCAGTTCTCAATCGCCCAGGCGGGGTACTTGTTTTTCTGAGCCAGGATTTCCGAGACTTCCTTGTCCGCCTCCTTGCGGTAGAACGGCCGCGTGCAGCCCCCGCTCTGCACGAGGATTCCAGCCGCCAACGCCAAAGGAAGAGCCGGACGCCAGAATGAGAGCATCTTGCGCAGACATCGCCCCCACCCCCAGCGGCGCCATCCGGCGAGATGTTTTTTCCTGCTCGCGGCCATACGACACCTGATCCCGGCCTGGAAAAGACGGAATGTGCATCAAATCCAGTATCGGCCGCAAGCTTTCTCCAACTTGAACCCCTCTCGATGTTGGCGAGCGGGGGGTGTCAACCCCCCGGTGTGTCGGAACCGGGGGGTTCACACCCCCCGCTCGCCAAAAACGCCGCCGTGGCGGGAGGAGGGGCGACGGTCTTCTGGAGTTCCGCGAGTCCCCTCTCGTCAAGCATGAGCCGGCGGATGGCCGTGGCACGGCCGGTGGTCGGGTCGACGTCGACGAGGGCACCACCCAGGCGCGGGTCGCCTTCCGCCACGTCGAAGGCACTGGGGATGAACGTGATCGTGGTGAACAAGACGCGATCGACACGGCGGCCGAGGATGCTGTCGTACGGCCCCGTCATGCCGACGTCGCTGAGGAAGGCGGTCCCACCGGGAAAGATTTGTTCGTCCGCGGTCGGCACATGCGTGTGCGTGCCAAGGACGGCACTGACACGACCCTTGAGGTGATGGCCAAGCAGGTACTTCTCCGCCGTCGCCTCGGCGTGGGCGTCGACGACGATGACGCGAGCCTTTCCCTCCAACTCGCGCAGGACTCGGTCGGCGGCGCGGAAGGGGCAGTCGACCGGGCGCATGAACTGGCGCCCCAGCACACACAGGGCGGCGACCGGCGTGCCGTCGCGGGTCGTCGTCAGGGCGTAGTCGCGACCGGGAGCGTCGGGCGGGAAGTTCGCCGGCTTGCAGACACGGTCATCCTTCTCCAGCGTCTCGATGATCTCCGCCTTCTTGTAGATGTGGTCGCCGAGTGTCACCAGGTCGACACCGGCGGCGCGGACCTTGCGGTACAGCCGGTTCGTGATGCCCGAGCCGCCGGCGGCGTTCTCGGCGTTGGCGATTATCAGGTCGATGCCTTCCGCCTCGCGCAGCACCGGCAGCGCCCGCTGAAGGAAGGTCAGTCCAGGCGAGCCCACGATGTCACCGACGAAGAGGATGCGCATGGTGGTGGTACGTGGTTGGCGGGTAGTCCGCTTGCGGCAGAGGGTTCCGGTCAACGCGCGTATTCGACGGCGCGGGTTTCGCGGACGACCGTTACCTTGATCTCACCCGGATAGTGCAGCTGCTCCTCGATCGCCCGGGCGATCTCGCGGCAGACACGCAGGGCATCGCCGTCCGACGTCTGGGAGGCGTTGGCGATCACGCGCACCTCGCGCCCGGCCTGGATTGCGTAGGCGTGCTCGACACCCGGGAAGCCCGATGCCACCGTCTCCAACTCCTCCAGCCGCTTGACGTATTTTTCCAGAGTCTCGCGGCGAGCGCCGGGACGCGACGAACTGATCGCGTCAGCGGCGGCGACCAGCACCGTATAGATGTGGTCGATCGTCACGTCGTCGTGGTGGCCGGCGATGGCGTGCAACACCTCCTTGTTCGTCTCGCCGTAACGCTTGGCCAGTTCGGCGCCGATCTTCGGATGACCGCCCTCCATCTCGTGGTCGGCTGCCTTGCCGATGTCGTGCAGCAGACCGCAACGACGGGCGAGGCGGCCGTCCAGCCCCAGCTCCTCCGCCATCATGCCGCACAAGTGAGCGACCTCCAACGAGTGCTGCAAGACGTTCTGACTGTAACTCGTCCGGAACTTCAGCCGGCCCAGCAGTTGGAGCAGTTTCTCGTGCAGGGCGCCGAGGTTGGCGTCCTGCAACGCCTTCTTACCGACCTCCAGAATGTGCTTCTCCATCTCGGCTTGTGTCTCCGTCACGACCTCCTCGATGCGCGACGGATGGATGCGGCCGTCCTGGATCAGCTTCGTCAGGGCCAGGCGAGCCGTCTCGCGGCGGACGTTGTCGAAGGCACTGACAATGACGACGCCCGGCGTGTCGTCGACGATGACATCGACACCGGTACACTTCTCGAAGGTGCGGATGTTGCGTCCTTCGCGGCCGATGATCCGGCCCTTCATGTCGTCGGAAGGGATGTCGACGGTACTGACGGTCGTGTCGGCGGTGTGCTCGGCGGCGTAGCGCTGGATGCAAGTGGCCAGGATCTCGCGGGACTTCTCCTCACTGGCGTCGCGGATGTGCTCCTCGTTTTTGCGCAGCCGATGGGCGATCTCCTCCGCCAACTCGCCTTCGATGCGCGACAGGAGCAGCACCTGCGCCTGCTCGCGCGACAGTTCCGCGATGCGGTGCAGTTCGGCCATCTGCTGCTGCCGGACCGCCTCGGCTTCCTCGGTCTTCTTCTCCAGTTCGCTGCGCCGCTCGCTCAACTTGCGCTGGCCGTTCTCCAGGACACGTTCCTTCTTGACCAGCACCTGATGCTTCTGCTCCAGACCGTCCTCACGCTTCTCGAGGCATCGCTCCTGCTCGCGCAGCTCCTTGCGTTTCTCCTCGGTCTCGCGTTCGAGGTTCTCACGGTTCTGGAGCAACTCTTCCTTGCTGGACAACTCGGCCGCCTTGAGGATGTTGTCGGCTTCGCGTCGGGCGGCCTCGGTGATCTCGTTCGCCTGGGCCCGGGTGCTGTTCAGTCGGGAGCGGTCGACGAGGCGAGCCGCCCCGAACCCTCCCAGCAGCCCCAGGACCAGGGCCAGGCTGATGCAGATTCCGCACAAGAGCGGATCCATTGTCGCGTACTCCTTCCCGAGGTCCGTACGCGTCGGGGCAACCGGCTTCGGCTGTCGGCTCTCGGCTGCCGGCCCTCGGCCAGAAGAAGGGACGCCGCCCTGCCTGCTGGTCGAAAGCCGAGAGCCGAGGGAAGGGAATGGTTACGGAGATTCACCCATTAGGAGGAAATGATGAAGGATGAAGGATGAAAGACGAATGGGATAAAGACCTTTCTTGTCTTCCATTCATCCTTCAGCAGTTATCATTTCTTCCGGAACAACCGCAACGAGGGCGGTAGACCAGCACGGGTAAGCGTCTGGTAGGGAGGAGCCTCTCGGTCGCGGTGGACCGCTCCGCGGCAGGACCGCCTGCGCGACCGGCGGACCGGCGGCAGAAGGACGCCGACGCGGACCGGCCGGGGCCGCAGCCTCCGTTGGGAGAGGACCTCCCAGAGGCCAATTCCACCCAGGACCAGCATCACGTACAGGAACGAGAAGAGGATCACGCGAAACTCGTGGTTCAATCCGCCCTCTCGGTCCCCCCTACTCTCCCCCGATGTCGGGGGAGGGTAGGGGGGCGAGGGTTGGTTTGGATCTCCGCAACGCTTCGCCTTCCTTCCGCCTTCCCCTGCCAGTCGTCGGGGCGAGGAGTGCCCGCCCCGGGCGAGGGGTTGCGTCGGAAGAATCGAGGTGGGAACGGTCGTCCGTTGCCCGGAAGCTGCGGACCTCGTTGAAATAACTGTTCAATCTCCTCACAGCCTTCAGGCCGTGAGGAGAGATCGTGAGTTATCAAAGTTCATTATGAGGAGCAGGGCCGCGCCGCGTCAACAGAAAAGGCTCGCCGTTCACGACCGGGCGCCGACTTGGGAGGGCGAGGCTCCCGCCGAGCCGGACCTTTCCGGCTCGGCGGGAGCCTCGCCCTCCCCGGCGCCGTTCACGACCGGGCGCCGAAGTAAAAGCCGACAATGGCGGCCAGGAAAGCCTCGAGCTGGTCGACGTTGATCCGCGAACCCTCGGCCAGGCTGGGGTTGATGATCACATAGACCATCACCAGGATGACGAGGCCGAGTAGGCCGAGCAGGGCGAACCAGGCCTGCACGTCCTGAAACCACGCGGGCAGACGTCCACCCCCCAGGAAGGCGATCAGGCTGGTGAGGAGGTAACCGACGAAGAAGCCACTCAACAGCAAGGCGATCAGGAAAAAGAATGGTCCGCTGGCGGGGACCTCGAACGCAGTGTCGGTGCGATAGAGGTAGTAAGCCAGTCCGAGGAAGCCCGCCATGAGCAAAAAGCGGATCGAGCCGCGCGGCAGGCCCAGCGCGGAACGCTCCTTGACATGGCCAACCGACTTGCCGTGGGCGGCGAAGTAGTGGGCCAGGATGAGCAGCATCAGGAACAGCAAATAGATGAACGACAGGGGCAGTTTGTGGGGAAACTTCAGAGCAAGCCCCCACAACAGACCCAGGACGCCGAGGCCGAGGAGGGCGCGGATGCTTCCGGCAGGGAGTCCGAGGGCGTGTCGCGGCGGAGGGGCCGGCATCGTTGACATCGAGGCGTTCCTCCCGGTAGTCGGCCAGTCGATCAGTCGGCCAGTCGATTAGTCGAGGGCCGGAACAGACAACAATCCCGACTGATCGACTAGAGCGTTTTGCAGTTGGCCGTAGCACAGGCGTCTCGCCTGTGCCGAACCGCGACAGCGCACAGGCGAGACGCCTGTGCTACGAGCAAATGCAAACCGCTCTAATCAACTGGCCGACTAATCGACTTACTTGTCGCCCTGGCTCTTCCACCATTTCTTCCAGGCCTCGATGGCGCGGTTACGCTCCTCGAGCGTGGCGTCGGCGGACGGGCCGAAGTCCTTGCCCGTCACCGTCTTGAGGGCCGCGTGGGCAGCGCGAACGACCGATGGTTCGTTGTCCGCGAGCCGCTCGATGATGGCTGGGATGTGCTCGCGGAGATCGCGCATCGCGGAGGCCAGGACCGCCGCCCGCCGGATTTCGGGATCGACGTCCTCCATGTAGGCCAACAGCGTCTTGGGGGTCAGTCGTGTGAAGCGGTTTGCCAGTGCGTCGCGTGCCTTCTGCTTTGCCTCCCCCTCCAGGCGCGGGATCGCCAGCGCCAGGGCGTCGGTGTAGTCGACGCCCTTTCCCTTCTGCATCCGCTCGAGCAGTTCCTCCTGCTCGGGACCGCTGGCCTCGACCAGGAAGGTGCTCAGCCGGTCGGCCCGGGCGTTCTCGACCTTTGTCGGGATTGGCTTGGGCTTCTTGGGTTCCTTGGGCTGCTCGCTGCTGGAGGCCTTCTTGTCCTCGGGCGCGAGGGCGGGCCGCAGGCCCTCCCTCTTGCCGCTCTTCAGGTCGGAGCCGCCGACGCCGCCCGCCTTGAGGATCGCCTCGCCGGGGTCGGCGACCCGGCCCAGGGTCGCGGTCAGGTCGCGGGCTAAATTGGCGCGGCGCAGGAAGAGCAGCGCGAAGCACGTATCGGCCCCCGAGCTGGCGTAAGACCCTTGCCAGGAGCCGTCCGCGGCCTGGTTGGTCAGCAACACTTTGGCGCCCCAGGCATACCAATCCTTATTGCCGATCGTCTTCAGGTCCAGGGCGACCGCCACGCGCTCCAGCGACCACAGGAAGTAATAAGCCTTGCCATTGTTCTCGCCGATCAGCATGGCGCCAGGCAGGCCGACCTTGTCGCCCGGGTCACCAAAGGCAGTGCTCACGGCAAGCAGACCTTTGCGCAGGGCTTCGTCCTTGCCCACGTCGCGGGCATCCTTGCCCTTGCGGTCGGGGTCGTTGGCGGCGCCGTGGGCGACCGCCAGGCCGAGCAGACCGGCACAGGTCATCGCCGCGGTCGACGGCATGCCCATCCCCCCGACCGGCGGGGCGAGCGCGCCGGGCGGCGGGGCATCCGCGCGAGCGGGTCGGCCGGGCAGCCCGGGGCCGTACGACCAGCCGCCGTCGGCTCGCTGTGTCAGTCGGAAGCGCTGCTCGACCCGTGCCAGCGCCCCGTCGACTGGCAACCCATGCCGGCGAGCCACCCACAGGGCCAGGGTGGCGAACTGCGTGTTCGAGTTGTCCGTCATGCGGCCGAAGCCCATCCCCTGCTGCATCCGATTGATCAGCGCCAGCTGCTGGCGGATCTCCGGCGCGAGGTCGCGGACGCTCCGCTTGCCCTTGCCCGGCGGGGGCAGGTCGCGCTGGCCCTTCAGTTCGTTGCGCTGTCTCAGAATCTGGGTCAGCCGGCGCACCTCCGTGTCGCCGATCGGCGGGCAGAAGTACGTGAACCCGCCGTCGGTTGATTGCCCGGCGAGCAGGCGCACCGTCAGCGACTCGATCAGCGGGATGTCGCGGGGATCGCCGAGCCGGTCCAGGAAAAGGATCGTCAGCGACACCGAGTAGGTGTGGGTGAGGGTGACGCTGGCCCGGCGCACAACGTCGGCGGCGGCCGCGACCGACTTGTCGTTGGCCGGCACCTGGCACTCCAGCAGCGTCAGGCCAGCCAGGGCAGTGGCGCCGATTGTCTCGTGGGGCCAGGTGCCGTCGCGAGCCTGCAGCGCCTTGAGGGCCGCGACGCCGCGATCGATGGCCTTGTCGATGTTGGCCTGGTCCACTGCCCTCGCGGGCGCCGTCCCCAGCGTCAGCATGGCCAGTGCCAGGACCGTTGTCCGCAGCGCATGTCTCATCGGTCTTCCTCCGCGAATCGGACCGGGGCACCCGCGCCAGCGGGTCGGGACAAAACTCCTCCCGTCAGGATACCGATTCTGCTGGGTGCGTCGCCACTGTTTTCGGCCCGTTTTGTAATTTGTAGTTTGTAATTCGGAATTGGAAG
>JACOUH010000319.1 GCA_016177925.1 Planctomycetota bacterium | reverse complement strand
TGGCGTGCCCGCTGGCGTCGTAAAACGTCTTTTGCGACAGTCCCAGCGGATCGATCGTCTCCGTCACCCGCCCCCGCCCGTCCGCCAGCGTCTGCGTCCCCTTCCCCAGGGGATCGATCCGCACGGCCTCGTTGCCGTCAGCGTCGTAAAAGATCAACGTCGACAGGTCCACGCCCTCGACCGTCTGGATCTTCTCGATCGCCCGGTCGTGCTCGTCGAAGACGGTCCGGAACAGATGCCCCTCCGCGTCCAGCGTCCCGGTCGCGTTGCCGCGCGCGTCGTAAAAGGTCTCGGTCGTGTTGTCGTTCGGATCGGTCGTCGCGACCACGTCCCCGCGCCCGTCGACGGCGAAGGCCGTCTCCTGCCCCAGCCGGTCCGCGGACAGAGTCAACTGGTGGAAGACCGGGTCGTGCTCGAACGTCTCGAAGGTCCCGTCCGGGTAATCGATCCGGACCAGGTCGCCCTTGCCCGCGTCGCTGTAATCATGGGTGTAGAAGGTCTCCCGCCCCAAAAAGTCGCTCTCGACCGCGACCTGCCCGTGCTCGTCGATCTGCCAGCTCTTGCTCGTCCCGTCCGCCCGCGTCAGCTCCTCCAACCGCCCCGCCTCGTCCATCACGTAGCTCGTCTCGTTCCCCAAGGCGTCCGTCACCGTCGCCCGCGCGTCGTCCGCTCTCAGCGGAATCAGGGGGTTTACACCCCCCGCTCGCCATGTTCCCAGCCCCGCCGTCGCCTGGGGACTGATCTGATAAACTTCCCCCAGCCCCCGGTCGATCCCGCTCAAGCGCCCGCTGTCCGGGTCATAGCTGAAGCTGGCGTCGTAGGGCGTCCACTGGTCCCGCGTCAGACGGTGCGCGTCGTCGTACTCGAAATTCCGCGTCGTCCCGTCCACGTCGGTGATGCTGGTCAAGTTCCCCGCGCCGTCGTGCGTCAGGCTCACCACCCGCCCCCCCGGCTCGGTGATGCTCTCCAACACTGAGCGGGGGGCGTTAGCCCCCTGAGCAGTCAAAGGCGCATATTCCAGCGTCGTCACCCCCCCGTCCGGCGCCGTCACCCGGATCAGACGCCCGTCGTCGTCGTACTCGTAAGTCCGCGTCAGCCCGTGCCGTTCCGTCACGCTCGTCAACAGCCCGTCGCTGTTGAACTCCCAGACCGTCTGGTCCTTGGCCGTGTAGGTGAAGCTCTGGTCCGCGTTCCGCGCCAGCGTCCCGAAGTCGCTCGCGGGCGAAATGTACGTAACTGGCGAGCGGGGTGGCGTAAGCCCACCGAGATCCCCAAGCCCCCCGAGATCCCCAACCCCCGGAGTCCGGAAAAACCGCCCGTCGCCCGTCCCCGTCACCCACAACATGCCGCCGCAAATCTGTTCCAGCCGGTCCACGCCGGCAATGCCCCAGCCGCCGATGGCGAAGCGTTCCGATCCGCGATGCAAAGGCGCGGCCTTCGAGCGACGACGATTCATAAGCGCCTGGGCCACGCTCGGCAAATGCTTGAAGACGCGGTGCGCCTGGGGCACGTTTCCGCAAACCCGTTGAAGCACGTTCGGCATCGCGGCGGCGATCCGTCCGAACGGCGAGCTTACGTTCCCGTCGCGGACATTAATTGGCGTGCTTCGCGTGCCTTCCGAAGCGTTTTCGCTTACCTGGGGCGACGTGGATTGGGAACGCGGCCGGCTGAGCGTGCCATCGCCAAAGACGGAACACCTGGGCAAGTCCCATCGCGTGATACCACTCTTTCCGTTGCTCCGTCCGCACCTGGAAGCGGCTTTCGAGCAAGCATCCGAGGGGAGCGTCTACCTTTTCCCGGCGGATTGGCGTGAACGCGCCAAGGGCGACGACGGCTGGGGCGGCGCGAATATGCGCACCACGTTCGCCAAGATCGTTCGGCGGGCCGGCGTGGAACCGTGGCCGCGCCTGTGGCATTCATTGCGGGCATCGTGCGAATCAGACCTGGCCCAGAGTTTCCCGCTGGCGACCGTGACGAAATGGCTGGGCAACACGCCAAGCGTTGCGTTGCGGCATTACGTTGATCCAACGGAAACGGCGTTTGATAAGGCCCTGGAATGGCGTCCTGAACATTCACACAGCGGCGCAAAATCCGGCGCACTTGGGGCGCAAAATGCGGCGCAGCGAGCGGACGCGGGCAATGGCGGGGAATCGCAGAAGTTAGCGCAACCTGTTGATTTACAGGCTACTCCGCACGATCTTGCGATACCCCGCGATATACTGAACATTTGTGAGCGGGAGTGTATGGGAATCGAACCCACTGACGGCTTTCTTCAAGCCGCCCACTGGTTTTGAAGACCAGGGCCTTCACCAGAAGTGCAAACACTCCCGAAGAGGCTCGATGATTTCAGGTGTCGGGTGGGACGACTCATCGAGACCCACCTTCCCGGTCAGCGCGGAGAAGAGCGGGAGTCATTGGCATGGACCGACGGAACAAGATTTACTCACCCTCCGCCTTTTTCTTCTTGGCCTTTTGGTCGGCAGCCAAGCTGTTCACAACGCTCTCGAGCAAACGTTCCATGGCGAAGGGCTTGCGGATGTAATCGACGACGCCCAGGTATTCGGCGTAGGCTTTGTGTCGGCTCCCCTCGTTGGCGGTGATCATGATGATCGGCGGCGCGTCGGGCTTGCCCTTGAAGTGCTCGAGCACCGGGTAGCCGCCCATGCGCGGCATCATCATGTCCAGAATCACCAGGTCGGGGTGGTGCTGATAGACCATTTGCTTGCCCTGCTGCCCGTCCCGGGCCTGGAACACCTGATACCCTTGCTTCTCCAGGACGACGCGGAGGCCGTTGCTCAGCTCCATGTCGTCATCCACCAGCAGAATCTTCTTTTCAGCCATGAGACGGTGTCCTTTGTAGGAAGAAGTCTGATCCGCAACAGACAGGTTAACACGCCGCCGTCGCGGATACAAGCTGCCTGTGGGTGGCTCAAGCTTCTCTCTTTCAACGTGCGGATCACAACGGCCGTCGGGCGAGGTAAACCGAGGTTTCGTAGCGGAGCAGCGCCGTTCCCGCCTGCTGGAAGCGGGCGAACACTGCCCGCAGCTCCGCCTGGAATTTTTCGATCGATTCCGCGTCCCGCGGCGCGTAGGAAACGGAGAAGGCCCGGCCCAAGAGGCCCTTTTCATCCAGGCTTTGCTCGTTGGCAAAGCACACTTTTTCCGCTGCTTGAAAGAGGAGTGACCGCAGCAGGGCCTCGCCGGCCCGGCCGCGCGGCGCCTCCAGAGCCTTGGCGTCCGGGAACCGGCGGACGATGGCGCCGTAGGCGGCCGTGAACGGATCGGCCTCGTCGCGCTCGTTCCAGACCAGGACAGCCCAGCCGCCGGGCTGGAGAATGCGGTGAAACTCGCGGAGGGCGGCCTCGGGATCGAACCAGTGAAAGGCCTGCGCTGCCAGCACCGCCCTGGCGCAGGCGTCCGGCAGGCCGGTCGCTTCGGCCCGGCCATCGCGGTAGACGGGTTCGGGCAAACCCGGCGGTTGCGACTGGGCCTCGGCGCGGGCGCGCATGTCCGCATTCGGCTCAATCCCGATCACTTTCAGTCCACGGCCTGCGAACAGGCGGGCGGAAATTCCGGTCCCGCAACCCACGTCCACGACCTGCGCTCCGGTTCTGAGCCCGCAGCGTGACACGATGAAGTCCAGGGCTGCCCTTGGGTAAGAAGGACGAAAGCGCGCGTAGACATCGGCCAGACCCGTAAAGCGGTCAAAGGGATTCTCAAAGGCGGATGGTCGCTGGTCGATCGTCACGGAGAAAATTAACCACAGCGCGGCAGGGCCGCCGGGTGGCACAGGCATCTTGCCTGTGCGCCGGGAACCGGCTAGAAGCCGGTGCCACCCCTGGTCGATCGTCACGGAGAAATTAACCACAGCGCGGCAGAGCCGCCGGGTGGCACAGGCATCTTGCCTGTGCGCCGGGCACCGGCTAGAAGCCGGTGCCACCCCTCCTTATTCTTCGCG
>JACOUH010000025.1 GCA_016177925.1 Planctomycetota bacterium | reverse complement strand
GGGTGCATGTCGCCGCCACCTTCGACGGCAGCACGCTGCGGCTGTACTTCAACGGGGCCCTGGACGGCAGTCTGTCGGTGGCGCCGGAACTCCTCGATACCAGCATGACCGACTTCCTGATCGGGGCGGGCGTCACGGTCGATGGGGCCGTCCGGGAGAACTTCGCCGGCCTCATCGACGAACTGGGCGTCTACAACCGGGCGCTCCGTCAAGAGGAGATCGACTCGATTTATCGCGCCGGTAGTGCCGGCAAATGCCTGAATCGGCCGCCGCTTGCCGACGCCAGTGGCCCGTACACGATCCAGGAAGGGGACGCCCTGTCCCTCAGCGCTGCGGCTTCCACGGACCCGGACGGCGACGCACTGACCTACTCCTGGGACGTGAACGGGGACGGGACCTTCGGCGATGCCACGGGGGTCAACCCCCATCTTAGCTGGGCTGAGCTCCAGGCCCTGGGCATCGACGACGGCCCCGGCATCTTCACCGTCCGCGCGCGCGTGGACGACGGCCACGTCGCGGTCGATTCACCGGCCGTTACCCTGACCGTCAACAACACCCCTCCCACCGCTACTCTCTCCAGCGACGGACCGATTGATGAGGGCAGTGCGGTGGTCGTGTCCTTCGGCGAGACCAGCGACCCCTCATCGGCCGACCGCGCCGCCGGCTTCCGCTACAGCTTCGCCCGCAGCGCGGACGCCCTGGCCACGAGCTACGCCGCGGCCGGAATTGCGATGTCCACGAGTTTCACCTTCGACGACAACGGCGTCTACACCGTCTACGGCCGCGTCTTCGACAAGGACGGGGGTTACACCAACTCCCAGACGACTGTCCTCGTCAACAACGTGCCGCCGACCGCGATCATTTCCGGCCCAGCGGACGGCGTCCGGGGACAGCCACGCACCTTCACTCTCACGGCCAGCGACCCCTCGACGGCCGACCAGCGAGCCGGCTTCACCTTCCGCATCGACTGGGGTGACGGCTCGCACGACGTCGTCCACGGCCCCAGCGGCCTGACGGTCGAACATATCTTCTCGGCCAGCGGGTCGTACAACGTCCAGGTCACCGCCACGGACAAGGACGGCGGAACCAGCAGCGTCGTCTCCCGCACAATCACCATCCAGCCGATCGAGCTGCAAGGAGACACGCTCGTCATCGGCGGCACGCCGCAAGACGATGTCATTGTCGTCAACCCGGGGAAGAAGCGAGACGGCGTCAAGGTATCCCTCAACGGCGTCGAGTACACCTTCACCGGCGTTGGTCGAATCGTCGCCTTCGGACAGGCTGGCGATGACGTCCTCGTGGTCGCGGGGGGCCTCCGCCTCCCGACCGAGTTGTACGGCGGAACGGGCAACGACTACCTCAAGGGCGACAACGGGCCGAACATTCTCGTTGGCGGGGACGGGGACGATGTCCTCATCGGCGGCACCGACCGCGACCTGCTGATCGGCGGCACAGGGGCAGACCGGCTCCTGGGTCGCGGCGACGACATCCTCATAGCCGGAGAGTTCATGCCCGGCAGCGGGTTCGCCGAATCGCAGGCCGCCCTCGGGTACGTCATGGACCAGTGGAATGCCCCGACCAGTTACACCGACCGGACGCACGCCCTCCTCGACCATGTCTTCGCACGTGTTTCGGACGACGACTCCGTTGATGTCCTCAAGGGACAGAAGGATCAGGATTGGTATTTCGCGGACTTAACGGGGCCGGTGAAGGACAAGATCAAGGATCTCACCTCCTCGGAACTTGCCGTCGAACTCGCTCGCCTGGAGCGCGACGACTGACCGCCGTCGGGTTCCGGGAAGGGGGACACCCTTCCTGCCACTCGTCGATCAAGGAGAAGTCGAGATTACCCGGGTTATGTGGGCCCTTGACGAAAACGGAAACATGTCACCGACAGCGGCGGAACCCCGAGACGGTCGCACGCTGTCGCGGTCAGAACTCTCTCCTCGTGGACTAGATACCGCTCCCTTCCCTTGTCCCGGTCAAGGCGTATCCAGGATCTCCTGCCAGCTTGCGGCTTTGGGGGCCTTGAGTACCATGCGCTCCAGGTCCGTGACGGAGTTCAGCCGCGCTTTGACGGATTCGTCGGGCGCGCCAAGCAGGTCTTCGCCCAGGGGCAGAATCATCTCCTTGTACGCCTTTCGCCGCCCCTTCGTCGAGGATCATCTGGTAGGTATCGGATTCGTGCATCGCTCGCACTCCTCGAAGGTCCCGGTCAGGGCGTATCCAGGATCTCTTGCCAGCTCACGGCTTCGCGGGTCTTGAGTCCCATGCGCTTCAGCCGCTCCAGATCTTTGACGCCGTTCAGCTGCGCTTTGACGGATTCTTCGGGCGCGCCAACCTGGGCTTCGCCGTGAAGCAGGATCATCTCCTTGAGCGCCTTCTCCGCCCCTTCGTCGAGAATCATCAGGTAAGTATCGGATTCGTGCATCGCTCGGACTCCTCGAAAAATCCTCGCCGCCACGTCGCGCCGTACCCGCAGCCCCGTCAGCAGCAAGGCGTCGGTCAGCAAGGCCTTCACCTGCTCCGGCGGCACTTCCTTTTTCAGGCGGGCAACGAGTTGCTGGGCCACGGCCGCCAGCCCGTCCTCCAGGGATTGGCCCTCGGGCAAACGGCCCAGCATCGCCAACGGCGCCACGCCCGGGCCCGCGGCCAGCAATTCCTCGGCAGGGACTTCCCAGACGCGGACGACCTGATAGCTGAAGTGCATGCTACCACTTCCCGGCCGCGGCGCGTAGTCGATGACCCCGTTCAGGTTCGCGTGGGCCGCCTCCGGGCGAAGCAGCAGCACGATGGTATGCACGGCGACGTGGTAGTGAGCGTACAGCAGAGCGTTGTACACCATCAGGTCGGCGTGCTTCCAGGCCGCGGCACCCGACTGGAAGTCGATGTGGACGATCTCTTTTAGGGGTTCGCCCAGGCCCAGCACCAGGTCGGCGGCGCTCGTCACGGTGGACAGGTCGACGTTGAGCGGCTTGACCGGGACGGTCGGGGGGCGATCAAAAGCGGTGAGAAAGCCGTGCGGGCTCTGGCGGCCCATATCCTTCAAGGTGGCATCGAAGGTCATCGCCATGACAGGCTGTCTCCATGGGGTGACGAGTGTCGTTGCCCTTGGTTTTACGGAGAGGAGCAGAGGCCAAGAGAAAAAAGATCACGGATCGATCATCATAGTGGCCCTTTTACCGCGTGTCTTCCCGAAGCGGCCCGGCCAGGGCGGCTCGGTAGAGGTTGGCGGCACGGCAGAACGCGCCCGCCTTCTGAGAACAGAAGGCCGCACGCACCCGATGCAGCGCCGCTTCCTGTTCCCGTCCCAGGGCCTCCCGCAGCGGCCCGAGCCATTCCTCGCACGAGGCCCCGGCCAGCAACAGGTCGCCTGCCGCTTGAAGTCTGTGGACGAAGAACGGCGCCGACTGCTGTCCTCCGTGAAGAGGAATACCGGCTCCCTGTCAATTGCGGCGGGCAAAACGGCACCAGCGCCGGCTCAGTGAAGAGCGAAGGAAGAAAGAAAGGAGCCCGAAGGGGTAAGACAGCCGACCGCCCCCTTCGCGTGGCAGGCAGGCTCCCTCCGTCGGTGTCCGGCGAGGACCAGGGGCGTCTCGTGCTGCACCCGGAGGTCCGCGATGTCCGCCAACGCTCCCTGTCCCCCCCAACAGGCCGTCGGGGGCGACAACGGCACGCGAACCAACCGGTGACAACGACACAGCTCAGCCGCCGGGGCCGGCGCCAGCGACCTTGAACCCTCAGAAACCGGACTGGGCCGTCTGGAAGCAGGTTATGTTATTGTAGGAACGACGGCGCCAGCGACCTTGAACCCTCGGAAACCGGACTGGGCGGCGCCGGTCGGCTGGTCGGGTAAGGAGGGGAGGTTGCCCTCACCCCCTCCCCTCGGAACCGTACCGGCTGGTTTCCTCGCATACGGCTCGAGCATTGGACAACGCATCGGTGAAGACACGCGGTTGCCCCAGTGGTCTTGGGTCAACCTGAACGTTACTACGGCCGGGCCGGTTACCGACAGGATGACGGTGGGGGGAGCCGCACCAGCGAGGTCCTTGCGACCTCGCCGACACCGGCTGTGTCTGCTGCTACGGCTTGTTCGACGCATGCTTTCGCTGCCACTCCTCGAACCGCCTCGCGCATTCCTGCGGCGTGACATCTTCGATATGGGTTGCGATCCACCAGACGTTTCCGCTGGGGTCTTTCACGCCGCCGTAGCGTTCCCCGGAGAAGGGCATGGTGGTCGGCTCCATCACCGAGGTGCCGCCTGCTCGAAGCGCTCGCTGGTACACGGTGTCACAATCGTGGACGTAGAGGTAGAGCTGCGCGGGCATTGGCCCGAACGCGCCCCTTGGCTCGCCCAGCATCACCACCGAGTCGCCGATGGCCACTTCGGCGTGCCCGAGGGAGCCATCCGCCCGATGCAGCCGAAAGAGTTCTTTGGCGTCGAAGGCGTTCGCGAGGTAATCGAGAAGTCGGGGGACGCCCCTGACCATCAGGTACGGCGTGACGGCATGGAATCCATCGCGAATCGGCTTGACCGCCATGGCTGTTGTCTCCTCTACAAAGTTGCCGAACGCCACGCCCAGCTGCCGGGCCCGCCCCAGCAACGAACATTCTACGAGGAACCGGGATGGCAGCCCCGGCCGGCTGGTCGGGTAAGGAGACGGCGTTGCCGTCGCCCCCTCTCCTCAGAATTGCACGGGCAAGTTTCCCTGCATGCAGTTCAAGCATCGGACAACGCACCGTTCGTAAACACGAGGTTGCCTCATTGGCAGTCGCAGTTAGGGCTCGCGCCGGGGCTGCCCTCCGTGCGGAGGAGGTTACGTTCTGCGGGGAGCTTCGCACCCTCCGTCCCTGGAAAGCCCGTCCCGGTAGGATACTGCTGGCAGAACAGCAGGTGCTGTCGATCCGTTCCACGGATGGCAGCACAACTACCGCGGCGACCTCGTGTCGCACGCAAACGCCAAAGCTCAGCCGCCGGGCCGGCTGCAAGGACTCCAGGTCTGGGCAAACCTTCCTGGAGGCCCGCTCAGCTGCAATGGCGGGATCGGCGCTGCAACTGCTTGCCGGGCAACAAATCCAGTGGCCAGCATCCCCTGACGTGTGGCCCAGGCCCGCGCAGGTGGTCCAGAATCTCGGCGTTGTCGCAGCCGGCGTCTTCGAGAGCATCGGCCAGGACGGCGAGGCGGTCGGGGTCGAGGGTGCCAGCGGGCAGGATGCACTCCTCGTAGGCGGCCTGGGCCAGGGACACCACCGTCGAGGTTTGCCAAGTGAGGTCGAGGGCCACGGGGCGGAAGGGGTTGCCAAAGATGTCACGCCATAAGGAAGTCTGTGCGGCTTTCTCAACCCTCGCGGCTGACTCCCAGGCGACCGTCTTACCCTCGGACCAATCGCCAGGAGCGGCGGGGATGGTTTCTGCTGCGACACAACCGATGGCCTCGGCGGCCTCGTGGGCGACCGTGACCGCCGCCATCATCCCGATATGGGCGGGGTTCTCAACCGACTCGTGGGTGTTACCGAACGCACCGTCTCGTTGTCGAGTTGCAGGACCGTGCGGCTTTACGGGAACGGGGCTTCCGAGTAGAATCGAGCAGGACGTATCTCCCCCTGCAAAGGGTTCCGGTGCGTCAACTTCCGGCGGGTCACGACCGCCGGGGCAACTTGTCCCCTGGGTAGAAAAGCGAAGGAAAGGCCCGGCTACTCGATTAGCCGTAAAGCCATGTAGAGTAATGGGTTAGGAGAGGTGCCGGAGTGGCCGATCGGGCCGGTCTCGAAAGGCGATAAGCCGATTTCTCGCCTACCCACGAAAACACGAGAAAACCCTGGAAAATGCAGGGGTTTCGCACTTCCTGGCGATCTGCCGAAATGTCCCGAAACGTCTCGAAACGCGCCCTTCCGGTAGTACATACTACCGCCCATTTTCCCCCTCTTCGGACTCGGCAGCGGAGCGGGTCGGGAACCCGCCCGGATACCCCCTAGAACCACCTAAAACGTGCGTAGACGGCCGATCGGGGGCGGGGTAGGGGTAACGGGGCCAGCCGGCCATCCCGGCGTCCTGACGGGCTGCGTGGGCGTTGGGGAAGCCTCCTGGGAGAGATAGCGACTAGCTCGATGGGAGATGGAGGGAGCGGACGGCCACAGAACGTGGAGCGGCGGGAGGCAACGCATCGGCGACGCTGTAGGGGAAGGTTGGTCGCGGGGTGTCGCCGGCGCTAGCGCGTCAAGGTTCGCGTCAGGCCCTCCCATCTCCCCGCTTGACAACCCCTAGCTGTTCTGCGGTGCTGGACATGTTTTCTTCCTCTCCCTACGTTTTTGCCCCTGGCCTGCCTCCTCCAACTTCTTGCGCAAGTCGTCCCGCTCGGTAATCAGAGCTTGGATTGCCTCTTGTCGTTCCTTCTCTTGTTTCTGTCGTACTTCCTGCCTTCGCTGCATTCGCTCTTCCCATATTGCTTCACATCTCTTCCATTCTTCCTCCCGTTCCTTTGCCTCCTGATCCATACGCTCCCAACGTTTCCGAAACCTCCAATACATCACTACTAAACTGGCCGCAGTAAAGCATATCGTTACAATCACAGCGAGGATGAACGAAAGCGGAATCGGTTCCCCCGTCTTGCCCTGCCCTCCCTCAAACGTAACGCCCGACACGAAGTTGGCCTTGTCACTGGCCATCGCCTTCTTCGCGTCTGCGATCACGTAATATACGTAGAGAGTCTGGTCAGGGACCAGCCGCTTGACTGAGACCGAGACGGCTTCTTCTCCCTTGCCGCCGCCCGCAACGACCGTGCAAGGGTAGGTGTCGTCACTGGTCGTGGGCGATTTTACCAGCGCCTTCGGGAATCCCGTCGAAATGATGATGTCCTTGGCGTCACTGCGGCCGTAATTCTTGAGCTTCAGCGAAACCACCGCCTCGCCGCCAGAGCGGTAGTATTGGCCTTCCTCGTAGCGTAGATCGGCTTTAAGGGAGTCATTGACCAAGAAGCCGATGATTACGCTGACGACTACCGCACCGATGCCGCCGATGAGTTGAACGATGTTGGTGGTCGTCAACTTCTCCCACGCCATTGCCTACCTCCTCTTGCAGCAGCAGGTCAGATCCATCTTGCATCGACGGGATTCTACCGTCGCGATTGAGATCGGGCAAGGGAGGTGTTGACCTGCCACCTTGAACGGAAAAGCAGCAGCCGGCGAAAGTGTCGGCCGAAGCTGGTAGGAGCAGCAGACCCCATCGCAGAGGACCAAACCCCGCTCGGTGCTCTCCAGTTTTCGACGCTCTTCCGACCGGCCACACTATTTCCTGCCCTTGTCCTTGTGTCCCTTACCTTTGGCGGTCTTCTTCTGTCCCGCCAGCCCTTCGCTCGCCTTGCCCTCTGACGTCGCCTCCTGCCGGGCGTCAGGGGCCTTCCTGGGGCGACCTCGGGGGCGCTTTGGCTCCGTGTCGACGCCCTCGGCGATCGGCTTGCGGGGACGGCCCGGCCCGGTGGGTGGCGGAGTAACCGGCTCCTGCAAGAAGGCATTGGCGTCAACTCCCAGCGCCTTGACTAGCGCCACGACGTTTGACCAACTTGGCTCCCGCGCTCCGCGCTCCCATCGGGCAATCGCGTCCCTCTTCACTCCGACCTTCTCGGCGAGCTGCTCTTGAGTCAGTCCGGCCTCGCTACGCAACTCCCGGAGGCGTCCAGGAAACCATTCGGCGCTCATCTTGACCCCCGAAAAAATCTTAGAAAATGTAGCCATCTGGCCTTGTCAATGAAGCCATTCGGCCGGTGTGTTCCACCCGCCGCGGGCAAAGTCGGCCGGGCCAACGAGCGACCGGGGAGGGGCGGAAGAGAGAAGAGACAAGCGGCATGAACGAAAGTGGGCCGCGCGGTGTTGCAACCACCCGCGGCCCGGAACCAACCTGAAAGGTAGGCTGATTCATGTCTGAGACTACCGCCACCCGCACGCCCCGTCAACGCAGGAAGCCCGCCCGCTTCTGCAAACTGTCCCGCACTGGCAAGGATGTTGTCCTTGTCATCCGCCAGCGCTACCCGCGCAAGGGCGACGTCCTCGACACCTACGCGGCGGAGGCGTTCCCGTCCGAGATGGGGGAGCGCGGCGTCGAACTGACCAAGGGCGACGGCACCGTCTACCACGTCAACCTCGACGGCCGGGCGTCAACCTGTGACTGCCCCGGTTTCGAGAACCACGGCTGGCACGCTGACGAGAACGGCGAGCCGACCGCCTGTAAGCACCTCATGGCCCTGCTCAAGCTCCAATCGCTTGGCAAGCTGTAACCGCTCCTTTCGGGCAGGGGACCGCCCACCCCGGCCCCTCGCTTCAGGAAGGGGGCGAACATGCTACTGAGACACGCAACACCACTCCGCAATCTCCCGAATATCCAACGGCACGGGCTGTTGTCCTCGAAGTCACAAGGCCGGCTCAAGGCCGTGTGGCTTGCGACAAGGGAGAAGTCCAGTTGGGCGGCGATGCACGTCGCTTGGCGTCATGGGGCACGCATCGAAGCCGTCATCACGCTGGAAGTCGACGTTCCGCGATCGTGGTTGCGGCGGTCCCGCAAGGGCCTCTGGTACTGCACGCGAGACATACCGGCCGCTCGCATCCGCCGGCTATTCGGCTTCGTCGAACTGGCACGGGCCGCGGGCTGACGCAAACGCACGGATGGACAGACGGGGCAAGGAAGCCAATGAGAGAACAGGGAGCGGGCAATAGCGCCCGCTCCCTCAACGGGGAAGGGACAAGACCATGAAGAACGTCAAAGCGATCATCGCCCTGTTCGGCGGGGTGGCAAGCTTCCGGCATGTCCGCCTGGAGTCCAAGGGCTTCATGCCGCTTGTCGTCGAAACGATCGGACCGGGGCCTCGCGGACTGCCGATGGTGTCCGTTGCCCACTACTACACGCAGAACGGGGACGCCATGCGTGACCCCGAGATGACTTTCGAGGTCAGCCCGGATGGCACGTTCAGCCCCGTGAGCTACACCCAGGACAACATGGGGCTGTATCAGGAGGCCGTGTTCACGGACGACGCGGGCCGGGTGATGGTGCGGCCGCGGCTGGTGAAGGATCTCACCGCGTTCGCCCGGCAGTGGGACCGGAACCTGAAGGACCAGGGCTTCGTCGACGCGGCACGGGCAGAGGCCCAGAGGCGGGCGGCCACGGGATGAGGGAGCGGGACGGCCCCACTCGACGGAGCGGACGGCCGCCCTACCCCTGCTGACACATGCTGGCGGTGTGGCGATGTGGCCCGGATCATTACGAGATGAGCAAGATCGCCTTTTTCGTCACCTCCCGACGCCCTCCGAGATGGTCCGCCATTTCCTTTTTCGTGTCGTCGAGGTTCACGTTCTCCCGCTGGTGCCCCAGTTCGTTCCGCAGCCGCGTGTAGGTGGTCTCCTGCCAGTTCGTCTTGCTCTTTTTCCGCCTCGGCCTTTCCCGCGGGTAGGGGGTCCACCGGGCGCCTGGCTCCTCCCTGCCGATGAACAGGTCCGCTTCCTCCTGGTCGTTCTTGAACAGCATCAGCAGGATGTTGTAGAGGTGCATGAATGCCTCGGCCGGGCTACTTGAGCGGAGTGCGGACCGGAACTTGCCGTAATACTGCTCGCCGGCCGGGCAGGGTTCTTCCAGCGTTTCCTTCACCCGACCTCCTGGAAGGCCGATAGTGAGCTTCGCCGAGACGACCGAGCGGAGTTCTAGCCTGCTGGCGAAGATGTTGGAACCTGGCTGAGGATGCAGCGGGGAAAAGTGGTCGTCGATGCGACGGGCTCTCTGGATGACAATCCCGCTCTCGAACGAGAGTCGGTCCAGAGCGTTGTTGTTCACTCTCTCGGCTGTTTCCCTGCCCACCTGTTCCGAAGGGACGGCCGCGAGGTAGACACGGCTTCGGATGAACTCTCCGTCTGGTCCCTCGACCTCGGCTTTCTCAACCCCCGGCTCGTTCGGGTTGAACTCGCACAGATCAAACCGCAAGCCGGTGCCGGTGACATCCGCTCGAAACTCGACCCAACCTCTGAACATTCTCTCGTCCCTCGTTTAGCCAGGTCGCAACACGAGACGCGGATGAGCCGACCCCTTCCTTGCTCGGGCGACGCGCTGGACTCATTTATAGGGACACCGGGGACCGCGAAGGTGGTTCGCATCCTTCCAGCTACCAGCAGTGGCACAAGCTCGACGGCGCGGGGCTGGCCGCCCTGCTGGGCTGCTCCCTTGACGTGCTGACGGACTTGCGCCTCTACCGGCAGTCCAGGGCCGCTTTCACGAACGCCTTGATCTTTTCAGCGATCAGCTTGATCCTCTTGCACCGTTCTTCGATGAAACGACGAAGGACGGTTCTCAAGCGGGCCTCGCCGTCCGCCTGCCCCTCCACCTCCATCAGCACATTCCTCGGCTCCACCCAATTGTCGTGGCCGCTGTATAGGAAGATGTGGAAGAAAGCATTATGGGTGTCCATGTTCCGCGTCTGAATATCGTCGTCTATGAGGTCGAGCAGTTCGACGACGATCTCGGTCGCCTTCGGGGCGACCGCTGCGAAGCGAGGTGCCTTCAGGGGGCGCTTGTCTTTCTGCTTCAGGTCGCAGGCGTCGAGGCCGGTCAGCAGATGCATGGCGCTCAGGAGACGCTCCCGCATGGCAAACAGCCGCGTGAGGTAATTCTCGATGTGGTAGTCCGTGTAGTCGTAAGCCGCCTCCAGGTCTGGCTTTTCGGCGGTTTCTTCCAGTTCAAGGAGGACGAAAGTCAGCTTGTACAGCGAGCCGATCAACTCCGAGCAACAGGTGTTCAGTCGCTTCTTGTCGTCTCCGTGGGGTTCGTACCAGCAGATGTCCAGACGCCACGGGTCGTCTTTCAGGTCTTGGGCGCTCATCATCTCTCCTCGTGCGTGCTGCTTTGGCAATTCACCAGTCGGGTGACACGCCCAGGCTACCGCGGGTTCGGGGCCTACGCCAACAAAAAAATTCTCCCGATAGATCCGCCAGCCTCCTTCAGCACGCGAGCCGAGCGCTTGCCCTGATTCGCCTCGGGGGGGGGAGTCCGGCCGGCACAGAAAAACCCGTTCGAGGATCTGGTAGAGGCGCCTCGCCGGGTGTAGGATGCCGGATGGTGCGGCCGGCGCTGTGCCGATGCCGCGTCTTCCTTCATCCCCGGAGAATCCGACCAGAGCAACGAGCGGGCCGGACCAGGCCCGTTGACAACTCGAACCATGCGTGAGCATGGGTTTCTGTCTTCTCCAAACCGGCCAAACGCGAGCAACAAGCTCGCGGTGTTTCAACGAAGCAGTACCTGCCACGCCCCGAAAGGGGCGGCGGCCAGGTGCTGTTCGTTGAGGCTCTTGGCCGGGCCTGGAGGAGCGGCTCTGTGTCGTCGCTCCGTTTTTCATTTCGGGACCGGCCAACGCCATGAAAGAGCAGCTTGAGCAGTACGTCAAGCGAGTCAAGGCGCGGCACCAGGACTGCCGCGACAACGAGCAGGCCACAAAGCAAGCCCTTATCGCGCCTCTCTTCGCCATACTCGGCTATGACATGGCCGACCCAAGCGAGTGCAAGCCCGAATACCGGACGGACTTCGGCAAGGGCGAGAAGGCCGCCACGCCGGTCGATTGGGCTTTCCTCATCGACGGCACCTTCGCGTTCTTCGTGGAGGCGAAGGAGGTCGGGGCCAAGATCACGAAGTACGCCGAACAGCTCGGCATGTACTTCGCCAAGGAGCCGGCCGTCAAGCTGGGCATCCTCACCAACGGGGTCGAGTGGAAGTTCTTCACTGACCTCGACAACCTGAACGTCATGGACAGGGAACCATTCCTTACCTGGAATGTCCTTGAAGACGAGTCGATCCCCGTGGACTTTCTGACCCTCCTCCAGAAGTCGCAGTTCAAGCAGCAGCTGGTTCGGACCTTTGCCGAGAGGAAGCGGCACCAGAGCCTGCTGGTGGATGAGCTAACCCGGCTCCTCGCACCATCCCCGGAGTTCGTCAGACTGGCCGTTGAGAAGATCGAGACGCGCAAGCTCACCCCCAAGGTCATCGAGCAGTGGACGCCCATCCTGACCAACGCCATTCAGGAATGGGCGAAGCGCTACACGCTGGCAACGGCCCTCCAGCGGCCAACAGTCACCCCAGCGCCGCCACCCGCGGCGAAGTCCAAACGCGGGCCGGGAGGCATCGCCCTGGCGGACCTGATCGCCGCAGGCATCCTCACTCCCCCGGTGAAGTTGTTCCGCCGCTACAAAGGAAAGACGCTGGAGGCCAGTGTGCTCGCAGACGGGTCGGTTGAGTTCCAGCAGCAGCGCTACGACACCAGCTCGGGCGCGGCCGAGGCCGCTCGGGCGACAATCGCCGGGCGGCAGATGACCACGAACGGCTGGACGTTCTGGCGATACCAGGGTGCTGACGGGAAAAAGCACAAACTCAGCGATGCGCGCCACCAGGTCGCACACCCGACCGGCGCAGGCGCAAGCGGCCAGAAGGGGCCGCAGGACAGAGCCGAGCGGTATGGTCTACGAAAGAGATTCTGGGAAGGACTCCTCGCACGTCCCAAGGTGAAGGGCACCCGGCACGCCGACCTTTCTGCCACCGACACTGGCTGGATCGGGGCCGGCTCCGGTGTGCGGGGCCTGCCCTTCGTCTACGTCATCGGTCAGGACGAGGGGCGGGTGGAGTTGTACATCGACCGCGGGGCGGGGAACGACGCAGCCAACAAGGCGATCTACGACAAGCTGCTTGCCCTCAAGGACGACATAGAGAAGGAGTTCGGCGCCGGGTTGACCTGGCAGCGGCTCGACGACAAGCGGGCTTGCCGGATTGCCCACACCCTGACGGGCGGCGGCTACAGGTCCGACCAGTCCAAATGGCCAGCCATCCAGGACGCCATGATCGATGCGATGGGCCGGCTGGAGAAGGCCCTTGCTCCCCACCTGGGGTAGCTGAAGGCTGGTGGCCTTCGCCGATGTCTGAATGCGATCTCCGACGTAGTGAACAACCGGGAGGAACCCATGCCGGGACACGTCTTCCTCATCCACGGAGACCTGACCAAGCTCGCCTGCGATGCCTTCCTCGTGCCGAGCGGCGGGCGCCCTTGGCCCGGTTCCCTGTGGAAACACGCCGTGGCCGAGAACGCCCCGCCAGGGATACCGGACCGTTGGGAGCCGTCCGGGCCGCGGGTCCTGCCGTGGGGGGCACGGCACTCCGGCGGCCCCCGCCCCTGGCTCACCAAGACCTCCAACGCACCCTCCGCCCCACCGGGCAGTTTCGTCGAGCCCGCCCGCGAGTTCCTGAAGGTCGCCTTCGCCTCGCTGGAGACGTCGGCCCGGAACCGCCGGGCCTTGCCACTGCTGGCCCTGCCGGTGGTCGGTGCCGGCCATGCAGGCGGTGCCCGGCAGGCCGGCGAGATCGTCCGCCACCTTCTCCCCGCTCTCTACGAGTTCACGGCCACCCACCCGGTTGACGTGGCCCTAGTCATGAAGGAGCCGGTCCAGCACGCCGCGGCGCAGGGCGTGCGCTCCCGGCTGATGGGCGATCGGGCCTGGCCCGAACTGGACGATTCTCTGCGGGAAAAGGCGGATGGACTGGCCGCCCTTGCCAGCCGCCGGGAGCTGGTGCTCTTCCTGGGGGCAGGCGTCAGCCAGGCAGCTGGGCTGTCCTCCTGGAACGGCCTGCTGGAGCAGCTGGCCGGGGCCGACCTGGCTTGCGACCCCGACTTCAGGGCGCTGGGAGCGCTGGACCAGGCCCGCGTCGTCAAGGCCCTCCTGCCCAAGGATTGCACGCTGGGCCAGGCGGTGGCTGATCGCCTCGGGGCAACCCATTACTCGGTGGTCCATGCCCTGCTGGCAACCCTGCCCACGACGGAGGCGGTCACCACCAACTACGACACGCTGTTCGAGATGGCTTCCGCAGCCGTGGGTCGGCCGGTGGACGTGCTGCCCTACCAGGCGGCCAGCGGGAGCCGGCCGTGGCTGCTGAAGTTGCACGGCTGCGTCAGTCAACCGGCCGACATCGTACTGACGCGGGAAGACTACCTGCGCTATGACTCGTCGCGGGCGGCCCTGGCCGGTCTGGTACAAGGGCTGCTAATCACCCGGCACATGCTGTTCGTGGGCTTTTCGCTGGTGGACGACAACTTCCACCGGATCGCGGACGCGGTCCGGCGTGCGGTGAAGCGGGAACCGTTCGGGACGTCCCTGTCGGTGGCGGGCAACCGGCTCTTGCGACAGGTCTGGGACCGGGACCTGGACTGGGTCGAGTTGGGCGGGTTGCCCGGCTCCGCCCGGCTGCTGGAGGTGTTCCTGGACCGCCTAGCCGGCATGACGGCGGTGACAGGCGGGCACCTGTTCGACCAGAAATATGAGGCCACGCTGACGGAAACCGAGATCGCCCTTCGGGACCGGCTGCGCAACTTGTCGGAGTTCACCCGTGATCTCCCGAAGCAGGACCGCCAGGGCGCCGCCTGGGAGGAAGTCCGGGGGCTACTTGCCCGACTGGGCGATGACTGGGCCGCACGAAAATAAACCCACGGTGCCGACCCAAGGGAAGCAACGGTGGAAGAACATAGGGGGCGAGCGAGGGGATTGTGGCCATTCTGGTGCGGTGACATTCGGCCTGGTACACTCCTCCGAAGGGCCGTCGACACCGGCTATCGGGCGTACAATCGCATCGGAATGGGGCTGAACCGCAACTCTCGCAGGAGTCAGGGATGTATCGTGCCATCCTCGCAATCGCCGGCTGCGCCGCCGTTGGGGTCGGCGAGCTTACACTGGCGCGCCACGACGACCACAGCGCCGAGAAGCCCAGGGTGAAGATCCTCTCCCAAAAGGACATCGCCGAGAAACTGGACGGGAAGAAGGCCAAGGCGACAACCGTCGAGGTAACCCTGGAGCCCGGTCAGGCCAGCGCACCGCACCGCCACCCCGGCCCGGTGTTCGGCTACGTCCTGGAGGGTGAGTACGAATGGGCCATCGACGACATGCCCGCCAAGACGCTCAAGGTCGGGGACACGTTTTATGAGCCGACCGGATGCCTGCACCGCGTCTCGAAGAACCCCAGCGGCAAGAACAAAACGCGGGTGTTGGCCATCGTCTTGCACCCGCACGACGTCAAGGACATCGTGATCCCGGACAAGGCCAAGAAGGATTGATCCAGCCGCGATCAGTCCGGGAAGGAGCCGGTCAACTTCCTCCCGCCGCGACGTTGACCTGCTGCTGGCCGATGTTGACCTGGCCCGCCCGGCGCACGACGACCGGCGCCCGGCGACGCAGATCCTGGAGCGCCCCGAGCGTCCGCAGGTAGAGCCGGTGGCAGCGCTCGACCATCGCCTCGGCCTGGTCCAGGGCCTCGGCGAGCGACACCCGCGGCAGGTCGCCGGGACCGCCCTCCCGCAGGGCCTGCTTGACCCCCAGCGAGGCCAGCTGCATGTAGCCCCTCACCGTCTCCTGCCACTGCCACAGCAGGGTCTGCCACTGCGCTAGCTGGTCAATCAACTGCTGCTCCAGCGCGTCGCGGGGCCGCCAGGCGTCGGCCAGCTCGGCGCGCACGGCCAGGAAGCGCGCCCGCTCCCAGCAGCCCCCTCCGGTCCGGGCGTCGGACCCCTCCAGGGCACGGGCGGCGCGGTGCCCGTCGCGCACCTCCAGGCGGGCCGCCCGCTTGACCTGCTGCCAGCGCTCCCGCGCCTTCTCTGGGTCGTGCCGGCCGAGGGTGTCGAGGTCGAACCAACTCACCTGATCGGGCGGGCCGGTCAGGATGCGGTCGAGTCGGTCGGGCTGCGCCTCGCCGCCCTCGCAAGCCCGCGCCCGCGCCTCCTCGGGGGACAGCTCGAAGAACTCCCGGTAGTCCTTCACCACCCGGCCGAACGCCCCGGCCAGCTCGCGGGCCAGCTCGGCGGCGTCGTCGGCCGGGGGCAGGGCCAGCGGGAGCGCCCCGTCAGCCTCTGCCGTTTGCCGTAGGTTCGCCAGTTCGCGCCGGATCGCAGCCGGTTTCATCGCCCACCCCCAGCTCGGACTTGAGCCTTTGCAGTTCTTCGGCCAGCTCGACCAGGGCGAGCGGCTCGTCCCCCAGCAGGTATTTCGACAGCCACTCCCGGGCCTTCGGGTTGCCGGCCTTGGCGTCGGCGACGGCTTTCCCGATGATCGCCCGCCAGTCGGAGGGGGAGACGGCCTCGGCGAAGGCCGCCAGGTATTGCCGCTCCACGCCCCGGCGGGGGCGCCCAGGCCCGCCCGGGTTGCCGGGGGCGAACGTGCCGTTCGTGTTGCGGTCGCTCATGCCGTTTTCCTGCCGATTAAACGGTTCTGCCCGTCACCTGCATTATCCCAGCCGGCACGGCCGCCACACGCGCACCCGTAGGGGAACAATCGCCGCTCCCGGCAGGAAAGCGGTTGGGGCACCGGAATCCTTTCCGTTGGTTGACTACCTGCCCCCGCAACCAACGGGAGCGAGAGCAGGCCCGACAGGAGTAGCGCACCCCGTTGGCGCTGTCAAATCGCCACCTGCTGACCTCGACTCGCCGAGCCGTTCTGCTTACCCTCTCCATCTTCGCCGGAAACAAACAATCGGCTGTTCATGGACGGGGAACCATCCCTGGAAAGGAGCGTCTGATGGAGAAGGTTCTGGGTATCGGCGGCGTGTTCCTGAAGGCCCGCGACCCGAAGGCGCTGGCGGACTGGTATCGCGAGCACCTCGGCATCCTTGTCGAGTCAGGGCAGACTCACGGGATGATGACATCGGCCGGCGCGGGCGAGATGACCGTCTG
This sequence comes from Planctomycetota bacterium, assembly GCA_016177925.1. Lineage (GTDB taxonomy): Bacteria > Planctomycetota > Planctomycetia > Gemmatales > Gemmataceae > JACOUH01. Next base: position 29,586 of record JACOUH010000025.1, on the reverse strand, counting down.
GTCAACATTTCCCGCCGACACGGATTACTTCGGCCCCGGCCCGGCGACGTTCATGGTGAACTACCGCGTGAAGAACCTCGACGCCATGCTGGCGCAGCTCCGGGCAGCCGGCGCGAAGGTCGAGGAGAAAGTCGAGGACTACGACTATGGCCGCTTCGGCTGGGCGAGCGACCCCGAAGGCAACCGCTTCGAGTTGTGGGAGCCGAAGTGAGCGGAGGTAACCGATGACCGAGACGGAGTGGTTGGGGAGAAGGTCGCTCACGTCGGCATCGGCGGAACATGCGGCGAGTTGATCGAGCACGTCGCCGATGTACGACCACGGGTTGAGGCGGTGCCGCGCCGCGCTGCCGCACACGCTCAAGAGCACCGCGGCGGTCTTCAAGCCGCCGTCACCACCTACTTGCAGCCAGTTCGATCGCCCCACGGCGAGAGGACGGATGGCGCGTTCCCGGCGGGAAAGCGGCCGGGGCACGGGGAGCCATCCCGCCCCTTTTCGTTGTCGCGTGCGCGTTCACGGGCCGAGGGTGACAGCCGTTTAGGGCGCGCCAACCGCAGAAGGCGGTGTGTCGGCCCGACGCGCGCTGGGCATTTCGGCTTGCGCGCGCATGTCGATGTGACCGCAGCGCGCAACGCGACTGTCCGTCCGTCCGTCCGACGCATAAGATAAACCGTGACGACTCTCGCTTATGGGTCTTGCCACCGTTTCCCTGGTTGTGAGGGCATATCATGTATCGCATCGCAAGGGGTCTCTTGATCCTGGCGCTGGCCGTGCCAGCGCTGGCGGCGGCAGGACAGCCGACCAAGGAGCCTGCCGCGCCGGCGAAGCAGTATCAGGCGCTGGTCAAGGTATACCAGGACGCCATGCAATCCTACTCGGAAGCTCTCGGAAAGGCCAAGACCTACGAGGAACGCCTGAAGGTCGACGACGAGGTATACCCAAAACCGGAGAAGCTGGCGCCGAGATTCCTCGCGCTGGCCGAGAAATATCCCCGGGACCCGGTGGCGTTCGATGCCCTGACATGGATTGTTGTCAACTGCGTTCGCTCCCCCGCCCGTATCCCGGCGCGGGCGAAAGCCGTGGCGATCTTGAGCCGGGACCACGCGCGAAGTGAGAAGCTCGGCCCCATGTGCCAAACCTTCGCCAACGGGTACGACGAGGAAACGGAGATCCTCCTGACGGCCATCCTGGACAAGAACCCTAGCAAGGACGTGCAGGCGGAAGCCTGCTTGGCACTGGTGCAACAATACGGCTGGCGGTTAGAGATCGCCAAGCAGTTGCATGATAACCCGGAAGCCGGCAGTGGCTATGCCAGGTACTACGGCCGGGAGGGCGTCGAGAGGCTGAAGGCGGACCCGGCGACCCTGGCCGCGCAGGGGAAGCGCTACGCCAAGCGGTTTGCGGAGAACTACCTGGGCCGGACGAAGCCGGACCGCATCGCCCAGCTGTGCCAGGCGCTCAGCTACTCCACCAACGCAGTGAGCGAAACCCTCTTCCGGACCCTCCTGGAGAAGGATTCGCGTCGCGAGGTGCAAGGCGTGGCCAGCCTGACGCTCGCCCTGGTGCTGAAGCGGCGGCTGGAAATGACGCCCACCGCTGGCGAGGCAACTGCTTCCCGGGTCCCAACGGAGAGCGAGAAACTGCTCCGCCGGGCGTCCGACCAGTTCGGCGATGTGAAGTTGGCGGCCGGCGGTACGGTTGGGAACAAGGCCCGGTTGGAGCTGGACGATATCCTTCACCTGGCCGTCGGCAAGGTGGCCCCCAAGATCGAGGGCCAGGATCAGGACGGCAACAAGTTCAAGCTGAGCGACTACCGCGGCAAGGTGGTGCTGCTCGACTTCTGGCACCAATACTGACCCACCTGACGGTCCATGTGGCCTCACGAGCGGTCGCTCGTCAAGCAGCTCGCCGACAAGCCCTTCGCTGTCATCGGCGTCAACGTCAGTGAACCGAACCCCGCAGCCCTCAAGAAGGTCGTGGAGAAGGAGAACCTTACCTGGCGGTCGTTCACCGACCCGCGCACGAGCGAGGGATGGGGTGCCATCGCCAAGAAATGGAACCTGGCCGGCACCCCGACGATTTACCTCATCGACCACAAAGGCGTGATCCGTCACAAGTGGCTCGGCGGCGCCCGCGCGAAGATCATTGACAACGCCGTGGAAAAACTGATCCAAGAGGTCGAGGCAGGCGCGAAGTGACGGTCCAGTTATGGCGGACGTGGCGGACAGCGACATGGCTCGACCTGGACACTTTGCGCGCTCTGGTCCGCCCCACCGAATGCAATCTGGCTCGCGATGTTGCGCTCTCCGGTCACATCGACCGAAGTAGGTGGGAAGCACCTTCACCGCCGGCCCCGCTCTGTCCCTTTGGCACCCTCGACGCGTGAACGGGTACGTTGTCGCCTTACGGTACTCGTCCCTGACGGCCCGGCCCATCGGGTGTGGTCGCGATCACCCCCTCACCAACGGCAGGCAACGAGCCGTCCACGTCGGCTTCGGGTCCGGGGTTGGTTCGTGTTTACGGCACGCGCCGCCCGACAGATAGCGACCTCGCATTCGGCATCGGTGCATTCCTGGAAATGTCGATGGTAGTCCCTCACCGTCCATTGCACGAAGTCGCAGCAATACTGCGCCAACGCCTCAAACGACACGGCATGACGGAGGCCGTTCATCACCACCCGAGCGGCAAGGAGCGCATTCCTTTCGATCTCCGTCAGGTCGGCCCACGCTGCCGCCACCGCAAGCGGATGGTCCTGCAACCTCCCCGTCTCCTCGGCAATAAATACCTTCGCGGCGCCACCAGTCGGCGCAGTTCGCGCGGCCTCAACCTCCCGCTCGTACTCCTGCCGCCACTGGTCGAGGCGTTGCCGCCGCTGTGGCCAGGTCTCCGGCGGCATCAACCCTCGCATCAGGTCCGGCTCGTCGCCCTGCGCCCCACAACCGAAGCAGCGGTAGCGGTCCTTGAAGTCGACCTTGCTGGGCATGGTGTGGAACGACGGCGAGGTGTCGGCGTGGAATGGGCAGCACCAGTACGACTCCCCCGCGCTACCGCCCTTCCGGGCCGGCGGTCCGAGCAGCCGCTCGGCGACGTATTGGAGGAAGGTCATGCGGCACCCCCATTCCCGAAAGGACTAGCCGGGTTAGGCGGGTTAGGCGGGATAGCCGGGTTTTCGGGGTACGGTGGGAGGGGCGGCAGGTAGCGTTCCCAGGCGTCGAGGAAGTGGGCACGGTGGTAGCCGCGACCAAGCTTCTGCGTCTTCTCCCGCCCTGGGTGGATGTCGTACTCGGATAGCAGTTGGGCCACCTTCTCCGAGGTGATAGGGAAGCCATCATTGAAGCGCGCCCACCCTTCCTCCTCCCGTGCGAGCAGTTGCTTGATGAGGAACCAGGTAGGCATGAAATCAACGTTAGGCAGGAGCAACTCCCTACATGCCGTCAGCAGCTTGACCCCAGGGGACAGCCGCTCCAACTGGCGCTCCTGCTCCTCTAACCCCTGCGCGTACTGGTGCAGCACCCACAGCGGGTAGTTGTCCTTCTCGTCCTCACCGAACTCCGCGATGAGGACAGCCTGGAGGGGCAGCAGTAACTCGGCCATGCGGTCGTTGTCGATGTCGAAGGAATCGAGGGAGTCATAAATCCCCCGGACCTTGCCCTGCGCGCTCTCCTCGGCGGACCACACCACCAGCTCACAAGCCAGGTCCGTACCCTGCTTCTCGACTTCGCGCATACGGCACTTCTTCGTGTGCTCCTCCTTCGTCTTCCGCCGCAGCAGGATCGGTAAGCAGCGGTCGGGGAGCACTCCCTGTAGCTTGCCGATCAGGGCGACGACCTTGGGGCAGTACACTGGGAAGTCGGTCGGCTCGTGGTTCGGGCCGACGCAGCGGCTCACGGATGCGTCCTTACTGATGCCGCTGCAAAATATCTCGTAGAGCACATTGGAGGACTCGGAATCGCGCCGGTTCAAGGATTGCGCCTCGTCCAACAGCAGCGTCGGCCTTTCGTTCTTGATGGTCCGGTACAGCGCGGCGGGTGAGACACTGACGGCAAACTTCGCCTTCAGTCCAACCTGCTTGAGGAGTTCGAGGACGCGGGTCTTACCGCACCGTCCCTCCGGGGAAGTGATCGCCAGGTGTGGGAAGCGGTCCCACAGGTCCGCCAGGTAGGAAGCCATCACCCACGCCGCTACCACGAGCAGCGCGGGCTCGGGCAGGACGATGTAGTCGACGAGGTAGGCGTAGACCCCGGCGAGCAACCCGTAGTCCGCCCGCCCATCCCCCAGAACCCGCCTATCCTTGCTATCCCGGCTAACCCGGCTAGAACCGGCGTGCCCGTTCGTTGAGGGGGCCTGAACCCCGCCTACGGTATTTATCTCCGGGGAGGGGGAGGCGGTGTCGGACATCAGCGCCGCGAGGTTCGCGGCGAAACGCGATCGGCCGTTCTCGGACGGCGGCGGCATGGTAGACTTACTGTGGGGGGAGATTGGCACATCTGCCTCCTTTCATGGGTTAAGCCGCAGCCGGGAGTTGTCGCTTCCGGCTGTTGGCGTTTCCTCAACTACGCGGGCGGCCGGAGGCCGCGCTATCAAGCCTCACTTGTAGAACTCGATCACGTCCGCAGGTCGTTTCCGCCGAGGGCGCCGCGGCGGGGGCGGTGTAGCTGTCCGCGCCAACTCGAAAGCATCCAGCGCCGTCTGCGGGATTCGCCAGCGCGGTTTCTTCGCACCCGGCGTGCGACCGACATTCACTGCGCGAAGTTCGCCAGAGCCTATCCAGCCAAGGACCGTATGCTCGCTGACACCGTAGCGCTCGCACACGTCGCGGACGGAAAGCGTGCTACTCATGGCGCCGGCCCTCCGCGATGGCGGCCGAGCGGTCGGCGTCCGACTCAAGCCACGCGAGCAGCCAGGCCCCACGGTAGAGCACGCGGTTTCCCTGGCGGGTAAAGCGGAGCCTGCCGTACCGCCGGGCGCGGGCTAGAGTCGTACCCGTCAGCCCGAGCAGCAGCCGGGCCTGGCCGTCCTGGTAGAAGGCGTCGGGATGGATGTGGGCGGGGATAAGTGCGTCGCTCGTCATGCTTGCCTCCGTCGCGTGTAGGACGAAGACGAGCTTACCGGGCACCCCCGCGGATACCGGCGCTTACCCGCGCTTCCCGTTTAGGGCCGGCGGTTGCCGCCTAGCGAGGCGGGAGTTCAGGGAAGCGTTCCGGCAACTTGCGGCCGGTCTTCTTCTCCAGCCACGGCCGGACCTTCGGCCAGAGGTACTCATGCCGCTTGCCGCCGCCGCCCTCGACTGCGGGCGCGGGGGCTTGCGAGTCCTCGTTGAACCAGCCGGCCACGGTGTCCTTGTTCCGTTGCACCAGGGCGGCAATCTGATCGCGCGTGACGTACTGGTCCTCTGTCGGCTTGCCGCTCCCGGTATCTGGCTCAGCGGTCGTCGTCGAGCCGGCCGGCGGCGTTCGCGCTCCCTCGGCGTCTTCGCCGATTTCTCGCAGCATCACGTCAAGGGCCGCTTGTGCCTCTTCATAGTTCGCGGGCGTCGGCATCCCCGCCGGGGGAGGGACGGTTGGCAACTCTCTCCGCCAGATGTCCCACAGCTTGCCGACGCTCCAATCGAATTGCTGGTGCGGGACGTTCGCCATCAACCCAAAGACAGTTCGCAAGTCTGCGATTTCGTCGATCAGCTTTTTCTTGACGTGCGCAGGGATTGATACGGACATGGCCGTTGCCTTTCCACGGCGGCCTTTGGAAGAGAAGAGCGGGGGCAGCCGGCAAAGGCAACCGGGGTTCGGGTGGCCTACCCTATCCCCCGCTCAAGCCATTCACTTTAACCGACGTAGAGCCGCAGCGTGGGCCGCGTCTGGCCGCCGTCCTGCTCGAAAGGCACGGTCGCCTCGTCTGGGTCGCTGTTGTCGTGTAGAAGCCGAGCCCGTCGCGGTGCAGCCCGAGCCTCTTCAGCAGCTCGCAGAAATGCACGCTGACATTGTCCGTGCGGCTCTTCTCCGTGTTCCGCACCCAACGCCGCCCCGTGGACAGGATGAACACGAAGTCCACGTCGGCTTTGTCCTTCGGCGTCGGTCGCGCCGCCAGAGCCTCGCGGATCGCGGTCACGGTTTCCGGCCAGAGCGGACAGCGGCGAGCGATGCCGGTCTTCGGGCGGGGGAAGTTCAGCCATCCCGCTTCGAGGTCCAGGGAAGACAGTGGAAGTGAGGCGCAGTCGTGGTTGCCGAACCCGGCGTTGATCCCGAGCAGGATCATTGCACGGAACGGCACGCCGGCAGCTTCGATCAGCGTCCGCAGTTGGTCGGCCTCCAGCATCTTCTCGCCGTTCGCGGCACGGTGCCGTCGTAGTACGGCCTTGTCCGGCTTCCTGAACTCCCCGCCATACCGGGGCGCCTTTTCGAGCAGCCCGTTGTCGAGTCCGTACTTGAACACCGACTTGATCCGCGTGATCCCGTTGCCGAGCCGGACCGGCCCCCAGCGCTCGGCCATCTGAGCGCGGAGCGACTCGAAGTCGTCCGCCGCCAAGTCGTCCACCAACCGTGTCATGCCGAAGGCGGCAATGAGCAGGTCGGTGATCTCCCGGTACTCTTGAAACATGCGGGCGCCAAGCTCGCCCGAATCCACTTTGCGAACCTTGGCGGTGAGGAAGCGGTTGCACAGGTCGGCGACCGTTAGCCCATCGCTCTTGACCCGCGGCGTTCGTCCGGCGTGCAGGTCGTCGGCCTGGGCCTTGTACTCCTCCAGGGCCTCTTTCCAGCCGTCGCCTTCGATGCGTTCCAGCTTGCCGTTGACGCGGCGCGCCCACCTGCCGAAGTAGTGTATCTTGCCCCTGATCTTCTTCTGCCAGGCGCCAGAGGCGTGGGGCGTCAGGGGGAAGTCGGGGTATGGCTTCTTGGGCCTGTCAGCCGCTTTCCGGCGACGGGGCTTTCGGCTAGAATGCTCAGACATGGCGCTACCTCCGCTGCTTTGTGTCAGGTGGCGTCGCCTCCGGCGGGTCACGACCGCCGGGGGCAACTTTACTACCTCGGTAGTATACGCGGTAGTAAAGCGGAAGTGAAGCTCAGCAGAGCCGATTCCCGAAAACGATGAAATGCCTGGTTTTTTCGGGGGAAACGGCGACTCGGAGAGGTGCCGGAGTGGCCGATCGGGCCGGTCTCGAAAACCGGTGTGGCGGCAACGCCACCGAGGGTTCGAATCCCTCCCTCTCCGCTTTGCTTTCTTGCCTGCGTGACGTGAGCGAAGACGTTGTTGCTACTTAACGTCCTTGTTGATCCTTGGAGCGAACACTCCCTGGTGCATGGGTGGTGCATAACGGATGCACCGGGAGTTCGTTCCATGCCTCTTCACGCGCTACCCAGCGCGAGCAACGGCTCAAGCAAGAAGTCGCCCGCCTCCAGGCCGAACGCCGTGACCTCCAGCACCGCCTGTTCGGTCGCAAGTCCGAGGCCCACCACACGCCCGACCAACTGGTTCCCGACGACGCCCACACCCGCTGCCCGGCAACCTCCCCCGACGGCGCCACGACCCCAGAGTCGGGGCGGCCACGGCCGACGCGATTCCTCCCGCCTGCCCACCACCGAAGCACCGTCCTGGAGATCGAGGTCAAGGCCCACCGCCGCCTCGTCCCTCGGAAGCGTTAACGCCCCACCTGGAACTGCGGCGTTCACCCCGGCCTCGTCACCGCGCCGCCGCCGCGGTTGATCCCCAACAGTCCCTTCGGTGTCTTGGTGTGAGTCCAGGTCCTGTTGGACAAGTATCAGCTCTATTCGCCCTCGAAGCGGGGCAAGGGGGGAAGAACTCGGTCTCGGGCAGTCGCTGCGGTGTTGCCTTGCGACAACCCAGGTGCGCGAGGTAGGATGGCTTGATCGGGTCGGGGAACCGGATTCTTCCTCTCATTGTCTTTGATCTGGGCCCGCGACCCATCTCATTTCATCGAGGGTCTCATCCATGCTCCCGCTTGACTTCCGCTCCGCGTCCGCGCCGCCCCTGAACTGGGGTAGTCGCTGGCTGCTCCGCCGCCTCTGTACCGACAATCCGTTTTACGTCCTCAGCGCCGCGCTGTTCCTCGTCGGCCTGTGGGGCTCGTTCACGGCAAAGGATGGGGCCGAGCAGACCTGGGCGCTGCTGACCGGCCTGTCCGGCTACACGCTGTTGCTGGCCGTGACGGCGTGCCTGCTGGTGCGCTTCGGGAACGTCTGGGACGATGTGCGGACCGTGCTGCTCCTGGTGGTGCTGATGTTCCTGGCGACGTCGGTGACCTTTGATGCGGTGCTCGTCGCCAGTCCGGGCCGCGGGATCGTCTGCTGCGTCGGCGGCCTGCTGATCGCCGTGACGGTCAGCGAGGGCGTGCTGCGCGGCATCCGGCTGGCGCTCCCGGCGTGGTTCCGAGGGCCGTACTACCTGATCCTGGCCCTGTTCTTCCTCTACCCGCTGGCGCTGAGCCCGCTGCTGGCCCGGCCGCACAGCGAGGCCCTGAGGTGGGGCCTGTTCGGCTTCTCTACCGCGGCGGGCCTGGTCTTCCTGACGCTGCTGCCGGCCGTCCGCCGTGGGCCCTCCTACGTCCGCGTCAACGGCAGCCCGTGGCGCTGGCCGCTGTACCCGTGGGCGCTGTTCGGCCTGCTCGCCCTTGCCGTGCCGGCGCGGGCCTTCCTGCTGTGCTGGTCGCTCCACTTGCTCGAGGGTGTCGACCGCGACCGACTCATCTTCGGTCCCTACTTCCTGGTGCCCTTCGGGCTGTGCGTGGCCATCCTCCTCTTGGAGATCGGGATTGTCGCTTCCCACCGTTTGGTGCTTGCGGTCGCGTTGGCGGCGCCGGTGGGACTGGTCGCCCTGGCGCTGGTCGGTCATCAGCCGGACCCCATCTACCGGGGATTCCTGAGGGCGTTCGCGGCCCGGCTCGGCGGCGACCCGCTGTTCCTGACCTTGCTGGCGTCGGCGGGTTTCTACGGGTAAGGGCTGGGGCTGTGGCGACGCAGCGCCTGGCGGTGCCTGCTCGGCGGCTGCGGCCTGGCGGTCGCCGCGGCGCTGGCGGTCCCGGCGGGGACGGGCACCGCGTCCCACCGCGACTTGATCGCGTTCCACCTGGTCCTGGCGGCGGTGCTGGCGGTAGGGGCGGCCTTCGATGGCATCCTCGCCCGGTCGCTCCGGGTGGCGGGCGCGCTTCTGGTGCTGGTGGCCGGCGTGGCCGCGACCTTCGGCGAGTTCGACATCCCCGACGGCGTCCCGCCCTGGGCAGCCGTGGCCTACCCGCTGGCCCTGGCCGTCCTCCTGGCGGTGTACGGACGGGCGCTCGCTCACCGGCCTTCGCTCGCCCTCGCGTCGGTGGTCCTGGCCTGTTGGCTGGCGACGGCGGGCTGGCAAGGCTACTGCTCGCTGCGACAGATCGTGACGGGGCTCGACCAGATCGCCCTGAGTCTCGGCCTGTTCGGCGTGGCGATCCTGGTCAGCCTAGCCAAGTCCGGCGCCTTGTGGCGGTGGCTGGCGGCACGTGGCAGACAGGTGCCCGACTCAACGGGCTGAACGTCGTGGCACGGACGCCAGCGCCCTGTCCGCAGCCGCAGATCCTCCTACCGGATTCCGAGGGCAGCGTGTCCACGAAGGCGGGCCCGCTGCCCCACTCTCTACAATACCGGGGCGTTGTACGACGGAGGGGCCTATGCGGAGGGGGGATTCATGAACGGGTCGACGTCAAACTGGGTCTTCGATGTGGACGAACAGGACTTCGAGCGCCTCGTCCTGCAGCAGTCCTACGAGCGGCCGGTCGTGGTCGACTTCTGGGCGAAGTGGTGCGACCCGTGCCGCACGCTCGGCCCGGTGCTCGAGAAGCTGGTCCGCGAGCAGCGCGGCGAGGTCCTCCTTGCCAAGGTCGATGTCGACAAGTCGCAGCAACTGGCGGCGGCCTTCGGGATCGACTCGATCCCCGCCGTTAAGGCGATCCGGGCCGGCAACGTCGTGCTGGAATTCACCGGACTGCTGCCCGAGCCGCACCTGCGCGAGTTCCTCAACCGCATCCTGCCGTCGGAGGTGGACCGCCAGGTGCGGCAGGCCTTCGAGCTGGAGCAGAAAGACCCGGCTCGGGCAGAGGCGCTGTACCGTCGCGCCCTGGAACAGGAAGACGAAAACGATGCCGTCCGCGTCGGCCTGGCCCGCGTGCTGCTGGCCCGCAAGAAAGACGACGAGGTGGCGGCGCTGCTGGAGCCGGTCGGCAGCGAAGGCCCGCTCGGCGAGGAGGCCCAGCGGCTGAAGGGATTGCTGTCGCTGCGCGGGTTATCCGAGACGGTGTCGGGCGACGAGGCGGCCTTGCGCCAGCGACTGCAGACCGAGCCGGACAATGCCCAGGTTCGCTACGAACTGGGCTGCGCCCTGGCCCAGAAGGGCAAACATGAGGAGGCCTTGGAGATGCTCCTGTCGGCCGGCGAGCGCGACCCGAAGCTGGCGGCGACGAAGGTGCGCGAGGCGATGGTGCAGGTCTTCTACGCGATCGGTCCCAGTCATCCGTTGTCGGACAAGTACCGCTCGCGCCTGGCCCGACTGCTGTACTGACCAGCCCGCCGCGCCAGCGCGGGGATACAAGCCCGGAGCGCTAGCGACGGGGCCCGAGATCCCCGCGCCAGCGCGGGGATACAAGCCCGGAGCGCTAGCGACGGGGCCCGAGATCCCCGCGCTGGCGCTTGGGGCTTGTGTCAACGCTCCTCGGCTTGAGTATATCCTCCGGCGGTTAGCGCCCGTCGAGCCGCACGTAACGCTGAAGGAAAAGCGGCAGGTCCTTCTTGTTCAGCCCGTTGGTTAGGTTATGGTGGACCGCCTCGGCCAGCCACTTCGACAGGGCACGGTTGCTGACGATCAGGGCCTGAACCGCCCGTGCCGCTCGGTCACCGCCGTTGCCGGGTCGCCATTGCAGCTTGTTGAACAGGGCGTTTGACTCGTCGGGCCGCTCGCGCAGGGCCAGGACGATCGCCCGGCCGAGGGTACCGAGCGCGTGGTAGGTGACGTCCTGCTTGATCTTCTCCAGGCGGGCGAACACCTCGTCCGCCTCCTCGAGCCGGCCGTGCTCGAGGCACGGCAGGGCGACGTCGAGACAGAGCTGCACGCCCAGGGTCCGGTTTTCGCGACCGTTGTGCTGAGCGAAGAACTCGTCGAACCAGCGCTTTCGGGTCTGTTCGCGTTTCAGCGGCGGCGTCGCCTCGGGAAAGGGCGCCGGCTCCGCGAGCGCCTCCTCGCCGTCCGCCGGACTGCGCCCTTTCTGGTGCCACAGCCCCAGGCCGGCGCCGGCCACCCCGGCCGCCAGCAGGGTCAAAACGAGTGCGACGAGCAGGCGGCGCCGTGGTGCGACCGTCAGCGCCTTTGTCGAACTGGCCGGCTCGGCAACCAGGCCCGTCGTGGACAGAGGCAGGTGGCCGGTCACGCCGTTGAGCGTGTCACGGACGCGGACGATGTCCTTGAGCAAGTCGCGGCAGGTCTGGTAGCGCTGGGCGGGGTCCTTGACCATCATCTTGTGGATGACGGCACACAATTCGAGTGGCAGGTCGGGACGGACCTTGGTCAGCGGCACCGGCTCGTCGCGGACATGCTGCAAGGCGACCTCGAACGCCGTATTGCCGCGGAAGGGCGGTTCGCCGCTGAACATGTGGTAGCAGGTCACGCCGAACGAGTAGATGTCGGTCCGCGCATCGAGGGGTTTGCCCTCGACTTGCTCGGGGCTCATGTACAGAGGCGTGCCCATCGTGAGGTTGCTGTCGGTCTTGCTGAGGGCGCGCGGGTCGCCCTCGGGCAGCCGGCACAGGCCGAAGTCTGCCACCTTGACCTCGCCCTTGCGCGTCAGCAGGATGTTCTCTGGCTTGATGTCGCGATGGATGATGCCCAACTCGCTGGCCCGGATCAGCGCCGACGCCACCTGGCGCATGATGCTAAGGGCATGCAGGACGGTCGGCGGGCCCTTCTTGGCCAGGTAGTCGCGCAGGTTGCGGCCCTCGACATACTCCAGGGCGATGTAGTAGAGCCCCTGCCACTCGCCGGCGGCGTAGACCTGTACGATGTTGGCGTGACTGAGCTGCCCGACCGTGTTGGCCTCCTGCTGGAAGCGCAGCAGGGCGTTCTCGTTGGCGGCGAGATCGGCGCGGAGGATTTTCACTGCCACCTTACGCTTCGGCGACTGCTGCTCCGCGAGGTAGACGGCCCCCATGCCGCCCTGGCCGAGCTTGCGCAAGAGGTGGAACTCCGCCACCGTCTGGCCGGTAAGGTCCTCCGCCACCGCCGGCGTCTTCCCCGGCTCGGACGAGGTCTTGCTAGAGTTGTCCATGACGAGCCTGCACGGTCAGGGCCGCAGTGTCGGCGAGCGGGGGGTGTGAACCCCCCGGTAGACGACCGAGGTCGGGAACACAACCGGGGGGTTCACACCCCCCGCTCGCCAAAAGCGGGCGGTGTTGTTCCTCCCATCATTGTCTCACAAGGAACCCCTCCCCGCCAGCCAAAGTCCCTGCCTCTCACGGGGTTTTCATTCCCGTCCGCGACTGCCATCAAGACGAGAGCTGCCAGCGGGCCTGGCGCAGGACGGCTCGGCCACGCGGCTCGCGCATCACCTCGTACCACACCGTCAGCAGCGAGCCGTCGGCCAGCTGCACCGTCGACGGATAGCCGAGGTCGCCGCCGATTCCATCGTCGGAGATCGTCAAAGGTTCCGACCAGGTGCGGCCGTGATCGTCGCTCACCCGCGCCTGGTTGCCGAATGGCTTACGGCGGTGACCGTACGACATCAGCAGTCTTCCGTCCGCCAGCCGCAGCAAGTGCGAGGGCAATCCCCAGACGCCGATCGGGTGCGGCACCGTCCACGTCTTGCCACCGTCGGACGACTCCGTCTGCAGCGACGAGGCCGCCCTTCGCCGTCTCGACCGCGTGCAGTTCGTGGTACTCGTTCGGGTTGTCGCCGCGGCGAGTCGGGATCTCGGCGAGCCACTTCCACGATCGGCCATCGTCGGTCGACTCGCAGACCCCGTTGCGTTCTTTCCTCGACCACAGTTCCTTGCCGGCGTAGAGCATGCGTCCGTCGGACAGCGCGACCGGCCCGTGCGGACTGTTGACCAGGCAGTCGTAGCGTCCCGACCAGCTCCGTCCACCGTCGGTCGAGCGCAGCATCCAGACGCCGAGGTCCTTGCGACGCTCGTCGCCAGGGAGCCGGTCGCGGGCAGCCCGCCATGCGGCCAGGCGCTCCTTGTCCCAGACCTTCTGCTCCTCTGCCTGCTTCAGCACCGCCTCGAAGGCCAGGGAGGTGAACGTGGTTACCAGCAGTGTCCCCTTCGCGGTCTCGGCCACGCCGGCATCACGGTCGTCGATGGCGCTGTCGAGCAGGACGCGCGGCCAGGTCCAGCTGTGGCCATCGTCGGTGGAGGTCATCATCTCAACGCGGCCGAAGGGACAGACATGGGCCTCACGTCCGCCGGAGCAGACGAGGACTAGCTGTCCATTGCGGCGGCGCGTCAGCGTCGACCAGCCGTGATAGTTCTGCGGCTGCTTGCTGATGACGGAAACCGCCTCGACTTTCGCCCGCAGCGCCGCCTGCGTCTGCCGGCCGGTCCGCAGCAATGTCCCCAGCGCCAGGCCGCCCGCTACAAGGGCCTGGCGGCGCGTCGGTTCGTGTACCATTTCGTCTCTCCTGTCTCTTCATCGTAGGGACAGGCGGCTCGCCTGTCCTGTTGTTGGGGCAGGCGAGCCGCCCGCCCCTACGACCGGCCCGCCGGCCTTGCTTTTTTCGCACGCCGTATCTCGTACAATACGGAAAGAACGGCCATCTTGCCGAACGCCGGAAGGAGCGGAGCATCATGTCGGGGTCGAGCCCACAAGCACTCGTGCCGGTCACCCTGCGGCGGGAGGGCGCCGACCAGCTCATCATCGAGTGGAGCGACGGCCATCGTAGCGTCCACGCCTGGAAAAACCTGCGTCGCCACTGTCCCTGTGCCGGCTGTCGCGAGGAGCGCGAGAAGCCGCCCGACCCGTTCCGAATCCTCAAGCCGGCAGAGCTGGTGCCGCTGGCTCCCGTCGCCATGGCGCCGGTCGGCCGCTACGCCTACAAGATCACCTGGAGCGACGGCCACGACACCGGCATCTTCACCCTGGAACACCTGCGCTCGCTGTGCGAGTGCCCCGAATGTCAGAAGAAAGGATGAAGGATGAAGGATGAAGGATGAACCAGAATCGTTTTCTTGATTCATCCTTCCTCCTTCCTCCTTCCTCCTTCCAAGGAGATTATCATGCATCCCCCGGGAGGTCCTCCCGCGAAGATCTCGCTGCCCGGCGTCGAGTACGTCGTCGCCGTCGCCAGCGGCAAGGGCGGCGTCGGCAAGTCGACCGTGGCAACCAACCTGGCGCTGGCCCTGCAAATGCAGGGCCAGACCGTCGGCCTGCTCGACGCCGACATCTACGGCCCGAGCATCCCGACCATGATGGGTGTGCCCGGCGTCATCGACCAGGCGACCACGCCGCTGCCCCTGGATCGATACGGCATGAAGCTGCTCTCGATGGGCTTCTTCATCCCGACCGAGAGGGCGGTCATCTGGCGCGGGCCGATGATCGACAAGTACCTGACGCAGTTCATCGGCGCCATTGACTGGGGCGAACTCGACTACCTCGTCCTCGACCTGCCGCCGGGCACCGGCGACGCCCAGCTGACGCTGACGCAGAAGGTCGAACTGTCCGGGGCGATCATCGTGACGACGCCCCAGGATATCAGCCTGATCGACGCCCGCAAGGGCCTGCAGATGTTCCGCGAGGTGCGCGTGCCGGTGCTGGGCATCGTCGAGAACATGAGTTACTTCGTCGGCGATGACGGTAAGCGCTACGAGATCTTCCGTCACGGCGGCGGCCGGAAGCTAGCGGCCGAGGCGAACACGCAGTTCCTCGGCGAGATCCCGATCGATCCGCGCGTCGCGGAGTGCGGCGATACCGGCGACCCGATCGTCCACCGCCACCCCGATTCCCCGGTCGCCCAGTCCTATTTGTCGCTGGCGAAGGCGGTGATGGACGAGCTGAAGCAGGGCGAGGCCCCACCGCAACTGCCGGAGCTGAACTTCTGAGGTCTGGGAGGGCGAGGCTCCCGCCGAGCCGGCTCGGCGGGAGCCTCGCCCTCCCGGTCCGACCTTCTGACGAGGCCCCTCCGATGCTGCACGCCGTCGCGCTCTGGTTGTGTTCCGCCGTTGTATCCGTTGCGCCTGTTGACGCAGACCTCGTCATCCAGGGCGCCACCCTGTACGACGGCCGCGGCGGTGAGGGGGTCAAGGGCGACCTCGCCCTCAAGGGCGAGCGCATCGTCGGTGTCGGCTCGTTCGAGGTGAAGGGGATGCCGCGCATCCTCGACGGCACCGGCCTGGTCGTCGCTCCCGGCTTCATCGACCTGCACAACCACAGCGATGCGCCGATCCTGGCGCCGGCCACGCGCGGCAACGTCAATTACCTGACGCAGGGTGTGACGACCGTCGTTACCGGCAACTGCGGCGCAGGGCCGGTCGATGTCGCCGACTACTACCGCAAGCTCGACACGAACCGGGCCGGCACGAACGTGGCCCATCAGATCCCGCACAACACGCTCCGGCGGCGGGTCATGGGCGAGGCCAACCGCCCGCCGACCAGCGCTGAGCTGGAAAAGATGAAGGCCCTTGTCGACAAGGGGATGAAGGAGGGCGCCTGGGGCCTGGCGACGGGGCTCTACTACACGCCGGGCTCGTATGCCGACACCGACGAACTGGTCGAGCTGTCGAAGGTGGTGACCAAACACGGCGGCTTCTACGCCAGCCACATGCGCGACGAGGGAACGGGGCTGCTGGCCTCGGTCACCGAGACACTGACGATCGGCAAGCGGGCGCGGTTGCCGGTCCACATCTCGCACATGAAAGCGTTCAGCAAGCGAGCGTGGGGCCTGGCCGCCGACGCCGTGGCGCTGGTCGAGGCAGCGCAGAAGAAGGGGCAGGCCGTCACCGCCGACCAGTACCCGTACACCGCCAGCAGCACCAGCCTCGCCGCCGACCTCATCCCCACCGTTTTCCGTGAGGGAACGCACAAGGAGATCGTCGCCCGTCTCGACGACCCCGAGAAAAGCCGACGCATGCGCCAGGCGATGGCCCGGGCGCTCGAGGCCTGCGACGAGGGCCGGGGGCTGCGCATCGCCCGCTACGCAAAGAAGCCGGCGTGGCAGGGCAAGACGCTGGCGGCGATCGCGGCCGTAGAGAAGAAGACGCCTTTGGAGATGGCCATTGAGATCGAACGCAACGGCGGGGCGCAGATTGTCAACTTCAGCATGAAGGACGAGGACGTTCGGCTGATCATGAAACGGCCGTGGGTGGCGACGGCCAGCGACGGCAGCGCCACGGCGAAGGACCGCACCGTGCCGCACCCGCGCAACTACGGCACCTTCCCGCGCAAGATCGGCCGCTACGCCATCGAGGACAAACTGCTCTCCGTCGGGCAGGGGATCCGCAGTGCGACAGGGTTGCCCGCCGACGTGCTGCACTTGCCGGAGCGCGGCTATTTGAAGCCGGGCTACTTTGCGGACGTGGTGGTGTTCGACCCGAAGACGTTCCGCGACACGGCGACGTTCGACAATCCCCACCAGTACGCGACGGGCGTGGCGTACCTGTTCGTCAACGGCACCCTGGCGATTGAGAAGGGCAAACCGACGGGAAAACTCGCAGGGCGTGCCCTTCGTCATCACTCGACGAAGAAGTGAAAGGGTACGCCCCGCGAGTCTCGCATCCGTCACGCGGGCAGCTTACTTGGGCAGCAAGCCGAGAATCTTCTGCATCTCGGCGGCGTCGAAGGCACGGGCCGTCTGCGTCCGCAGGTTGCCCAGCGAACCCAGGTGCAGCATAGCAGCCGTCGCCGTTTCCTCGTCCGGAGCTTCGCAGACGATCACGCCGTCGAAGGCCCCCAGCGTCCAGTAGATCCCTGACACCTTGACTCCCAGCTTCTTGGCAGTGGCCCTGAAGGCCGTCGCCCGCTCGCAGGTGTCCCGGACGGCCTTGATCCCCTGCTCCGTGAAATGCACAGTCGTGATGAAGGTTGCCATCGGTACGTTCCCTCCCCGGCGAGATGGTTTTTCCCCTGGCATTGTATCCCGGCTGCCCGGCCCAGGCGTCCAGCGAGGCCGCCCGGTGGCGGGTATCCTCGATCGCATGAGCGAAGTGACGCGCAACCTGTCCGCCATCGAGCAGGGCAACGCGCACGCCGCCGAGCAGCTCTTGCCGCTGGTCTACGACGAGTTGCGCCCTGGCCTGGGAGTTGGCGCCGGGCAGTGATCCCTCCTACAGGCGCAGGGTCAGCGGTAGGTCGGGCGACATCATGCGATAGCGCGTCGCCTCGCGCATGAGGACCTTGAACAGCATGTACGCCAGCACCAGGTCGAGGATGCGGTCGAACAGGAAGCCGACGACCGGGATGCCACTGATCAGCAGCCACGACAGGAACATGCCGAACAGGAAGACCGGCGGTAGCACGCGCGTCTGCCACGTCAGCCGATAGCGCGGATCGAGGTACATCCGCACCATGACGCGCATTTCGGCGAGCAACTCGAAGGGGAGCCAGCGCTGCGTCCGTTCCCCGGCCGGCGCCCCGGGGTCGGCCGGCGGCCCTTGCGGTTGAGTGGGGAAGTGCTGGGCGGCGGAAGCAATAAAATCGGCAAGGCTGGCCTGTTCGTTGGGCGCGGGCCCGTTCCCAGCAGGCTGGATGGCGTTCGGGGAGAGCTGCAACGTGGCGACGATGTCTTCCAGTCGGCGCACACGCTCCTCCAGCGACAGCGCATTGCGGGCAGGGACGGAGTCGACAGCGCGCGGTCCGGCGGCGGGAGTGCCATCGTTGGGCGGGTCGCGAGCCGGGGCCACGCCGGCCAGCGACAGGCCCTCGTCGCCGGGCGGCGGCAGCATCCCGGAGACGGGGGCCGCCGGCAGGTCGGGGGAAGCGGGACGGTCTTCACCAGCGGGCGAGCGCCCCTCGTCCGCGTGGCGGCCCTCGGCCTCGACGGCCGGGTCAGGCGTGCCGAGCTGCGTTTTCCGACTTTTCACGGGACCCTGGCCCTTCGACGCTGCGGGAGATCCCGCTCTCCCCCTCCCAGCATAACGTGACCGTCCCGGTCCGACCAGACTGATCGACGGCCTCGGCCGACCCGCCGCCTTTTCCCGCTTGCGGCTTCGCGTTCGCGCTGCCTGTCAGGTGAAGCGAACGCGAAGCCGCAAGCGGCGTCCCCGCGGAGGTCCCTTCTTCGGGATGACTCAGCGCCCCTGGGGGCGCGACCGTTCCTCCAGCGCCAACAGCGCGCTGTCCTCCCAGGCGGTGCGCTCCTCGATCGGCTCGATGTGGATGGTGACCTCGAGGTTGTCGAGCGCCGCGCGCAGGGCGTCCTCGATGCGGTCGGCTAACTCGTGGGCGCTTTGCACGCTCAGCGCGCCCGGCACCAGCAGATGGAAGTCGGCGAAGCGGTGCGAGCCGGCCTGCCGCGTCCGCAGTGCATGGAACGCCATGCCCGCCCCCAGGTGCGACGTGATCACCTCGCGGATGCGGGCCAGTTCCTCGTCCGGCAGAGCGCGATCCATCAGACCGTGAAACGAGCGTCGCACCAACCCGAAGCCGGTCCAGAGGATGTTCGCCGCCACCAGCAGCGCCAGCACCGGGTCGAGCCATACCTGCCCCGTCAAGAGGACCAATCCCAAGCCGAGGAGGACGCCCACCGACGTCCAGACATCGGTCATCAGGTGTTGTCCGTCCGCCTCCAGGACGATGGAACGATGCCGCCTGCCGGCCCGCAGCAGCAGTCGCGCCACACCGAGGTTGATGAGTGCCGCCACGGACGATAGTGCCAGTCCCAGGTCGAGCGACTGCACGGCGGGGCCGGAGAGGAGCCGCTCGACCGCCGACCAGGCAATGACGAGCGCTGCGAAGAAAATCAGCCCGCCCTCCAGGCCGCTGGAGAAGAACTCGATCTTCTCGTGACCGTAGGTGTGCTCGCGGTCAACCGGCTGTGCCGCGTAGAGGAGGGCAAGGTAGGCGAGGCCGGCCGCCACCAGGTTGACGACCGACTCGGCGGCGTCACTGAGCAGGCCGACCGATCCGGTCACCCACCACGCGGCCGTCTTCAGGGCTATCGTCACAACCGCCGCCGTGATGGAAAGAAGGATCGGCAGCTTGAGGTTGGGTTCCGTCATGGTCTCAGCGGACCTCCGGCAGCTGCTTTCCATTCCTCGCCTCCGAGAGCGACTCAGCGACTCCGTGGCTTGCTGTGAACCGTATCCTTCACGGGGGCCTCTTTCAAGCTCCGGCAATGCACGTCGCGCGCCGTAGGCGAGCGGGGGGTGTGAACCCCCCGGTACGACTTGACCAGGGGGTTCACACCCCCCGCTCGCCTGTCCTGGAGTCGGCTTGTTTCGGCGGTGCGGTGCGGCTACCATCCCGGGGCGATGGAACCTACCCCCGCAACTCTCGGCGACGGTGGTCCGCCTCCCCCAGGCCACGGCGATAGCCGGCTCTGGCTCCTACCCTTGTGCGGCCTGGTCGGCTGGCATGTGTGGATGACCTTGGGACTGTTCGGAGCCGACCGGCCCTGGGAGGTTCTCCTCGATGACCGGCCCCTCGTCTCGGGGCGTCATCCGCTCCACCTCTATCACGGCACGCTCGGGGCGCGTGCATTCTTGCGCCGCGGCCGGCTGTCTTGCTACGATCCCGCGTTCCAGGCCGGCTACCCGAAGACTCCTGTCTTCGACAGCGGCAGCCGGCCCGCCGAACTGTTCCTCACCCTGGCCCGGGGCGAGTTCCGGCCGGCGGCGTACAAGCTTGGGCTGGCCGTGTGCTGGCTGCTGGCACCGTTCGCCTTGCGGCTGGCAGCTCGCGGCGTAGGGCTGAATCGACGGGCGTCGCTCTTGGCGGTCCTGCTCGGGCTGCTGGTCTGGTGGGGTCGGCCCTGCCGGCAGGCCCTCGAGGAGGGCGAACTCGACCTGCTGCTGGCGGGACTCGCCGCCGTCGCGCACGCGGGGCTGCTGATCCATTTCGACCGTCGGCCGCGCGGCCGCGACTGGCTCGGCCTCGTCGTCCTCGGCTTCCTCGGCTGGTTCGCTCATCCTCTATTATTCGCCCTGCTGCTGCCGCTGTTCTTTCTCTACTATCTGAGTGTTGGGGCTCGCCACCGCGTGCCCTGGAACCTGCTGTTGCTCAGCGCTGTCCTCGCCGCCCTCGCCCTGAACGCCTTCTGGCTGGGCGACTGGGTGCGCTACTGGTGGTTGCGCGTGCCCCTGGGGTCGAGCGACCAGCGTCTGGCGCACCGCACGCTGAGCAACCTGTGGAACGCCGACCTGTGGGGTGTGCCGCTCGACCGCGACGTGGCGGTCCTGCTGCTGGTGTTGGGGCTCGTGGGAGCGATAGCTCTGAACCAGGCCGAGCGACGTGCGACCGCCCGTCTGTTCGGCCTGGGCGCCTTGGCGCTCCTCGCCCTGGCAGTCGGCGGAATCCTGTCCGATCCGCTGGGCAGGCTGAGCACGCCGGGACTGCTGGTCCCCGGCCTGCTGCTGGCCGCCCCGCTTGCGGCGCACGCTCTCGAGGAGGGATGGCGCCTGGTGGTGCGGCGGACGCGGGGCGTACTGCGGGCAGGGCTGCTCTTCGTCGTGCTTGTCGCCGGGGCCGTCTTCCTCGCACGCTCGCACTTCGCGACCCTTGCCGCACGAGGGATGCGTGCCGAGCCTCTGCCGTTGGGACTCACGCCGGCACAGGAGCAGGTCGTCGAGGAACTCCGGGCGCGGACGACGTCGGAGGCCCGCATCCTCTGGGAGGATCGCCCGCGGGCGGAGTCGCGCTGGGCGGCGCTGTTGCCGCTCTTGACGGAACGTCCTTTCGTGGGCGGGCTTGATCCGGAGGCGAGCATCGAGCACACTGCGGACGGCCTGGCGGGACAGGCCCTTGCCGGCCGCCCGCTCAGGGACTGGACCAACGGCGAACTCGAGGACTACTGCTGGCGGTACAACATCGGCTGGGTGGTGTGCTGGTCGCCCGGGTCGGTGCAGCGCTTCGAGCGCTGGCCGAGGGCGAAACGCGAACTCCCCTTCGAGGACGGACAGGGCGTGCTGTTCACGCTGAAGCGGCCGCGTTCGTTCGTCCTCAAGGGCAAGGCGACATGGCTGAAGGCCGAAGTGGATCGTGTCACTCTCACGGATGTCCAGCCCGTCGACGGCGAGGTGGTGCTGAGCCTGCACTATCAGGAGGGGTTGACGGTGTCGCCGAGCCGCGTCAAGGTCGACGGGAAACGAGACCACCAGGATTCGATCGCGTTGATCCGCCTGCGCGTTGATGCCCCCGTCGCCCGGGTAACGCTTACCTGGGAACGGTGACAACAGCCGATATTAGCCCGAAGCGCAAGCGAGGGGAGAAGAAACCCTCGCTTGCGCGTCGGGCTAATCGCTCAGGGTTACTCCGTCAGCCGCACCTTCGCGGGATCGTTCTTCCAGCCGTACTTCTGCTCGAACTCTCACCGGGCTGGATAGGCATCGTACAGCCCCTCGTCTTCCGGGGCATAGCTGTTGAGGAAGGCGGCGTGGCTCCGCGCCGGCGGCCGGCGCACCGGCTGGACGGTGAGGCGCCAGCGGCCCGGGCCAATGCTGGCCAGCAGCGCCTCGGGCAGGTGGAGCTGCTCGCCCGGCTGCACCTCAATTTCGTAAGTCAGGCGCACCAGTTGGTCCTTCATCGGTAAAGCCCTCCGCATTACGATAGGCCCGCCACTTCATTCTACCGCACGTTGCTGTCCGCCGTCAGTTGCCCAGCAACCGCACCTTCGCGGGATCGTTCTTGAAGCCGTACTTCTGCTCGAAGTCGGCCGGCGTCAGCGTCTCGCTGGTTCCGTACGGTTTTTGTGCGCGGCGCCGCTTCGCGGCGGAGGAGGCAAGAGGAAAAGAAGACAAGAAGCAAAAGGTTACGGAGTCCTGGGGGCGACGCAGACGACGCGGAAGCCGACGTAGTCGTTGCGGCTGACTGGCGCGTCCCCGCCGCGGCAGGCGGAGCGGCAGCTGTGGCCAGCAAAGTACCACGAACCGCCGCGCAGGACGCGGAGGGTTCCGTTTTGCGGCCCTTGCGGATCTTGCCGAGGGCTCTGGTTGTAGTAGTTCTCGTCGAACCAGTCGGCACACCATTCCCAGACGTTTCCATGCATGTCGAATAGCCCAAAGGCGTTGGGCTGGTACGAGCCGACCGGAGTGGTTCGTTCCAGGTACGGTCCCTTGGTGGCCTTGTACGGATAGTTGCCGTCGAAGTTGGCCTGCGTCGAAGAGATGGAATTCCCGAAGGCGAAGGGTGTTGAAGAGTTAGCCCCTCCCCGACAAGCATATTCCCATTCCGCCTCAGTCGGCAAGCGGTACACCCGTCCATTTTTCTTCTCTTCGGGCTGTTCCGACAGCTTGCGGCAGAAGGCCACCGCGTCATCCCAGGACACGCTCTCGACGGGATGTTGTCGAGTGTTCAGTTTCTTCACCTTATCCGCGCCACTTCCTGAACGGGCGAACCAGCTGGGGTTTTGGCCCATCAGACGGTGATACTCGTCCTGCGTCACCTGATACACCCCCATGTAGAAGGGGCGGGTGATCTCCACCTCGTGCTGGGGGTCTTCGTCTTCACCACGGTCCTGTTCGTCTTCAGGCGAGCCCATGAGGAACGTCCCCGCGGGAATCAGCACGAACTTCATGCGGAGCGAGTTGGTGAACTCCTTTGCCAGAGGGGGTGTGGCGGCTGGAACGAGGACAGGAGCCACGAGACTCACCGCGCCAGTGGGGAAAAGAGTGGGTAACTCGGCCGGCGTGCTGGGGAGGCGAAAGGCGTGCTGGCAGTGCGGGCAACGGCCCTGCTTGCCCCACAACGAAGCAGCAAATCGGAGTTGCCGTCCGCAGGACGGGCAAGGGATTCGCCCGTCCATTGCCTCGTTGGGCGAAGGGCTCTGCCTCTGCGGCGGGGGCTCGGGGTCCGGGTTGCGTTCGAGGTAGCAACCAAGATCCGCGGCTAGCTCCGCCATGCTGGCGAAGCGCTGCTTGGGCTCCTTCGCCATCGCTTTGAGGCAAACGGCGTCGAGACCGGCGTCCAACCCTGGCCGGCTCGCCGACGGCGGTTCGGCGTCCGCGTGGAGAATCTGGCCGTAGAGGGCGGCCAGCGGGCCGATGAAGGGGAGGCACCCCGTCAGCAATTCGTACAGAATCACTCCCATGCTGTAGATGTCGGTGGCCGGCCCGATGTCTTTTTGTCCCAGGACCTGCTCGGGAGACATGTACGCCGGCGTGCCGACGCTGGCCCCGGTGGCGGTCAACTGGCGGCTCTGGCCCGTGAAGGAGCGGGCCAGGCCGAAGTCCATCAGCACCGGCTCGCCGCTCGGCCGGATCAGGACGTTGCCTGGCTTGAGGTCGCGATGGATCAGCCCGCGTTGGTGCATCACCTCGACCGCCAGTGCCAGCTTCCGCACAAGGGCCACGGCCTGCGCGGGCGGCCAGGGACGATCGGCGTTGACTAGGCGCGACAGGGGCGTGCCGTCGATGAACGGCATCACGAGGAAGTGGACGCTTTCGTGTTCGCCGACATCGTGGATCGGGCAGATATGAGGATGATCGACGGCGGCGGCGATGCGGGCCTCGCGGTAGAAGCGATTGATGACGTTCTGCCCGTCCGCCTCACTGAGATGCGGCACCTTGACGGCGACCTTGCGGCGCAGCTTCGTATCCTCGGCGAGATAGACGGCGCCCATGCCGCCCTCGCCCAGCTTCTGCAAGATCCGGTAACGGCCGAGTCGTTCGGGGATCGGGAGGGCGTTGGACATGGCGACGGGCTCAACGGGGATGGTTACTCTCCAACATCACCTTTGATCATGGTAGCCGCGGTCACGGTCGAAGGGAAAGAGAAAGCGCCGCCACTCCCTGCTTAGCCCGACGCGCAAGCGAGGGTTTCTTCTCGCCTCGCTTGCGCGTCGGGCTAATCGCTCAGGCGACGGGGTGTTTCTTCGCCGTGGCGTCGTGGCCGGCGACCGGCGACGGGCCGACCTTCGCCCCCATCCCCGGCGTGACGGTGTCCGGCTCCGTCAGCCGCGCCTTGAGATAATCGCGGTTCATCCAGGCGATGAACTCGACGCTGATCTCCTTGGGACAGGCTGCCTCACACTCGAAATAATTCGAGCAGTTGCCAAAGCCCTCGGCGTCCATCTGCGCGACCATCTTCCTCGCCCGGCGGGCGCGCTCCGGCTGGCCCTGTGGCAGCAAGCCCAGGTGCGAAACCTTGGCGGCGACGAAGAGCATCGCCGAGGCGTTCGGACACGCCGCGACGCAGGCGCCGCAGCCGATGCACGCCGCCGCGTCCATCGCCTTCTCCTGTGTCGTCTTTGCGATCGGCAGCGTGTTGCCGTCGGGCGTCCCGCCCGTGTTGACCGACACAAACCCGCCCGCCTGAATGACACGGTCAAAGGCACTGCGGTCGACGACAAGGTCCTTGATCAGCGGAAACGCTCGCGCCCGCCACGGCTCGATGTAGATCTCGTCGCCGTCGTGGAAGTTGCGCATGTAGACCTGACAGGTGGCCGCTCCGCCCTCGGGACCGTGCGGCCGGCCGTTGATCACCAGCGAACAGGTTCCGCAGATGCCCTCGCGACAGTCGTAGTCAAAGGCGATCGGCTCCTCGCCCTTGCCGACCAATTCCTCATTGAGGACGTCCAGCATCTCCAGGAACGACATGTCGGGATCGACCTGGGGGACCTGGTACGTCACCAATTTCCCCTCACTCCGCGCGTTCTTCTGGCGCCAGACGTGCAGCGTCACTCGCATTATTTGTAACTCCGCTCGCTGGGATGCACCCGCTGGAACCTCAGCGGCTCTTTGTTCAGGGCGGGTGACTTGTCTGGCCCGGCATATTCCCAGGCGCTGACGAAGCTGTACTGCTCATCATCGCGGCGTGCCTCGCCCTCCAGCGTCTGATGCTCCTCACGGAAGTGCCCGCCACACGACTCGTTGCGCGTCAGGGCATCCAGACACAACAGCTCGGCAAACTCGAGATAGTCGGCGACGCGGCCCGCGTACTCGAGGGCCTGGTTGAGGTCGTCGCCGTCTCCCGGCACCGAGACGTTGTGCCAGAACTCCTCGCGCAGCGCCGGGATGCCCTGCAGCGCCTTCTTCAGGCCCTGCTCGTTACGGGCCATGCCGCAGCGGTCCCACAGCAACTTGCCCAGCTCGTGATGGATCGACGTCGCGGTCCGCTTGCCCTTGATGCTGAGAATCCGGCTGATGCGCTGCTTGACCTCCTGCTCGGTCTGCCGGCAGGCAGCCGCGTCGGCGGCGAGGCGGCCCGCCTTTTTCGTCGCCAGGTAGCTGCCGATCGTGTACGAAATGATGAAGTAGCCGTCGGCGAGGCCCTGCATCAGGGCGCTGGCCCCAAGGCGATTGGCGCCGTGATCGGAGAAGTTGGCCTCGCCGAGGACAAACAGCCCCGGCAGGTTGCTCATCAGGTTGTAGTCGACCCACAGCCCGCCCATCGTGTAGTGCGGCGCCGGGTAGATCCGCATCGGCACGCGGTACGGGTCCTCGCCGGTGATCTCGTGATACATGTCGAACAGGTTGCCGTACTTCTCGCGGATCACCGCCTCGCCGGCGCGGGCCATCGCGTCCTGGAAGTCGAGATAGACGCCGCGGCCGCCCTCGCCGACGCCGCGGCCCTCGTCGCAGACCTTCTTGGCCGCCCGCGACGCGATGTCGCGCGGCGCCAGGTTGCCGTAACTGGGATACATCCGCTCCAGATAGTAGTCGCGATCGGGGTCGGGCACCTGGTCCGGCGGGCGGCGATCGGCGCTCTCCTTGGGCACCCAGACGCGGCCGTCGTTGCGCAGCGACTCCGACATCAGCGTAAGCTTCTTCTGATAGTCGCCGCGGACGGGAATACAGGTCGGATGGATCTGCGTGTAACACGGGTTGGCGAAGGCGGCGCCGCGCTTGTAGGCCCGGAAGGTCGCCGTCACGTTGCAGCCCGCCGCGTTCGTCGACAAATAGAAGACGTTGCTGTAACCCCCCGTCGCCAGGATGACCGCGTCGCCGGTATACGAACGGATGGCGCCGGTCCGCAGGTCACGGACGACGATGCCCTGGGCCTTCCTGTCGTCGACGATTAGATCGAGCATCTCGGCGTAGGTGTGCAGGGCAATGCGGCCCTCGCCGACCTGGCGCGACAGGGCCTGGTACGCTCCGAGCAGCAGCTGCTGGCCGGTCTGTCCGCGGCAGTAGAAGGTGCGCGACACCTGGGCGCCGCCGAAGGAACGATTGGCGAGCAGCCCCCCGTACTCGCGCGCAAACGGCACGCCCTGGGCGACGCACTGGTCGATGATGTTGAGGCTGACCTCGGCGAGGCGGTAGACATTCGCCTCGCGCGAGCGGAAGTCTCCGCCCTTGAGGGTGTCGTAGAAGAGACGCCAGACGCTGTCGCCGTCGTTCTGGTAGTTCTTGGCGGCGTTGATGCCGCCCTGGGCGGCGATGCTGTGGGCTCGCCGCGGGCTGTCGTGGAAGGTGAACACCTCCACGCCGTAGCCCAACTCGGCAAGCGTCGCCGCCGCCGCGGCGCCGGCCAATCCCGTGCCGACAATGAGGACCTTGTACTTGCGCTTATTGCCCGGGCTGACCAGCTTGACGTCGCTGCGGTAGCGTTCCCACTTGGTCTCGAGCGGGCCGCCGGGGACCTTGGCGTCGAGTTCCACATCAACCTCCAACCGATGTTCCGACGATGCCGAACAGGATGCTCAGCGGCATCGAGACGTTGCCGGCCACGATGACAAGAGGGATGACCACGCCGAGCGTGCGGATCAGGGGGTTGTACCGGGGGTGCTTCAGCCCGACCGACTGAAACATGCTCGGCACCGCATGGTAGAGGTGCAGCCCGAGGAAGAGCTGGGCCACGACGTAGCTGGTGGTGATGACCGGGTTGCGAAAGCCGTGGACGACCATCGCATAGACGTCGGGGCGGCCGGCCGGGTCCTTCCACTCGGCGTACTCGGGCTGGACAGCGGCGAAGGTGAAATGAAGGAGATGGAAGATCACGAATGCCAGGATCACGAGCCCTGACAGCAGCATCGTCCGCGTGGCTACGCTGGCCTGCTCGTACTGGAAGCGGACATAGCCGATCGGCCGAGCGGCTCGGTTTTCCCGGTAGAGAGCGACACCCAGGTAGACGTGGGCGGCGAAGAGCACCAGCAGCGTGAGGCGGGCACCCCAGAGCAGGGTGGCCATGCCCTTGAGCATCTTGGCGTAGGCGTTCAGGGCGTCGGGGCCCTGGTAGACCTGAAGGTTCCCGATCATGTGGACGATGACGTAGCCGAGTAGCCCGAAGCCGGTGACAGCCATCAGCGCCTTGCGACCGATCGACGATCGGAACACCGCGTGTACCTCGATTCGTCCGCCCCGGCGCCTTCCGTAGCGACAGGCGGCTCGCCTGTCGGGTTGCCGTAGCGACAGGCGGCTCGCCTGTCGGGGTGGGACAGCCGAGCCGGCTGTCCCTACGGAGGAGTCCCTTTTTGAATGTCTTCTGTGGGGCCTGCCGTGGCGGGCGTTCTTGAGATGTTGTACCTCCCTCCGCCGTGTCGACCAGAGGCGGACCATCCCGCACTTAGCCGATCGCTGACAGGCGGCTGCGTTCTTCGCGCGCTAGCCATTTCTGCACGCGCGCCAATTCCTTCGGCCAGGCATCGGTTGTGCGCAGCCGGCAGAAGGTGTCGTACAGCAGATCGAGCGTTTCCAACAGGTGCCGCAGTTGCGTGATGCGCTCCTCCAGGCGCGCGCGTTCCTCGACCGCCTCGGCGGCGGGCAACCGCGCTCCACTGACCGCCAGTGTCTCGCCCTGGAAGGTCAGCTCATACTGCTGATCGTGGCGGGCGAGGATCATGCCGACCTTGCGCGGCAGCTTGCCCGCCTGGATCGCCCGCCGCGCCTCCGGCAGCCGAGTCGGCCCGTCGCTCGTGATCGTCTCCTTGCCCGTCTGCGCTCGGGGACACTCCAGCACCAGCGTCCGCGTCAGCATCAGGGCGACCTGTGAGCCATCGCTCAAGGTGATCGTGTCGCTCTCCGCATCGAGCAGGAACCACAGCCACAGCAGGAACTCGTTGCCCAGGTAATCGCGGCTGTTCTCATCGGGCGTCCAGGCCACCTGGGTTGTCGACACTCCCGGCACGAACGGCGACGGGTCAGCGTCGTCGACGCCGCGTGTCTGCTGCCGCGACTCCGCCAGCAGGAATGCCTGTCGCCCACTCGTCAGCGGCTCGAAGGCCTGGCCGAATGTCTGCTGGAAGAGCGTGTGCAGCCGGTCAATCGCCGTCAGGCTGCCGGTGCCGACCAGCACCTCGTTCGAGCCGGCGTCCCATAGAAGCGGGACCATCCTGCGTTTCAAAAAGCGACCGTCCTTCGCCTCCTCCTCAAGACGGTCGCGTGCTGTCTGGCGGGCCTCGCGTTTCTGGCGGGCGCTGGGGAGTCCGCTGGGGTTCTTCGCCGCCAGTCCCTCCAGTTCGACCTGGGCATAGGCTCGCAACAGGTCAGCGGGCAACTTCTGTTGATCGATGCGGATGGCGAAGTGGAGGGTGTCGTTGATGATGTTCTTGGCCAGGTCGAAGCGCGTGTCGAGGATGTGGTCGCCCGCCGCCCAGCCCACCTCGACCCCGTCGGCCGCCATCGTCTTTTGCTTGCCCGCCGCGTGTGCCTCCAACCGCTTCAGATGCACCGGCCCGAACATACCCGGCGAGTGCCCCACGACCCGAAAGCGGGTGCAGGTGACGCGGCCCGAGAAGAAGCCCATCGTGGTCGTCCTCAAAAGAAGGTCAAAGTCGATCCGCCTGATGTTGTGTTCATAAGTATCGGCCGGGGTTGCGGGGGGCTGGAGTCGGGGCGGACTGGAGGAAGGGGCGGGCGGTGCCCGATGATAAGGGTGTCCCGGTCGAGGCGCTCTTGACGGCGCTGTACGGGCGGGTATATGTCGGCCCCTCGACTCGAGGAGTGCGACGCCGGTCGACCTTGCGGTGCGGGGAGGATGCAATGCGCCGAATGAGAAGACTCGACCTGTGGGCGGCGGTGCTGCTGGGTCTGTGCGGCTGCACGACGACGGATCAGCAGATCAAGCCGCCGGAACCGCCTGAGCAATATCGTTCGCCGCCCGGCGAAGATCGCTACCTGACCCCACCGAAGTTCCCGCGCGACACGCTGAACCAGGGCCTGATCCGCCGGCCGAACCTGGACGGCAGCACCGATCCGGGCGGTCCAGGCACTCCGGGCAATCCGCGGGGCGGCTCGGGACCGCTGCGCGGTCCAGCCCCCGGCCCGAGCTACAACTAATCGATTAGCCCGACGCGCCAGCGAGGTTGTAGGACGGATTTCCAATCCGTCCGGACATGAAGCCCGGACGGATTGAAAATCCGTCCTACAAAAGGCGAGGGCGGACGTTATCCCTCGCTTGCGCGTTTTGAAGTTGCGCTCAACGTTTGTATCGGTGTGTCGATGATCAAAGGAAACGACTCCTTCCTGGCGGTCCAGTCGCCCGGTAGAGTGGTGGCGTGTGACAGGCCACCCTCGCCCGCCGCGGAAGGAGTCTGTTGT
>JACOUH010000024.1 GCA_016177925.1 Planctomycetota bacterium | reverse complement strand
CTGCGACAATGCCTGAAAAATGGGGGTTTTCTCGAACAGCGTGACGCTCAAAATCTGCAGGATTTCGTTCAGGCTGCGTTCGAGCTTGAGTTCTTTCTTGACGATGGCCACCAGGACATAGACGCTGATGGCAATCCAGACCTGCGTCTTTACCGCGTTCTCGGACGTGCCGTAGAATGCCTTGATGCGCAAGTGTTGCTTGATCCATTTGAAGAAGAGTTCCGTTTACCAGCCATAATGCCTCCTAAGAGAGATGCCTATATTGGCCGTCCGCAGGCGGCTACGCTACCACCTGCGGACGGCCAGGAATGCTCGCTGTCAGTTGTGGTCGCGGGCTTTGGGCTTCGTCAACTCCGCAAAGACAGGCTCCTCCGACCAGCCACGCGGGCACGTCCGCAGCCGAGCCAGGCGCTCCAACTCGTCCGTGTCGGCCCAGAGCGCCCAGTGCCCACCCGTCGTGGGCAGTTTGCGGGCATGCACCCAGCCCACGCGGACCCAGCGGTGCAACGTCACCGGCGGCATGCCCAGCTTCCGGGCCAAGTCGCTCAGCAGCCACTCGTGCGCGCCGAGTAAGCCGCTCTCGGCCAGCGCCCGCAAACGCTGCCCACCGGTCCCTCTTCCCCACAGGAGATGACCCACTATAGACCTATTAAAGGTCTCTGAACGCTTCGGGGGC
Source organism: Planctomycetota bacterium (assembly GCA_016177925.1). GTDB lineage: Bacteria > Planctomycetota > Planctomycetia > Gemmatales > Gemmataceae > JACOUH01. The sequence goes on along the minus strand of JACOUH010000024.1, from coordinate 4,725 downwards.
TGGAAGCCTTCCTGGTTCAGCCGCTCCGCCACCTCAGCCAGGGTCAAACCGCCTTCGCGGAGTTCCTTAATCCGGTTACGGAGCCGGTCGTAGTCGGCCAACTGCTCGTAACGCTTGACCGGCCGCACGACCGCGTGGCGTGTCTCTTGCCCACCGGCCCAGCGGATCGTCACGTCCACCCACTCGCTCTCCCCCCGGACGGTGGCGCGCACCTCCTCGACCAGCAACCGCACGACACGCTGACGGTCTGCCGCTGTGGTCGTCGCCGTTTGCCACAACGTCGGCACCTCCTGCGCCAGCGAACGGATCTGCTGCCGTTCCACGGCGGACAGCTCGGCCGGCTGGCTCCGGCAGAAGCGTGCATACTCCTCCTCCAGGCGGCGCTGGTCCTTCAGCGTTTCCTCCCAGCGCCGCTCCAGTTCCCGCGCGACGAGGCGATTTTCCGGCTCGGCGGCGTCGTACTGTCGCCGCGCCCGCTCGGCCTGATAGCGGGCCCGCTCCTGTTGCTGCTGCCCGTTGCGGTGCCACTGCTCCCGCTCCTGCTCCAGATCGTCGGCGGCCGCTAGGCTCAGTTCCAGGGCCGCGGGCGCCAGCGCCGTCAGGACCTGGGCTGCGACCAGTTCATCCAGCACGCGACCCGCCAGTCCCTGGCACTGTGGCGCGGCATAATCGACCGCGGCACGACTGCAACTGTAGCGTAACCGGTTGGCCCGGCCGGCGTAGGAGACCATCATCCGCTGCCCGCAGCGACCGCAGACAAGTAGCCCTCCCAACAAGGAGGGACCCGCACGCACCGCCCCCGCGGTGTCGGCCCGGGCCCGGTTAGCCTCCAGGCGTTGCTGGTTGGCCCAGAACCGCTCCGGGGTAATATAGGCCGGGCAGCGTCCCTCCAGCAGCACCGGACAATCCTCCGGCTTGTGGATCGTCCGGCCCGTGCCTGGCCGGCCTGGGACTTGCTGCCGCGGGTCCAAGGTCCGGTGACCGTGCCGGTAGTAGCCCGCGTAGACCGGGTGATGCAGCAGATTCTGCAGCGTCGCACGGTTGGGACGATGCCACTCCAGTTGTCCCCGGTTCGGCCCGAAGTGTGGCCGCACCGGCAGGCGGAGGCCGTGCTGCACCAGGTAGCGGAGCAGCCCGTGCAAACTCCCCTGGCGGTCGAACTGGTCGAAGACGAGTTGCACCACGGCGCGTGCCTGTTCATCCGGGTCGAAGGCCAGTCCGCCGGCGGGCACGCGCACGTAGCCGAGAGGCGGGTGGTTGAACAGCTCACCGCGGCGGGCCTTGTTCAACCGCCCCTCGTGCATCCGCGCCCGCAGGAAGTGCAACTCGGCCTCGCTCATTATACCCTTAAGACCTAGCAGAAGTCGGTCATTGAAATCGGTCGGGTCGTAGAGGCCATCGAAGTCGCCCAGCAACGTGCGGAACACACCACACAACCGCACCAGCGGCGCCCAGTCCGGGTCGGAGCGCGCCAGGCGGCTGGCATCCAGCCCGAGCAGGAGGCCGACGTGGTCGAGGCCGACTTCCGCCAGAACGTACTGGAAGCCGGGACGTCCCTCCGCGGTCTGCCCGCTGTGACCCTGGTCCCGGTCGATGACCTCGACGCGCTCGCGGGGCCAGCCGAGCGCGACGGCCACCTCGGTCAGGGCATACTGGCGCGCCGTCGATTCCTTGTTCTCGGCCACTTGCTGGGGACTGGATTGACGGATGTAGACGATAGCTTTACGAGCCAGATGCTGATCGCGCACCTTGGCCGTGCCTGACGCCGTCAGGTGGGCAGGAAGCGGCGCGGCCGGAGGACGGCTCGGAGGGATGGGCGGCACTGACGCCGTGGGGATCTCAGGGATGCTCATGACCGGCCTCCTTCCGCGGCGCGGGCGGGAGGCTCTTGGCGAGGAGTTGGCTGAGCACCAGCAGGACTTCGTGCCGCCGCGGCGCGGGCAGGCTCGACCAGAGCCGGCTCAGCAGGCCGGGAGGTGGCGTGAGCTGCGGGCGCGGGGGGGGATTCGGGACCGACGGGTGTTGGACATGATGACTCTCCTGTCAGTTCGCTACGGCGTGCCTGGCACCACTGCGACAGCCGCAACAAGGCTGCCACGCTGATTCTAGGCGGCCCACTGCCTGGGATACAGGCTGGCGCTTGAGGTGCAGTGTGGGTGGGAGATGTCCACGCCCCACCGCTCGCGGTACAGGCTGACGAGCGCTTCCTTGCGGTACTGCGTAGCGTCCAGCAGGGTCGTCACCACACGCACCTACTGCGTGCGCAAGCCCCGTTGGTCCACACGGGTGGCCGTGCTCCGCACCTCCAGCGTCGCCGGCAGTGCCGCCGAGGTGGCCTCGTCCATCCAGTCAGGACACTTCGGCTTTTCCCACACCACGATTTCGTCTTCGGCGCCCAACGCCTGACCGTTGCCGAAAGCGTGCTTACGCCGCTGATGCAGATGGAACACGACCTCCACCCCGCGCTGCTGCAGCAGCAGGATCAGAAAATACGAACAGTAGTACCGATCCGCGACCAGCACATCCCCACGCCGCAACTGGTCGAGCAACTCCCGCAACAAGGCCGTTTCTCCGGTCTCCTTGCCTTGACACGGACCGTACTTCACCCCCAACCACAGACCACTGGCGTGGGAGAAGAGCCCGGTCAAACGCACCTGGGGAAAGCCCGCGCCGGGTTTCTGCGAGGTGGGTTGCGGATACTTCGCTTGGTTCACGACGGTAGCGGGCGCCAGCACCACCCAACCAGCGGCCAGCAGCACGCGCTGCCCCAGCCAGCGCCACTCGGGTGGCAGGGCGTCCTCCCGTCGCACCGCCAAACCCAGACTGAGATCCGTGAGCAGTCCGGTGGGCAAACGGCCGCGGGCTTTGCGGTAGGCGCCGGGATTCTTGGACGGCCGTCGGCAGCCTAGCATCGTCCGCAGGACCACACCGCGGAGCGCGGCCGCCGTGCAGGCTTTGCTGGTGGACAAGACCTGATACAGAAACGTCCACACGGTCAGGGAGGTCGTCCAGACGGGACTGCGTGGGACCAGCGGGCACGGCGGGACCATCGCCGGCGCGTGGCCCACGGAGACTTCCGGGAGTGACACGGCTACCGAAGCCGTGGTCGCGACAAGCTCTCCCGCGGCAGCGACCGTCGCGGATACCGTCGCCGGAACCGCGCTGGTGTCGGTCGCGGGGTTGTTGCAGGTAGCACCGTCGGCCGCGGGGGTCAACGCCGCAGCGCACGGCTCCGTGGCGACCGGGACCGGAACCGCTGCCGCAGAGTCAGCCGTCGCGGTGGACGGAGCACAGCCCGCAGGAGTAGGATCCCAGGCCAGGCCATGACGTTGAAAGAGTTCATAGCAGTGTGCCTCGGTCAGCACCTCTGCGAACGGCAGTCCCTCGACCTGCAGGAAGGACTGCAGCAGGGTGGCGCAGCTGGGCGGGGACGGGGCGGATTGCGAAGATGACATAGTATGGCCTTCCTGGTTCCCGTAAGGAACCGGGCCGTGAAACTCCAGGAAGGCCAGTGGGAATGAGGGTAGTGCAGGAAGTGCCAGTAAACCAGAGGTTTCGGCGCGACAGGAGGCCGAAACCAAAAAACAGCGGCCGAAGGCCGTGAGCGGTCTGGGTGCGCGCCGCGCGGGCCGAAAAGCAGCTGCGGAGGGCCTTCAGCCGCCCAAGCGGCAGCTCAGCCAGTGGGGGGCTGGAGGAAATGCCATTCGGGACATTCCTGATTGTTTTTAGTGCAAATAAGCACAAAGGGACATGCTGGTTTCCTGGCGGGAAATTCAACATGTCTCTGGTCGGCTCTTGAGGTCATGGCACCCAGCCGGCGCCCAGCAGAAGAGTCTCGGCGCGAGTCAGGCTTGTCGCGTAGAGCAGATCGACCGGAGGCGCGAAGTCCGGAACAAGGAGCGGATGCAGGTTGGTTCCTGGCGGCACTCCAAAATCCTTGGTGTTGGAACTGGTGAACACGCAGATGCCGGGATACCCAGCCGCCCGGAGCTGCCGGGTCGTTTCCAGGACGTGTTCGAGGATGACTGCATCCTTTGCCCCTTTGCCGCCCTTCGTGGCAGGTTTGCGACAGGCCACCACACGATCAACAGCACGCGCCAGGGCATCCGCGTGGTGATCCAGCCTAATGGCCGCGGCGAGCAGGTCCGCGGACAGCTGCCGAAGCCGGGTGGGCAGATCGAGGGCGGCAGCCGGAAGGGTCGCCACCGCCGGGATCGCGAGATACCCACAGACGTCCGCTACGGCGTTGTAACTGTTCACCGCGAGCGTGCAATCGCGCACCGCCTCGTCAATGTGGTCGTTCCATTCCGTGGGGGTCGGAGAACCGATGATGAGGTGAATGGTCTTGGGTACTCTTCCGACCGCGACCAGAAACTGGCTGGCCACGCGCACCTCGCCCGCTGCATTCCGCAGCGGTGCCCGCACAGTGTCGAGGAGGATGCACGAGTCCAGAAAGACGACCGGTGCAGGATTCGCCGTGATCGTGGAAACGGCGTCAGCGAGCGTCATGCCGGCTGTTCCTCCGCCTCGGTGAATTCGGTGAGGAGCGCAGCGTCGTCAAAGAAGCGTCTCGTCAACGCGGCCGAGGCCTGAGCGTCCCAGCCGTTGGCGGCGAACCATGCCGCCAACTCGGCCGAGTCGATGGCGACATCGTCACGACAGGCCGTGACGACGAACCGGCGCCAGGCTGTTTCCAGGGCCTCCGGAAGCGGCCATTGTCCATCT
>JACOUH010000023.1 GCA_016177925.1 Planctomycetota bacterium | reverse complement strand
TGGCGGACGTTGCCGGGCCAGGAGTGGTTGCGCAGCCGCTCCAGCGCCGCGGGATGGAGAGCTGGCGCCGACCCGCCGCCGAACAGTCGCGCCAGGAAGTGGCGGGCCAGCAGCGCGACATCCTCCGGCCGCTCCCGCAGTGGCGGCAGGTGGATGGGAATGCCCTCCAGGCGGAAGAAAAGGTCCTCGCGGAACTTCCCCTCGCGCACCAATCCCTTGAGGTCGCGGTGCGTCGCCGCCAGCACGCGCACGTCAACCCGGATCGGCTCGCTGCTGCCGATACGTTCCACCTGGCGATTCTCCAGCACGAGCAGCAACTTCGCTTGCAGGGACCGCGGCATGTCACCGACCTCGTCGAGGAAGAGCGTCCCGCCGTGAGCGTGCTCGAAGCGGCCCTTGCGCAACTTCTCGGCGCCGGTGAACGCACCCGCCTCGTGGCCGAACAATTCGTCTTCGAGCAGGTTCTCGTTCAGCGCCGTGCAGTTGATGACGACGAACGGCTTGTGGCGGCGCCGGCTGTTGGTGTGGATGGCTCGCGCGACCAGGTCCTTGCCGGTCCCCGTCTCGCCAAGGATCAGGACGGTCTCGTCCATCTTGAGGGAGCGGGCGATGTGGCGGAGGACGTCAAGGATGGCCCGGCTCTCGCCGACGATGGCGGAGTCTTCCCCACCGCGAGGGTCGGCGGAGAGGGGAACGGGACGCGGCCGGCGGAGGACCTCGAGGGCTTCCTCCAGGACGCGGGGCAATTCGCCGAGGCCGTCCTCCTCGCTTCTGGGCTTGAGGACATAGTCGAAGGCGCCGAGGTTGATCGCCTCGATCGCGGTCCGGTCGTTGTGCTCCCCGGTCATCAGCACGACCGGGACGGCGACATCGGTCTGTTGCAGCGCTTTCAAAAACTCGAGCCCCGACATGCGCGGCATGCGGTTGTCGAGCAGGACCACGTCGACCGGCTCACCCGCCGCAAGCAGGCGCAGGCCGTCCTCCGCCAGGTCGAGCCAGCGCACCTCGTGGCCCAGTCCTTCGAGGCTGTCGCGGAGGATCTCCGAGAAGCCGGGGTCGTCGTCAATCAGCAGGATGCGAGCCACGCGGAACCTCCTTGACTGGCGCCGGCTGGAGGCCGTTCCCTTCTGCCGTGTTTCGATTTCTCGGATTGTCCCGCACGACCGCCCCCTGGGAAAAAGCAACTTCTCAGAACGACGCGCCGGCGGCCCCTCGACCGAGTTGGGGCCCGATCGTACAGTGTCCACGGAATACCGATCCCTGTCGAAAGCGAGGCGGCTCATGCAGAGACATGCAGTGCTGGTCGCGCTCTCCCTGGCGCTGTCGGCCGGACGTCCGGCCGCGGAACCGGCGCGGGAAGCGCCGGAGAAACAGCCCGGCATCATTCGCGCAGAATTCATCTACGAAAAGGCGTCGTTCCCCCAGTGCCACGCGTCGACGCTTGCCGAGGGGAAGGGCGGGCTCGTGGCGGCGTGGTTCGGCGGCACGCGCGAGAAGAACCCCGACGTCGGCATCTGGGTCAGCCGCCACGAGGACGGCAAGTGGACCGTGCCGGTCGAGGTTGCCAACGGCGTGCAGGAAGGCGGCAAGCGCTTCCCCTGCTGGAACCCCGTCCTCTTCCAGCCATCGAAGGGGCCGCTCTTGCTCTTCTACAAGGTCGGCCCGTCGCCGAGCCGCTGGTGGGGTATGCTCCTCACTTCCGATGACGGTGGCAAAACGTGGTCGAAACCGTCCCGGCTGCCCGACGGCGTCTGGGGCCCGATCAAGAACAAGCCGGTCGAGCTATCCGGCGGGACGATCCTGTGTGGCACCAGCGACGAGGCCAATGGCTGGCAGGTGTATCTGCAGTGTACCACCGACCTCGGCAAGAGCTGGAAGTCGGTCGGCCCGCTCACTGAAGCGGACCGCGCTGCCCAACCCCAACTCGGGCATCGACGCGGTGACGCTCACGAACGGCCGCCACTTGCTCGTCTACAACCCCACGCGCCGCGGCCGCAGCCCGCTTCACCTCGCCGTCTCGAAGGACGGCAAGGACTGGCAGGACGTGCTGGTGCTCGAGAAAGATCCCGGTGAGTTCTCGTACCCGGCCGTGATCCAGACGTCCGATGGCCTGGTCCACATCAGCTACACCTGGAAGCGCCAGCGTGTGCGCCACGTCGTCGTCGACCCGGTCAAGCTGCGGCCACTCTGACACAAGCCCCAAGCGCCAGCGCGGGGGACGTCCCCGCGCTGGCGCTTGGGGCTTGTCGTCCCCGCGCTGGCGCTTGGGGCTTGTCGGTTTTGAGCGCCAGCGGGTCGCACGGATGGGGACGACTGGAGCAGCAAAGGAAAAGAAAGGAAGGAGGCAGGCAAGGCACCCGCACGCGCTCCCTCTTTTCCATCTGTGCCGGTCAGGTCTCTGCCGGCGAGCCGAGGAGCCGGTGCAGCGAGGCCGCCAGCTCGCTCAGGTGAAGAGGCTTCTCGAACAGGGCCAGCGCCCCCGTGTGGAAGATCTCCTTCGTCGTGTGCGACCCGAGGTCGCCCGACATGAAGCAGCAGCGGACCTGTGGGTTGAGACAGCGCAGGGCGGCCAGCGTCGCGGGGCCGTCCAGGCCGGGCATCCGCACGTCGAGCAGGACGAGGCCCACCGCCCGCTCGTTGCGGAACCGTTCGACGGCCTCCCGCCCGCTCGCGGCAACGAGAACGCGGAATCCCTGCGATTCCAGATAGCGACTCAAGAGATCGCGGATGAGCGGTTCATCGTCTACAACCAGGATGCGCGGCGGATTCGCCGCCGGGGCCGCGTGGGATCGGCTGGGGCTGCTCGCTTCGACGATCATGGCGCGTATCTCGCCGTCTCCGCCGGGCGAGGGGTTGGAAGCCGTGCCGGAGACGCCCTTCCCCGAAGGACTGGCGGTCTGCCGGAGGCCCTCGTTGGCCGAGGGCCGGTTCGTGCCGGGCAGGAGGTCCTGCCCCGGTACTGGGGAGGAACCCGACCCGGCGGGTTCGTCCGCCAGTTGTTCCGCGCGGCTGGGCAGTTTCTGACTGTCAAAAAGGATCGTCATAATTCATTCCGGCCCTGAGCGTGAAGCTCCATCAATTCGATTTGCTTCTCAAGGTGCGAAGGGCATGCCGAAGCGACGCCTCGGCTGGCGGGGCAATCGGTTTTCAGCCGGCAAGCGCAAGCTTTTCGCCGGACGGGAACGTTTGCAGGAATAGACTTCCTTTTGCGCAGGAAAAACCCCCGGTTGGGCATCCAGGGGCCTTTTTTTGTCGTGGTTGCCCTGAGGGGCGCCTGCCGGGCTCGACAGCGCTGGCCCAGCGCGCATGTAGCCTTTTCGAGCAGTGTGGCAAAATCGACCTTCCCGAGGGACCGACGAGGGGAGAGACGTTCTTTTCCTACCCAGCTGATCTTGTTGGAGATGGGAAGCGAGGCAAACTTTGCCCAGCCGGCACAGGCCGGTTCCGGGGGGTGTCTTTTTCCGTCCTCTGCCTGGGAACGGCGCTTCCGCGCGAGGAATCGTCGGGTAAAGTTGCAGCAACGGAGCCAGGGGCCTGCGATCTGAACTGTTTCGGTGGGTTTTCGGCGCGGGTTGCCTGGGGCCTGTGTTCGTGCGCCGCTGCGGGATTGCAGGGCGCACGGACACACCTTCAGGAGGATCGTTCATGCGAAGCGTGGGAAAAACGCTGCTGGCGTGCGTGCTTGCTGTGTGGCTGTGGAGCAGCCCGAGTTCGGCACAGGCTCAGCAATACAACATTGACCGGCATTTCTACTACCCCTACTACTACTTCCCGCATAGCTACTGGCCGACGCAGGGACCGCGCTGGCCGGAGCCGTATGGTGCGCCGTACATGCGACCGCCCGCGTACATGGCGTACCCGGCCTTTCGCGAGCCGCACTGGCGCTACGAGCTATTCAGCCCGCAGCCCTACCACCGCGGTTTCCACTTCTGGCTCGACCAGTTCTGACAGGCTGTTTCAGAAATCGGCGAGCGGGGGGTGTGAACCCCCCGGTAAGGCGAATTAGCGGGGGGTTCACACCCCCCGCTCGCCGACGGCCCGTTATCCAAGGATGCGGTCCCAGCGCGCCTTGTGCCAGGCGATCTTCTCCGCCGACGTCATGCGGCTGAAGTCGGGCGTGCCGCCCGCCGCCGGTTCGGACTTCACCGCGGAGGCGCGGCATTGGCAAGCACAGTCTGCGTGCGTCTCCTGCTTCGGCTGCGGGGAGGCCGCCGGCTTGCGGGCGCCGTTCGAGGACGGAGGCGGGCTGATCGTCACGCCATTGCCGCCGTAGTTCATCACGTTTGTCTGCAACTGCAGGTCGTCCTCCAGCGAGCGGTGCGGGCGAACACCCAGTTTTTGCAGGACCCCGTGATAAGCGCGGACCGCCTCCTCGGCGCTGATCTCGCCATCGGCGATCAGTCGCAAGAAGTGGATAAAAGCGAGCTGGTTCTCAGAGTTGTTGATCTTGCGGCCGAACAAGGCGATGCGGGCGCCGTACTTCCTCGCCTCACTGAGCAACTTGAAAGCGTCGTAGGTCGTGCCGGCCGAGCCACCGAGGATGCCGACAACGAGGTGCGGGTCGTAGCGGACCAGCTCCTCCATGTACTGCGGCCCGTGGTAGACCACCTTCAGGAACAATGGCCGTCCCGCCGACGTCACCCCGCCGAGGGTGCGGACGATCGCGTCGTTGATGAACGCCGGGATCATCTCCGGCGCCACCGCTCCCTGATAACAGGGATCGAAGACCTCCAGGAAGTGGCGGAACCCCTTGCGCTCGGCCTCCAGACGGAACTGCTTGTACTCCTCCAGGGCGGCGCGGTCGAGGACCGTGTCGTTATTGTACGTGATGCTGTACAGGCCGAGGTCGACGCCGAGGGCACGTTCCTCCGGCTTGCAGTCGAGGTGCCCGCACTGCAAATGGTCGAGGGTGGCGGTGCGGAACGGCAGGGACGGCGACGTCGGATACTTGCTGCCGCGGACGATGTGGATGTCGGTCGTGTCGTTGGCGCGGGCCGCCGGCGTGACGGGACTGGCGTCGAATAGGCGGCGCTGGATGGTCAGCGCCTCACTGGTGCTGGCGGACATCAGCATGATGTCGACGAGCTTCTGCTCGACGATCTGCACGATGAGGTCGCGGAACTCGCTGAGGCTGCGATAGCGCAGCTCGCCGCTGTGGGCCTCCGGTGACCGTCCGGGGGCGCCGATGGCCAGCGCCATGTCGGCGTCCTTGGCGTCAGCAAGGATGAAGTCCTTACAGCCGTGCGGGTCGGCGTGGATGCGGGCCAGCTTGACGTCGAGACTTTTCTGGACCATGTTCGGGCGCCTCTCTTCCGCTTGCGGCTTAGCGTTCGCCTGTCCCGGCAGAGGATTCATCCTCTGCCGGGACAGGCGAACGCTAAGCCGCAAGCGGCGCAACGACGACTATTTCGATGTTATATTGAAGGGCGCTGCCACGCGGCGCGAGGAATCGGCGCGCCGTTTCGCTTCGGCATCGCCGCGGGGGTGCCCACGGCACGCGCTGCGCCGATGCGAGCCTCGACCGTGTCAATCGTCTCGCGCAGCACGCGGGCCGAGTTCTGCAACCCCATCCGTTCCTTCGGCGTTAGCGGCAGTTCGATCTGTTGACGCGCCCCACCGCAACCCACCACCGTCGGCACCGACAGGCAGACGTCGCGCAGCCCGTACAACCCCTGCTGAAGTGTGCTGACCGGCAGTATGCAGCGACGGTCGAGGGCCAGCGCCTCGACGACCTCGCGGATCGACAATCCCACCGCGAAGCCGCTGCCGCCCTTGAGCTTAATGAGCTGCGCCCCGGCCGTCTTCGTTTCCTCGAAGACCTCACGCCGTAGCTGCTCGCTGAACCCCGGCCACTGCTCCAGCGGCAACCCCGCGATCGTCGCACTCGACCAGATCGGCACCATGCTGTCGCCGTGCTCACCCAGGATGAGCGCCTGTACCTGCGTCGGCGCCACCTGCAAGCGGCGAGCGAGGTAGCCGCAGAACCGAGTCGTATCGAGCTGTGTGCCCAGGCCGAGGACACGCTGCCACGGCAGGCCCGAGCGCTGTACCGCGAGGTGGGTCAGCACATCGACCGGGTTGCTGACGACGACGAGGTAGGCGTTGTCCTTGAGTCCCGCGGACTTGATCTGTTCGAGCAGGCCGAGGAACAGATCGACGTTGCGGTTGATGAGGTCAAGGCGGCTCTCGTCGGGCTTGCGGCGCAGGCCAGCGGTGATGACAACGACGTTACTGGACGGAATGTCGTCCATACCGCCGGCGCTGATGCGCTGGTCAGCAGCGAGGCTGGCGCCGTTGAGCAGGTCGAGCGCCTGACCCTGGGCCATCTCCTTGTTGGCGTCGATCAGGCAGATACTGCTGACCACGCCGCCGCACTGCAATGCGTAAGCCGTCGTGCTACCGACGAGCCCGCCGCCGCCCACGATGCTGACTTTCATGACGACTTCCCGGTGTGTCTCGGATAAACTCTATTTCAGACCGCTTGCGACGTCTTCACGTTGTGCCCGGCGACGGGGTGCCGCCCGGGCCGCTGCCGCCCGGCTCCGGGGGCGGCTGTTCGCCGGATCCCGCGGCTCCGCCCTCGTTCCTCCTCTGCTCCCGTGCTCGTCTTCGATGAGCCCCGAAGATAGCAACGCGCACCAGCACCGTGGCGATGGCCAGCACCCACCAGACCCCCCAGATGAACTTCAACGCCAGCCACAGCGGGCCCCAACCCTCGCTCCAGTCGCCGATGATCCACAGGCAGAGAGAGGCCAGGAACGCCGCCCCGAACAGCGACACGAGCACGACGGTGATGGTGAAACTCGCCGACGCCGACTTGAACATCGCCGGCGGCTGGACGCCCTCATTCCACGCCCGGACCAGGGCCTTCGGCCACTCGCTGGGGTGCGGCCGGCGAAAGTGCCAGCCGAACATGGTCACATAGGTGAGCCCCCACGACGCCAGGACGGCCAGCCAGACGCTCCACATCACCTTCAGCGTCAGCTCGATCCCCCAGGCGTGGTTCTTCCAGTCGCCGAAGACGAACAGGAAGATGGTCGTCGGGATACATGGGAGCAGCAGGCTGAGCACCACAATACTGAGGATGAGCATCGCCAGCTTCGCTCGGGGGTCCGACATCGCTGCACCTGTCACTCGTCTGGGGCTGGCCGGCTGCGGGCGCTCAGTAAGGGGACGCCGTCAGGGCCACCATCACCTGGTCGGTGATACGCTGCACCAATCCCTCGAGGTCGTCGGTCGTGACGGCCCGGCCGTCGCTGCTCGGCTCGGCCGTGTGGTCGTCCCGGGCAAAGGCACGCGGCTGGGGCACGAAGTCCCCATACTTGCCGTCGAAGCTGCTGTTGCCGCACAGGGCACAGCCCGGCTTGCGGAACCGGACGTCATCGTAGCCCAGTCTCTTTTTTATGTCGAGTAGTTCGCGCGTCTCCTGTTCGTCGAAGTAGTGGATCGGCCCGAGCTGCCGCGCCAGCAGCAAGATCTTACAGTAGGCGTCAATGATTTCGCTGTTGAAATAGGCCTTCTCGAGGTCCGGGCCGAAGGTGACGGTGCCGTGGTTGGCGAGGATGATCGTATTGCAGTCTTTCAGGAACGGCACGATCGTGTCGGCGAACTGCTGCGTGCCGGGCGTGGCGTAGTCGGCCATCGGCACCTCGCCGAGGAAGACCTCGACCTCGGGCAGGACGCACTTGGGGATCGGCTCGCGAGCCACGGCGAAGGCGGTCGCATAGGGCGGGTGGCAGTGGACGACCGCCTGCACGTCGGGCCGCTCCTTGTAGACCGACAGGTGCAGCAGGCATTCGCTGGTGCGCTTGCGCGTGCCGGAGAGCTGCTTGCCGGTATAGTCCACTTTGCAGAGGTCTTCCGGTTTCATGAAGCCCTTGGACACCAGCGTCGGCGTGCAGAGGACCTCCTTGTCGTTGAGGCGGATGGTGATGTTGCCATCATTGGCCGCCGCGAAGCCCCGGTTGTAGAGGCGTCGCCCGATCTCGCAAATCTGCTCTTTCAGCTTGTGCTCGTTCATTGTTCGCTCACGATGATGCGATCCAAAATGCACGCACAGAACGCGTCCACCGGCGTTTTCTTCGGGTGGAAGGGCGCCGCTGCCTCGACGCCCTCGCTGAAGCCGATGCGGCTGCCGCTGCCCGCCCCAAGGTTGTCGTAGATCACCACGTCCTCGCCGTCGCCCGGCCCGTCCTGCGTCAGTGCCTCGAGGCTACACGGTACGCCGATAATCCACCGCGCCCCGACCAGTGACGGATGAGTCCGCGACAGCGTCACCGTGCCGATGACCTCAGCGATGCGCATGGCCGTCCAGCTCCCGCAACACCCACGCGATCCCGTCAGGGCAGGGCGCCCCCGACTGGCAGAGGCGCAACATCTCGCGACACTCGAAGTAAGTGCGGTCCGCCATCTCCACAACCAGGAGGTTAGCCCCCAGCCGCTCCAGTGCGCGCGCTGCCTGGGCCACCGTCCACACCGCCGCGGCCCGCACGCCCGGGACCTTGTTGGCCACGCAACACGCCAGCCCGGTGTCAGAGCAGAAGAGCACCGCCGCCCGACAGCGTCCACTCCGCAGGCACTCGGCCACCTGCCGTACCCAGCCGCAGGCATCGCCGTTGCACGCGGGGAGTGGCTCCGGACGCGAGCCGTTGCGGGACATGGAGCGCAGCGCGACCTGCAGCATCGTCGACGGCGTGCCCTCGACGGCGTAGCCCCACCCGCAGCCGGTCTGTCCGTTGCCGCTCATCGGTCCTGAATACCCATCACGAACCAGCGCGCCGGCGAGTTCCGGTCGCCGACCATCGCCCGCGCCCCCGACCCGTCGTTGGACACGATCACCAGGTCCCTCGCGCCCGCCCCGCTATTGTCGATTGCCAGCAGCGGCTCACCGTCCGGCTGGCCGTCGACACCAAGCAACTGAACGAGCAGCAGTTTCCAGCCCTGAAAGCTGGGATGCTTCACCGTCGACACTGCCTGACCGACTACACGAGCGAGCTGCATTGCTCTCAACTTTCCACAATCCCGCTTTGAGGCGGCACCTGGAAGACGACCTTCTCACCCGCCCAGAAGTCCAGGGTAGTGACGGTGCTGCCAGGACCCGAGATCGTCAGACCAACGCCATCCTCGTCCAGTTTGTTCCGGAAGTCCAAACCCGACACACCGTCTGGCGACACATACAATGCCAAGCCGCCGATCCCCTCACGGCTGTTGAGGCTGAAAACCGGGGTCGCGATGTGGGGGCTGTCCGGATCAAGACCCAACATGGCGCGAGGGAAACCGGTGTCATCCGAGAGTTGTAGACCGACTGCGCCATCCTTCGCCACGAGAAGGACGGCCCGCTCTCTTCCCTCGCCATCGAAGAGGCGAAGGCCGATGCTATCGTGACCGAGATCGCCCAACTCGGCGCGGACCTTGCCGCTCGAATCACGGAGGACGAACTTCTCTGCTTCGATGACTTTCGCTGCGTTGCTGGGGTCGGACATAAAGTCTCCTCGGGATTGATTACAACACGCGCATTGCTCGCACCGTCGTGGAGCGTCGCTGCCGCGTGAACGTGAGCGGCGTCGTCACGCCCTCGCCGGTCGGCGTCGCGATGCTGAAGCTCAGGTAACCCTCGCCGCCGCTTCCCAGTCCCGCCGTGCTCGGCCCGTTCTGAACGAACAACGTCGTGTCCAGTTCACGGCCCATGCGCGTGATCGTCTCGACGTTGCGCGAGTGAATGACGCTCGTATGCTTGAAGCCGTGCTCGTACTTCTTCGCCAGCGCGATTGCCGTGTCGACGTCAGGGGTTCGCACGAACGGCACGAACGGCATCATCTGCTCATACTCGACGAACGGATGCGACTCGTCCGTCTCGCCAAACAGCAGTTCGGTGTCGGCCGGGACGCTCACTCCCGCGTGTTTCGCCAAGACCGCCGCGTCCTGGCCGAGCAGGTCCTTGTTCAAAAGCAGTTTCTTCGGGTCCTCCTTCGACGGGGTGAACGCCGCCTTCGTCAGGGCGTCGATCTGGGCCGGCGCCAGCTGCACGGCCTTGTGCTGCTTCATATGCTCGCACAACTCGTCGAAGATACCGGCAACCGCAAAAACTTCCTTTTCGCCGATGCAAAGGAGGTTGTTGTCGTAGGCACCGCCGAGGACGATGGAGCGAGCGGCGTTGTCGAGGTCGGCCGTTTCGTCGACGACGACCGGCGGGTTGCCCGGCCCGGCGACGATAGCGCGCTTGGGGCTCCGCAGGGCGGCGCGGCCGACGGCGGGCCCGCCGGTGACGCACAGCATACGGACATCGCGGCTGTCGAAGATTGCCTGCGCCGACTCCAGCGTCGGATTCTCGATGATGGTCATCAGGCTGTCGATGCCGATGGCCTGGTGGATGGCCTGGTTGAACAGGCGGACGCCCTTGCAGGCGATGCGGGCGCCGCCGGGGTGTGGGTTGCAGACCAGCGCGTTGCCGGCGGCGAGCATGTTGATCGCGTTGCTGGCCAGCGTCGGCAGCGAATGCGTCA
The DNA here is from genome assembly GCA_016177925.1 of Planctomycetota bacterium. Taxonomy (GTDB): domain Bacteria; phylum Planctomycetota; class Planctomycetia; order Gemmatales; family Gemmataceae; genus JACOUH01. Next base: position 5,513 of record JACOUH010000023.1, on the reverse strand, counting down.
CGGGCGTGATGACGCCGATGACGCCGAACGGGGCGTACTCGATCAGCGAGATACCGTTCTCGCCGCTGTACGCCTCGGTCTTGAGGAACTCGACGCCGGGGATGCGGTCCGCGATCACCTGCAGTTTCTCAATCTTGTGCGGCAGGCGGCCGATTTTCGTCTCTTCCAGTTCCTCGCGGCCGAGCGTCTCCGCCTGCTCCTTGCAGATCTTACGGACGCACTCGACGGCCTTGCGGCGGTCGTCCAGGCCGCGCGACTCGAACTCGCGCTGAGCGTCGACGGCGGCCTTGATGGCGGTGTTGACGTCCTGGTAGACGCCCCAGGCCCGAGCCTGGCCGTTGCCGCGGTGTGGGGCTGGAGCGCCCTGCCCGTTGCGGACGTGGGCGAGCACCTCCAGGACCACGCTGCGGATCAGTTCATCGGTGACTTGCATGGCGCTATTCCTCATCCGGCCGTGGGGCAGGCTTCCAGCCTGCCTTTGCCCTGGCAGGCTGGAAGCCTGCCCCACGGCCGGGTCATTGATTCTCATCGTGGGCCGAGAAGATCGTCCGGTTCTGGACGTTGACCGTGTCGACGATGCCGATGATCGCAGCATCGACCGGAAGCTTTTCCGTCTCGGGCGTCAGGCGGGCGCTGGAGCCCTGCACGATCAGCACCATCTCGCCCTGGCCGGCGCCGACGGTGTCGACGACGACGAAGGTGCGACCGGTGCCGGCGAGGCGGTCGCGCTGCTGCGGGTCGACACGTAGCGGCTCGACGGTCAGCAGGCGGTGGCCGGTCATCGAGGCGACCTTCTGCGTCGCGACCACGGTGCCGGTGACTCGGGCCAGGAACATTACTTCGCCTCCAACAACGCCTTCGCCTGTCGGGCGACGACCAGCTCCTCGTTGGTCGGCATGATCCAGAGGTCCACCCGGCTCTGGAAGGAGTGGATACGGCATTCGCCCTTGGCCTCCGCGTTGAGCTTGTGGTGCAGGGTAATGCCGAGCCAGCCGAGGTTCGCGCAGACCGCTTCCCGGATCGTTGCGGAGTTCTCGCCGATGCCGCCGGTGAAGACGATGGCATCCGCGCCGCCGAGCAGCAGCAGGTATGCGCCGAGGTAGTGCCGTACCGCTGCCACGAAGACGTCCAGCGCTTGCTTTGAAACCGGATCGCCGTTGCCGGCCGCTTCCTCGATGTCGCGCAGATCGTTGCTGCGGCCGCTCAGCCCGAGCAGGCCGGAGCGGTTCGCCAGATCGTCGAGCAGCTGCTCCAGCGTCTTGCCCGTCGCTCGCATCAGCGCCGGCAGGGCGAATGGGTCGAAGTCGCCGACGCGGTTGTTGTGCGGAAGCCCCGTCTGCGGGCTCATGCCGAGGCTGTTCGCCCTCGACTTGCCGGCCTCGATGGCGCAGAGCGAACTGCTGCCTCCGAGGTGACAGGAAATGATCTTCGCGGCCGGGTTGCCGAGCAGTTCGGCGGCGCGGCCGGCAATGTAGCGGTGGCTCGCCCCGTGAAAGCCCCAGCGCTGGATGCCGTACTGCGTGACCCACTCAAGGGGCACCGCATAGAGTCGCTCGGCGGCGTCGATCGTCTCGTGAAAGCCCGTCTCGAATGCGGCGACGAGTGGAATCTGAGGCAGTTCGCGGGCCAGCAGTCGCATCGCCGTGACGTACGGCGGGTTATGAGCCGGGGCCACGTCGTTGTACGCTTCCATCGCCGCAAGCACGCGCTCGTCGACGCGCTGCACGCCAGTGATCCCCTGGGCGTGGACCGCCTTGAAGCCGATCGCGGCCAGCTCCGACGGGTCCTTCAGACAGGCCCGCTTCGGGTCGGCGAGTTGCTGCAGACAGAGCCGGACCGCGACGGCGTGGTCCTTCGCCTCGACGGTTGTCTCTTCGCGCACGCCTCCCGACTCGACGAAGCAGCGCGACTGCGGCGAGCCGATGCGCTCGACGCCTCCGCGCGCCAGCACGCGCTCGTTCGCCATGTCGAACAGGCGGTACTTGAAGCTTGTGCTGCCCAGGTTGGCGACCAGGATTTTCACGGTGTCACCAGCGCTTGGCGAGCGGGGGGTGTGAACCCCCCGGTAGTTGGACGCACCGGGGGGTTCACACCCCCCGCTCGCCGGGCCTTCTTACTTCCCGAGGAACGTGTCGAGGACGTCGCGCTCGGGGCGCGGAATGACGTGGGCGGACACCAGCTCGCCGTTGGCGCTGGCGGCCTGGGAGCCAGCATCGACGGCGGCCCTCACCGAACCGACGTCGCCACGCACGAACGTCGTCACGTAGGCACCGCCGATCTGTACCTGGCCCGCCAGCGTTACGTTGGCCGCCTTGCACATCGCGTCGGTCGCCGCGATCGTCGCGATCAGGCCCTTCGTCTCGATCAGGCCGACGGCCTCGGCGTTGCCGTTGCGGTCGTTGTTGGTTGCCATCGTTATGTCCTCCTTTGCGGATGCTTTTCGGTGTACTCAACTGACGGTGGCGGCCTGCTTCTTCCCGGCTAACGGGAGCGCTGCGCCGAGGTCCTCATGCGGCCGCGGGATGACCTGGACGCCGATGACCTCGCCGACGCGACCGGCAGCCGCGGCCCCGGCGTCGACGGCGGCCTTGACCGCCGCCACGTCGCCGACCACGAACGCCGTCACCAGGCCGCTGCCGATCTTCTGCCAGCCCACCAGCGTCACGTTCGCCGACTTCAGCATGGCGTCGCTTGCCTCGACCAGCGCCACCAGGCCCTTCGTCTCGATCATGCCGAGGGCTTCCATGTGATTGCTCGCCATTTGTTGTTCACTCCCCAGGAATTTCCAATCCGTCCCGGCGCGGCGCCGGGACGGATTGGAAATCCGTCCTACAAAATCCCAGCCCCGCGCTCGCGCTTCGGGCTGGTGCGCGGCGTCATTTGAACAGTTCGTAGTGCGTCGCGTGGGCGAGGTCGCAGGCATTGCCCTCGTCGGTGTCGAGGTGTACCTCCAGCTTCGTCGCCGGCGCGACGCGGCAGAGCAGGTCCTCCAGCACTGCCGAGCAACTGCTCTGGATTCGCAGGTTTAATCGATCCCCGTTCTTGACGCCGTAGTATTCCGCATCGGACGGCCCCATGTGAACGTGCCGTTCGTGACGGATCACCCCGCACGACAGCTCGACCATGCCGGCCGGACCGAGCAGGTAGCAGCCCGGCGAGTCGCGGTGATCGCCGCTCTTGCGCACCGGGACATCGAGGCCGAGCAGGATCGCGTCGGTGAAAGCCAGTTCGACCTGGCTGTGATCGCGGCACGGACCGAGGATGCGCAAGTTCGGGATCATGCGGTGTCGCGGGCCGATGATCGTCACCACCTCCTGCGCCGCGAAGAAGCCGTCCTGATACAGCCACTTGTACGGTGTCAGCTGGTGCCCCTTGCCGAACAGCCGCTCGAGGTCCTCCTGCGTGACGTGACAGTGCCGCGCCGACACGTTGACCACCAGCTTCGACGCAACCCCCTCACCCCCAACCCCTCTCCCCCCAGGGGCGAGGGGAGAAAGGGCGTGCCCGTTGCCCAGCCGCGACGCGAGTGCCTCGCGGACCAGGCGCTGTACCAGCGAGCAGTCCAGGGCAGTCGTGCTCATGACGCGAACTCCTCGTGCTCCCCTGCAACAACCAGACGAACGCCCGACTGCGTCAGCAGCTGCCGCTGCTGCCGCGTCAATTGCGGATCGACGATGAACGTATCGATCTCACTCAGGTCGCTCAGGAACGCCAGGGCCGGCCGGCCGATCTTGGTGTGATCGGCGACGACGACTACCTCGTCGGCACAGCGCATGATCTGCCGCTGCGTCTCGACCAGCAAGAGGTTGCTATTGAACAGCCCCTTGGTGGTGACGCCGCCGACCGACAGCAGCGCCTGGTTGACGTGGATGTCGGGCAGCATGCGGATGGTCAGTGGTCCCAGGGCGACGCCGGTCTTCGGATAGACGTAACCGCCGAGCATGATCAGGTCCGTCTCGCGGCTGGAGGCAAACAGGTTCGCGATCGGCAGACTGTTGGTGACGACCTGCATCGGCCGGCCGACCAGGAGTTTCGCCACCTCCAAAGTCGTCGTTCCCCCGTCGAGCAGGATGGCATCGCCGTCCTGCATGCGGCCCGCTGCCGCCCGGGCAATCGCCTTCTTCTCTTCGAGCTGTCGCCCCGAGCGTTCCTCCAGCGCCGGCAGGGCCGAGCCATCGCCGACGTAGATGGCCCCGCCGTGCGTGCGCTTCAGCGCCCCCTGCTGGTGCCAGTAATCCAGGTCGCGGCGAAGGGTCGACTCGGAAACCCGAATCGACTGGGCAAGGTCGTTCAGGCTGATGAAGCCCTTCTGGCTCACCAGGTCCAGCACCCGTTTCCGGCGTTCGTCGAGGATCACGAGCAACCCACCGAGGCCGTGGTGAAAGAAATCTGCCAGCAAGTGCTAGTTTACGAGCACGACAAGCCACAGGTCAAGCACAATCTCTCAACTTTTCCCAACTCCTTACACTTTTCTTCCAGGAGCAGGGCTGAGCCCGTATATCAGAGAATGGGTGTGGGAAAAGGTCGATTTACGCTCAACGAACTTCTCGACGTGCTGTTGTCGCTGTCTCGCCTCACCAGACTCGCGTCACGCCATAGGCGTCGATGATCGGGTCTGCGCTGACCACCGACATCCCCTCGGCCACGGCCTGGGCGACGATCAATCGATCGAACGGGTCGCGATGGTGGTACGGCATGGTCGTGAGCAATGCGGTGTGCCGGGGCAGAATCGGGAGGATCTGAAACCCGTTCGCGTCGATTGCGTTCCGCCAGAAATCCTCGTAGGGCTGGGCAAGGGCATACTTCCCGGTGCTGATCTTGATGGCGATCTCCCAGTAGCTGGCCGGGCTGACCCATTTCTCGTTTGCCGGGTCCATGATGGTCCCACTCGCGGTCGCGCTCAGTTGAGGGTCGGCGAGGTAGAACCACAGCACCGTATGCGTGTCCAGCAGCAGCTTCACGGCATGTACTCGGCGAAGTCCTTCAGATGGTCATCGTCTTCTGAAAGGATGGTCAGCATGCCCTTGCCCCGCCCCGGCACGGGGTGCGGCTTCTCGACCGGTCCGGCGACGATGCGGGCCACCGGCTTGTCGCCCCGCGTCAGAACGACTTCCTCGCCAGGGGTCAGCCTGTCGATGATCTCGGCCAGATGGTTCTGGGCCTCTTCCAGGGTGATCGTCTGCATGATTCTCCTCCCGCCCGTCGTGCGTCAATTGTTGGTAACGCCACGTCTAATAGTAAGTGAGGTCGAATCACTTGCCTACGCAGAAGCGGCTGAAGATGCGGTCGAGCAAGTCGTCGGTGTAAACGGCGCCGACCATCTCGCCGAGTTGATCGAGGGCGCCGCGCAGCTCCAGGGCCAGCACCTCGGGCGGGTCGCTGAACAGGGCGACGCTGTGCGCCCGCCGCAGGTGCTCCAGGCACGCGCTGACATGGTGGCGACAGCGGCTCAGGCTCGGCGCCAGCGCCGGACGGGCGTGCGCCCGCGCCCGCGCTGCCAGGCTCTTACGCAG
>JACOUH010000318.1 GCA_016177925.1 Planctomycetota bacterium | reverse complement strand
GCCCCCCAGCCACTAGCCACTAGCCACCCGCCTCCACACCTCACCGGAGGAACACCATGTCCACTTCCGTTTCCCGCCGCCGGTTCCTGCAATCGACCCTGGGTTCCTCGGCCCTGGTCTCGATGGGTTTCGCCGTGCCTTCGTTCCTGGCCCGCTCCGCCCGAGCGCTGGCCGCCGAAGGCGCCACGGACGACCGCGTGCTCGTGGTCGTGCAGCTTTCGGGCGGGAACGACGGCCTGAACACGGTCATCCCCTACGCCGACCCGGCCTATCGCGTCAACCGCGTGGCGCTGCGGATCGCCGAAAACACGATCATCAAAGTGGCCGATGGCGTCGGCCTGCACCCGACGATGACGGGCTTTTCCGAGCAGCTTGAGGCAGGAAGGCTGGCGATCGTGCAGGGGGTCGGCTATCCCAACCCCAACCGCTCGCACTTCGAGAGCATGGACATCTGGCACTCGGGGCGCCCCGAAGAAAAGGTGCATCGGACGGGCTGGCTGGGTCGGATGCTCGACGCCAAGGGCCAGGAGGCGCGGCGGGACGTTCCGGCGCTGTTCCTGGGACCGAACGAGCTGCCGCTGGCCTTGGCGGCGCGCGACACGGCCGTCCCGGCCATCAACTCCCTGGAGGCCTTCCGGCTGCGGACGACCGACGGCAGCCTGCCGCTGGGCGCGCTAAGGCAGTTGGCGTCGGCCAAGCGCGCCGACGAGCCTTCCGCGCTCGATTTCATCCGCCGCAGCACGCTGGCGGCGCTCGATTCCAGCGAGAAGGTGCAGGAATCGCTGGCCTCGGCGAAGAGCCCCGTGGAATACCCCGCCTTCGGCATGGCCCAGAGGCTGCACACGATCGCGCAGCTCATCGACGCGGGCCTGAAGACGCCGATTTACTACGTGGCCCTGGACGGCTTCGACACGCACGCCGGCCAGGCCGACGCGCATTCGGCGCTGCTCAACGAGCTGGCCAGCAGCGTGGGGGCGTTCATGAAGGACCTGGCGGCCCGCGGGCAGCTCGATCGCGTGCTCGTGATGTCGTTCAGCGAGTTCGGGCGGCGCGTGAAGGAGAACGGCAGCGCCGGGACCGACCACGGGGCGGCCGCGCCCATGTTCGTGCTGGGTTCCAAGGTGCAATCCGGCCTGGTGGGCAAGCATCCGAGCCTGACTGACCAGGACGAGGGCGATCTGAAGCACCACACCGACTTCCGCCAGGTCTACGCGGCCATTCTCGATGACTGGCTGGGCGTCAGCAGCGAGACGGTGCTGGGCAAGAAGTTTGAGCACGCCAAGATCTTCAAGGCGTAACGTGCCCGCTAGCAGTCGCGTGCTGGCAATCGCAAGAAAATCGCCGCCAGACTGTTGACTGCTGCTTCCGGCGCCCCAAGAATGAACGCGCCTTTCAAAGTTTCAGCGTGATTTGGTTCAGCGATTTCGCCCATTCGGGCGTGGACGAACGGATCTTCGCATTTCGGCAATGGAGTCGCCATGAGCTTCGGCTGCGCGACCGACTATTGCGAGGAAGGGCTTCTCCGCCTGCTGTTTGGCAAGGCCAGCCCGGTGCCATCGGGCGAGGTCTACTTGGCCGTCGGCACGGCGGACGCCGATGATGGTAGCTCCGACACCTGGTCCGCCGAAATCTCCGGCGGCGGTTACCAGCGGCACCCGATCTACTTTTATCCCATCACGAGCGGCGTCATCATCAAGAACGTCAGCAACGTTGTGTTTCCCAAGGCCACCGCCAACTGGGGCACCATCACGTCCTACGCGATTTGGACTGCCCAGACCGGCGGCAAAATGCTGGTGTACGGCGGGCTTACGAGCGTCATCATCAACTCCGGTGACATCTTGCGCGTCCCGAAAGACGCGATCGCGATCGACGGGTACGATGCCCCGGGAGCGAATGTCAGCAGGTACCTCTACCGGAAGCTCCTGAACCACCTACTGGCGAAGCAGTCCTACAGCAGCCCGAGCATTTACGTGGCGCTGGCGGGGACCACGCCGGGCCATGACACCACCGGCAGCGAGTTGAACGAACCCTCCGGCAACGGCTACGCGCGCAAGGCCTGGAGCAGTTGGAACGACCCTGTGCAGCAAGTCGACCCGGCGGAAGTGACCAACAGCGGTGGGATCAATTTCAACGCGGCCACGGGCGACTGGACGCCCAGTATCGTAGCTGCTGTGCTTGTCGATGCCTCGTCGGGTGGGAACGTCCTGTGCTGGGGCGACAGCTCGGGCAGCGTTTACAACGGCGACACGGCACATTTTGACGACGCGGCCATTAACGTCGGCCTGACGTAACAGCGAGACGACCTGCCATGCCGGAAGTTAGCTTTGCAATGGATGCCGACGGCACCCTGGAGTCAGGGGGAACGTCGTTCCTCACGCTGGGCCGCGCGCTGCCGTCGTATCCCCCGCTTGGTGCGCCCCCGTGCGGTGAGTGCGGTTGCCAGTGTGGATGCACGGCAGTGGAGACAAACGTCGGCTTCGCGAACGGCGACGCGCGCTATCAGCCGTGTCGTCTCTCCCGAAATCTTTGCCGCTAGCAGTGAATAAACCGGCGGAGTAATGGCCTCCTCCCAACGCGCGGCCCCAAGGCCGCGAAGGGAGGATCACCATG
>JACOUH010000317.1 GCA_016177925.1 Planctomycetota bacterium | reverse complement strand
CCGGTCGGGAGGGCGAGGCTCCTGCCGAGCCGAAAGAAGAGGCTCGGCGGGAGCCTCGCCCTCCCAGGAGGTCAGTCCTCAGTCAGGCCCGGGTAGTTGCGCATGACGAGGTGACTGTTGATCTTCTGCACCAGGTCGAGGGCGACGCTGACGACGATCAGCAGGCCAGTGCCGCCGTAGAAGCTTGCCAGCAGATAGTCGATCTCCAACGCTCCCTGGATGATGCTCGGAATGACCGCGATGACGGCGAGGAAGGCGGCCCCGACGTAGGTAATCCGCATCAGCACCTTCTCGAGGTACTCGGCGGTGCGGCGGCCGGGCCGGTAGCCGGGGATGAAACTGCCGTTGTCCTTGAGGTTGTTGGCCAGTTCCTTCGGGTTGAACTGGATCGCCGTCCAGAAGTAGCAGAAGAAGTAGATCAACCCGATGTAGAACACGTTGTACCAGTAGCCCTGCTTCTGGAAGAGGTCGCTGAACGTTCGTGCCCAGCCCCAGTTGGTGGCACTGGCCAGGCCCATGAACAGGAACATCGGCAGCATCAGGAGACTGCTGGCGAAGATGACCGGCATGACCCCGGCCTGGTTGACGCGCAGCGGCAGGTATTGCCGTGTGCCGCCATAGACGCGGCGGCCGCGGACGTGCTTGGCCGATTGCGTCGGAATGCGCCGCTGTCCCTTGGTGATGGCCACGACCGCAATCACCACGAAGACAAACAGCGCCATCAGCACCACTACCTTCTCGAAACTGATCTCCGAGCCGGTGCCGCCCAGGGTCAGGAGCGACCCGCGGAAGACGCCGTTGTCGAAGAGCAGGTTGCCGATCGCCGCCGGGAAGCGGGCCACGATGCCGGCCATGATGATGAGACTGATGCCGTTGCCGACGCCATACTCATCGATCTGTTCGCCGCACCACATCAGAAAGATGGTGCCGGCGGTCAGCGTGATAATCATCGTCGGCCAGACCCACGCGCCGTAACCGGCCTTGGCCCAACCTTGGCCCCCCGCGGCTTCGGGCCTCATGAACGACTGCACCAGGAAGAAGGCCTGGATCAGGCAAATGAGCACCGTCAGGTAGCGCGTATATTCGTTGATCTTCTTCTGCCCGGCCTCGCCTTCCTTCTTCAACTTCTCCAGCGGCGGATAGACCGCAGTCAAGAGCTGCAGAATGATCGACGCGGAGATGTAGGGCATGATGCCCAGGGCGAAGATCGCGGCATTCGACAGGTTGCCGCCGGAGAACAGCGAGACGAAGCCGAGGATCTGGGCCAGGGCGCCGGAGCGCTGGCCGAGCGACTCGGAGATGCGATCCTGGTTGACGAACGGCAGCGGGATGAAGAAACCGATGCGGTAGATGGTCAGGAAGAGGAGGGTGATGAAGATCTTCTGGCGCAGCTCGGGGATGGTGAAGACGGCGACGAGCTTGGAGTTGCCCAGGAGCAAGAAGGCGACGAGGCCGAACAGCAGTCCGATGCCGACCGCGGCGAGGAAGCCGAAGTAGAGCAGCGCGACGACAGCGGCCACCCCGAACACGATGCCGGCGCCGACCATCCGGGCAGATTTTTCCATGACCGATCTCCTGACGTGGGGCAGGCTTCCAGCCTGCCAGGGCCGAGGCAGGCTGGAAGCCTGCCCCACGTTGTGGGCGCTACTTCGCCTTCGGGGGCCGCGGCCTCATCTTGTTCCGTACCGGCTTCTTCGGTGGCGGGATCACCTCAGTCGTGCCGCCCTTGGCAGTGATCTTCTCGGCGGCGGACTTCGTGAAGTGATGCGCCTTGACGACCAGCTTCTTGGTCAACTCGCCGTTGCCGAGGATGCGGATGCCGTCCGCGGGCCCCTTGGCCAGCCCCGTCCGGCGCAGGGCGTCGCGGTCGACGACCTCGCCGTCGTTGAAGGCGGCGTCGAGGTCGCCGACGTTGACGATGAGGTAGTCCTTCTGGAAGCGGGCGTTGCTGAAGCCGCGTTTGGGGATGCGGCGGAACAACTGCATCTGCCCGCCCTCGAAGACCGGAAAGGGCATGTGAGCGCCCGCGCTGGCGTACTGTCCCTTGCTGCCGCGGCTGCCGGTCTTGCCATGGCCCGAGCCGGGGCCGCGGCCGACGCGTTTCTTCTTCCTGCGTTTGTGGACGCCCTGGTGAACCGTTGAGAGATCCATGATTACAATGTCACTCCGCGCAGTCGTGCGACTTCCTCGCGGGTCCGCAGCTGCAAGAGGCCCTGGATGGTCGCCTTGACGAGGTTGATGGGGTTGGAGCTGCCGTGTACCTTGGTCAGGATGTTGCGGATGCCGCACACCTCCAGGACGTCGCGGACGCCAGGCCCCGCCTTGACGCCGGTGCCGGGGCCGGCGGGCACCATGATCACACGGCTCGCTCCGTAGCGGCCGATGACCCGGTGCGGAATGGTGTCGCCCTTGAGCGAGACGCGTTTCTGGCGCTTGAGCGTCTCCTGGGCGTCCTTGGTCGCCTTGTCGACAGCGGGCGGCACCTCGTTGGCCTTGCCGTAGCCCGTGGCGACGCGGCCGCGGTTGTCGCCGACGACGACGAGGGCATTGAAGCTGAAGCGCCGGCCGCCCTTGACGACGGCGGCGCAGCGACGGATCTTGACGACGCGATCCTCGAGGCCGTCCTGCCGCTCTTCCCGACCGCCACGATCCCGTTCACGTGCCATGATCTGCTATTCTCGATATTCTGGGAAAACGTTTCAACCCGAACTGCCCTTGCCTTATTAGCCCGAAGCGCTAGCGAGGATTGACGTGTTCCTCGCTTGCGCGTCGGGCTAAAACGACAACCCGCCCTCGCGGGCTGCCTCGGCCAGGGCCTTGACCCGGCCGTGATAGCGATAGTGGCCGCGGTCGAAGGCGGCCTTGGTGATGCCCGCCGCTTTCGCCTTCTCGGCCAGCGCCTTGCCGACCGCCGCCGCTGCCTTGACGTTGCCACCGTAGGGCTGTTGCGTCTTGCTCTGCGGCAGGGCGCTCTGCACGTCCTCGATCAGACTGCTGGCCGCGGCGAGGGTAACGCCACGCAGATCGTCGATCAGCTGAGCGTAAATGTGCTTGGAGCTGCGAAACACCGTCAGCCGCGGCCGCTCGGTCGTCCCGACGATCCGTCGCCGGACGTGGCGCCGGCGGCGGAGCTGTCGTTTGCGTTTTTCCTTCTGATGATCCATGATTGCCTCACGCCTTAGCCGCCGCTGGTGAAGGACTTGCCTTCCTTGCGCCGCACTTGCTCGTTCTCGTAGCGGATGCCCTTGCCCTTGTACGGCTCGGGCTTGCGCACTGCCCGGACCTCCGCCGCGAACTGCCCGACCTTCTGCTTGTCGGCGCCGCGGATGATAATCGTGTTGGCGTCGGGCACCTCGACCGTCACGCCGTCGGGCGGCGTCATGGTGATGACATTGGCGTAGCCAACGTTCAGCACCACCGACTTCTTGTCCAGCCGCGCCTGGTAGCCGATGCCCTCGATCTTCAGGCGTTTCTCGTAACCCTTGGTAACGCCCTCGATCATGTTCGCGATCAGGCTGCGCGTCAGGCCGTGCAGCGCCCGATTTTGCCGGTCATTGTCAGGCCGCTCGACGCGGACCACCTTCGCCTGCTCGTCGAAGACGACGCGCATGTTGCGGTGGACGGCCTGTGTGAGCTTCTGCCCCTTGGGCCCTTCCACGAACACCTGCCCGTCCTTGATCGACACCTTGACCCCGGCGGGGATGACGACGGGCTGCTTGCCGATACGGGACATGGCCCTTCCTCTCTCTCGCTACCAGACCTTGCAAAGCACCTCACCGCCCAGGTGCTGGGCGCGGGCGCGGCGGTCGCTCATGACGCCCTTGCTCGTGCTGAGGATGCTGATGCCCAGGCCATCGAGGATCGGCTTGAGCTGGTCGGAACGCAGGTAGAAGCGCCGACCCGGCTTGCTCGACCGCTCGATGTGGCGAATGACGCGTTCGCCCTCGGGCCCGTACTTCAGCTGAACGCGCAGCACGACATGAGGCTTGCTGAAGTCCTTCTCCTCCGTCCAGGTCGCGTGGCCCTGCTCGTCCCGGCCGACCAGGCCGACCTGGTAGCCGTAGATGAAGCCTTCGTCCTGCAGGACCTGGGCGATGGCGAGCTTGAACTTGCTGGCCGGCATGTCGACGACCTGGCGCTCGATGCGGTTGGCGTTGCGGATGCGGGTCAGCATGTCCGCGATGGGGTCGGTCATCATGGCTTGGTTCCTCTCACCAGCTCGCCTTCGTGACGCCGGGAATCAGTCCGTCGGACGCCATGTCGCGGAAGCAGATCCGGCAGACGCCGAACTTGCGGTAGACGGCCCGCGGCCGGCCGCACAGTTTGCAGCGCAGCCGCACGCGGATGCGCTGGCGCGGCGCGAATTTGACCTTTGCGGGATCCTTCTTGTGCGCCTCCCACTGCGCCATCTGCTTCTTGAACCGGACATTTTTCGCTTCGGTAGCCATGCATGCCGCCGTTTCGTGGAGGCGAGCGGGGGCTGGGGGTACCCGCGCCAGCGGGTCCGCCCCCGGTACTTCGACAGACCGGGGGGTTCACACCCCCCGCTCGCCGGTCTATTCGGGTTATGCCTCGCGGAACGGCATGCCGAACGCACGCAGCAGTTCGCGGGCCTCGTCGTCGCTGTTCGTGCTGGTCACGAACGTCACGTCCATGCCCTGGGTGAAGTTGACCTTGTCAGGGTCGATCTCCGGAAAGATGACCTGCTCCGTCAGGCCCATATTGTAGTTGCCGTGGCCGTCGAAGCTCTTGGGGTTGACGCCACGGAAGTCGCGGATACGCGGCAGGGCGACGCTGATCAGGCGATCGAGGAACTCGTACATGCGCTGGCCGCGCAGCGTCACGCGGCAGCCGATGGCGTTGCCCTCGCGAAGGCGAAAGCCGCTGACCGCCACCCGCGCCTTGGTGATCTGCGGCCGCTGCCCGGTAATCTGGGCCAGCTGTTCGGCCGCCTGTTCGAGGCGATTCTTGTCCTGTAGCGCCTTGCCGACGCCCATGTTGACGACGATCTTCTGCAGCCGCGGCAGGCTGTGCAAGTTCTCGCGACCGAGTCGCTCCTTCAGACGCGGGATGATTTCCTTGCCGTAGCGCTCCGCCAACCGAGCCAACTTCTGAGCCATGACCCACCTCGCAAGCACCCTTCACAGGACGTCGACCCGGTATCTTCTCGTCTATCGTGGGGCAGGTTGCCAACCTGCCTTCCCGTCAAGCAGACAGGTTGGCAACCTGCCCCACGCAGTCCTCACACCACCTCGGCAGCGAGGCTGACGATCTTCACAAACTTGCGCTCGCGCAGCTCGCGAGCGACGGCCCCGAAGATCCGCGTGCCACGCGGATTCAGCTCGTTGTCGATGAGAACCATCGCGTTGCGGTCGAAACGGACATAACTGCCGTCGTCACGGCGCATTGCCTTGCGGGTTCGCACGATCACGCCCTTGACGATGTCTCCGGGTTTGACGTCGCCGCCCGGCATCGCCTTCTTGACGCTGGCAATGATGATGTCGCCGAGCCCGGCGTAGCGGCGCCGTGAGCCGCCCAGCACCTTGATACACATCGCCTCTTTGGCGCCGGTGTTGTCCGCCACGTCAAGCCACGTATACATCTGAATCATTGCAGAACCCTCCCACCCCGTAGGACGGATTTCCAATCCGTCCGGACTCGAAAAGCCTGGACGGATTGGAAATCCGTCCTACGGTTTCAGGCGGGCTCCGGGCCGGGCGTTGGAACGCCGGTCGCGGTCGCGGGGGTGCCCGCCTGCGGCGCCTTCGTCACCACGCGGACGAGGCGCCAGTGTTTCATCTTCGACAGCGGACGCGTCTCCATGATCTCGACCGTGTCGCCAGCGTGCGACTCATTCTGCTCGTCGTGAGCGTAGCAAATGGTCCGCCGGCGGATGTACTTCCCGTAGCGCGGGTGCTTGACCAGGCGCGGGATCTCGACCCGGCGCGTCTTGTTCATCTTGTCGCTGGTGACGACGCCGACTTCGAGGCGTCGCTTGCCACGTTGCCGGGCTGCCTGGCCCTGTTGCGTCTCAGCCATCGGTTATTTCTCCCTCCTCCCCCGCTTGCCCCGCTCCCCCCCCGCTTGCCTGCCGGGCCGCCGCCCGGGCGGCGGCTAGCTGGTGCTGCTCTGGCAGCCCCTGGATGCCCTTGACCTGTTCCTCCGGCAGTTGGGCGAGCAGTTCGCGGACCAGCTGCCGCTCGCGCTGCAGGGTCAGGACGCGGGCGATGTCCTGCTTGGCCTTGCGGATCTCGCTGGGCGTCTCGAGCCGCTCGGTGGCCGACTGAAAGCGCAGCTGGAACAGGTGCTTGACCGTCTCATTGAGCGTCAGCTGCAAATGCTCGTCGCTCATCTCGCGGAACTGGGCCGGTTTCATCGTTCCCTCCGTCTCTCGCGGGCCGTCAGACCCTCGGCTGCCGCGCGACGAAGCGGCACTTGAAGGGCATCTTGTAGGCGACCCGGGCCAGGCAGTCGCGGGCGGTTCCTTCAGGGAGTCCGCCGATCTCGAACAGGATCATGCCGGGTCGTATGACAGCGGCCCAGTATTCCGGCTCACCCTTGCCCTTGCCCATGCGGGTTTCCAGCGGAATCGCCGTCACGGACTTGTGCGGGAAGACGCGGATGTAGAGGCGCCCCTCGCCGCGGACCGTGTGCGTCGCGGTGATACGCCCCGCCTCGATCGCCTCCGCGCTGAGCCAACCGCCTTCCAGCGATTGCAACCCGTAGTCGCCAAACGCCACCGTATTGCCGCGTGAGGCATTGCCCTTCCACTTGCCGCGCTGGCTCTTGCGATACTTGACGCGTTTGGGCATCAAGGGCATGGCCGTATCTCCTTCTCAACTCCGCGAACTACCGCCGCGGTCCGCGGCCGCGCCGGTCGCGGCGACGGTCGCCCTGTCCGCCGGCGCTGGGCGGCGGTTCCGGCGTCGCCTCGGGCTCGAGGTAGTCGCCGTTGTTGATCCACACTTTGATGCCGATGTGGCCCTGGGCGGTCTTGGCCTCGGCGAAGCCATAGTCGATCCGCGCCCGCAGCGTCGACAGCGGGATGCTGCCGGCCATGTTGCTCTCGGTGCGGGCCATCTCGGCGCCGCCGAGCCGGCCGGAGAGCTGGATGCGCACGCCCTTGGCACCGGCTTCCATCGTCGTATCGATCGACCGCTTCAGCGTGCGGCGGAAGCTCGCCCGCTTCTGCAGCTGCTCGGCAATGTCCTCGGCCACCAGTTGGGCGTCGACCTCGGGCCGGTTGATCTCCATCGTCTTGATCTCGATGTGCCGGTGGCACAGGTCTTCGAGCTCCTTGGTCAGTTTGTCGATCTCCTGGCCCTTCTTGCCGATGATCATGCCGACCCGTGCCGAGTAGACATAGATGACGACTTTCTCGCGGGTGCGGTCGATCTTGATCTTGGAGATTCCCGAGCCGCCATAGCGCCGCTTGATGTACTTGCGGATGCGCTGATCCTCGACCAGCAGCTCGGAGAAGTCCTGTTTGTTCGCGTACCAGTGGCTCAGCCAATCGGTCATGATGCCGGTACGGAAACCCGTCGGTCGAACTTTCTGCCCCATGTGTCATCCGTTCTCGCTCGGAATCCCAGGCCCTCTCACCCTTCGTCGTCGGCCAGGGTGACGTGAATGTGCGAGTAGCGGCGCTTGATGACGTAGGCGGTGCCGCGCGCCCGCGGCATGATGCGCTTCATCATCGGCCCGCCGTCGACGCGCGATTCGATAACGACCAGATCGTCGATGTCGCGCGCCCCCTTGTCCTCGGCATTGCCCAGGGCGCTTTTGAGGACATTCTCCAGCAGGCGCGCGCTCTTGTTGGGCACGAAGCGGAGCAGTTCCAGCGCTTCGTCGGCGGCGCGGCCACGGATCAGCGACGCGAACGGGCGGATCTTCCGCGCCGACATGTCGGCGAATCGATGGTGTGCCGTGTAACGCATGGCAATCCTCAGCATCGGACACTCACCCGGTAGGCGGGGCACTCCTGCCCCGCCCACCGAGGCGGGGCAGGAGTGCCCCGCCTACCCGGCGCGATTACTTCTTACCCTTGCCGCCGCTGTGTCCCTTGAAGACGCGGGTCGGTGCGAATTCGCCGAGCTTGTGACCGACCATGTCCTCGATAACGAACAGCCGCATGAACGTCCGGCCGTTGTGGACGAGGAAGGTATGGCCGACGAAGTCCGGCACGATGGTGCAGTCGCGCGCCCACGTCTTGATTGGCTCCCGGGGGCCGCCCCGTTTCTGCCGGTCGACCTTGGCAAGCAGGCGGTCGTCGACGTACGGGCCTTTTTTCAGCGAACGACTCATGTTCCAGGGCCCCTTCCAGAGAAGGAACTATTGTATGTCTGCCACCGCCCTGTGGCGAGCGGGGGGTGTGAACCCCCCGGTACGCCGACTTACCGGGGGGTTCACACCCCCGCTCGCCTGGCGCGTCCCCTTACTTCGGCGCGTAGTGCGGGCCAGGCCGACGGCGGCGGATGATCGCTGCGTTGGACGGCTTCCGCTTCTTCCGCGTCTTGCCGCCCTTGGACAACACGCCAGTCGGACTGCACGGGTGACGCCCGCCAGCGGTGCGGCCCTCGCCGCCGCCCATCGGATGGCTGACCGGGTTCATCGACGTGCCGCGATTGTGCGGCTTGCGTCCCAGCCAGCGCTTGCGGCCGGCCTTGCCGAGGCTGAGGTTCATGTGGTCGGCGTTGCCGATGGCGCCGATGGTCGCCCGGCACTCCGAACTCAGGCGGCGCACCTCGCCAGACGGCAAGGTGATCTGCGCCCACTTGCCCTCGCGGGCGGTCAGCGTCGCCGACGTGCCGGCAGAGCGACACAGCTGTCCGCCGTGGCCGGGCTGCATCTCGAGGTTGTGAATCGTCATGCCGAGCGGGATCTTGCGCAGCGGCAGGCAGTTGCCGGTGCGTGGCTCGGCGTTCTCGCCGCTGAGGACCTTATCGCCGGCGGTCAGACCCGCGGGGGCGAGGAT
>JACOUH010000022.1 GCA_016177925.1 Planctomycetota bacterium | reverse complement strand
AAGGACCCTCCACCGCCACCGGACAAGGAAGGCATCGCCCGGGGACGCCCCGAGGAGAGCCCCTCGAAGGGGCGGGACGGCGAGAAAAACGGGACGAACCCGGAGCAGAACGCCAAGGACCCCCGCAAGCCCTCCGACCCGGCCGGCCGCGAGAAGCCCTCGGACGATCCGCCGGGCCGCATCAGCACCGGCCAGGTCGTCGAGCCAATCAAGCCGGGCGAGGTGACCGTCTGGGTGCCGTCGCTGTTCAAGCTGCGTGAGCTGACGCAGGAAACGGAGCGCAAGCGGCTGCAGCAGGACCTGGCCCGCGACAAGGCGTTCTACCTGGAGTTGCTCTGCCGCGAGGGGACGCATGCCTTCCCGCGCGTCCAGGCCGCCCTGAAGGCCGCCGGCGTCGACCTCCTCGTCGACCCGCTCGCGCTGGCCCGCCTCAAGAATCCGCAATTCCGGACCAATTATTTCGTTTATCTCGAGGACCTCACGGCGGACGAACTGGGCAAAGTGCTCGAGGGGCTCGGCGGGCCGGCGGACACCCACTTCGACCCGAAGAAGCCGGCCCTCGGTCAGTTTGCCGGTTCGGACTTCAACGTCGTCCTGTTCCGCATGATGCCGGAGCACCGTAAGTTCCTGTCGCTCTACCTGGGCGTTGACCTGCGCCAGACGGGGGGTAAGACACCTGTTCCGGTGGGCGTCGACCTGTCCCGGCCTCTGGCGGAACAGACGGCGGACCCGGTGGTCGGCGCGTTGGCAACCGGCGCGGCGCGGCCCTCTGCCGGGACATCCGCGGACAAGGCGCCGCAGCGATGGGGACTGGCGATGGCCTCCGGTCAGGCACACCGTCCGCAGTCGTCCGAGGTCAAGCGTTTCCTCGAGGGCCGCAAGCCGCCGCGCAAGGGCACCCTGCAAGTGATCCTCGTCCTCCGCGGCAAGGCGTGACGGCGAGCACCGCGAACACGCTTTGTCGTCTCCGTTCCGTGGGGGATATTACCCCAGCACGAAAGCAGAGCCCAGGGTTGTGGCGACAAGTTTCCAACTTGCCGGTGCCTGCCCGGCAAGTTGGAAACTTTCCGCCACACCCCCATGAGCTTCTTTCCGGCTGGCCCGGCCGCAGAGAGAACATCAATCTCGTCACTTCCCGCAGTTCCGCTACAAACGAACCACCGTTTCGCGAAGTGCTCCAGAGAAGCCTTCGGTGCCGGATGCCGGGCTTCCGGCACATCTCCATCCGAACCGAGGAAGGCTCTCGCCCAACTCCGACCACGGCCAGTGTTCAAACAGGCGGCAGCGGATCGGGATTGCCCTGGCAGATGAAGGCGCCCCAGTAGTAGGGATGCGGATGCGTCTGCCGCAGCGCCTGCTGGGCGTTGTGCAACGCTGCGGCCCGTCCTTCGCCGTTGCGAATGCGCCGGTAGAAGTCCTCCATCAGCTCGCGGGTCGCCTCGTCGTCCACGCTCCACAGACTCATCACCAGCGTCTTGGCACCGGCCAGCGTGAAGGCCCGTTGCAGGCCGAAGACGCCCTCGCCGGTCTTCACCTCGCCCAGGCCTGTCTCGCAGGCGCTGAGCACCACCAGTTCCGTCGCCAGCAGGTTCAGGCCCGAGACGTCCTCCGCCGTCAGGATGCCGTCCTCCGCCTCCTCGGGAAGCGTTCCCTCGCGGACCCAGGTGTTGACGCCGGCCAGGGCCAGGCCCGCACGCAACAGCGGATTGGACGGCCGCGGTCCGGGATGCGCCAGCGCTTCGCCGAACGAGCGCAGGCCTCGTCCCGCTGCGTTGGGGTCGGGGCGTTCCTCGTCGAGGGCGAAGCCGTGCGTGGCGAAGTGCAGGATGCGCGGCGAGCGGCACTGCTGCTTGAAGGGACCTTCGAGGGCCTCGCGTCCCTGCCACGGCTTGACGCCCAGGCTGTCGGCGATGTGGTCGCCCTCGACGCCGCTGTGGGGCAAGGGCTTGAAGGGGCGATACTTCCGCAGCGTCTGGCGCAGCGACCAGGTGCGCGAAGGCGGAGAGGAGCCGGGGCGTCCCGGCCCGCGTTCGCCGAGGTTGAAGTCGGGGTTGGCGACGACCAGGGGCGGCGTGGGGGTGCCGGTCGAGGCGGCGCCGAAGCGGAGGACGTCGCGGCCGCTGCCGAGATAGCTGAGCGTGTATGTGTCCATCAGCCGCCGGCCCTCGGCGTCGGGCAACAGGCCGAAGGGCAGCCGGGCGAGGTTGCCGTCGGGCGAGAGGAAGAGTCGCGTTCGGCCGTGGATGGCCGGGTTCAGTTTGCCGATGAGGAGTTCGTGCAGCGCCCGGCCGGCCTGCTGCCATGCGGGGACTTCCTCCTCGGGCGGCAGGGGGACCATGTTGCGACCGGAGTTGTCGGGCGGGCGGCTGACGCCCTCGCGGAACAGTTCGATCAGGGCGTCGATCGGCCCCGCCTCACCGAGGTCGATCATCTGCACGGCGTCGGGAGCGCGAGCGGGCAGGACGAAGGCCAGGTAGCGGGCCGGTTGCCAGCGCCGCGGCGGCTCCCAGCGATGCTCGTCAACAGGATGGGCGACGGCCTTGAAGTCGAAGACGTCGAAGCGGACGAACTCGACGAGGGCAACTCCTTCCGGTAGGGCGAGAGCGACGGCGCGGCGGTCGGCGGCTTGGAGCCGGCGCTGGAGGCTCATCTCGGGGATTTGCCGGGCCAGGGCGGCTTCGAGCCGTTCGCGCTGTGCCTCCCACTGGTGGAGCTGCTGCTCGTGAGCCTCGGGGCATTCGGGACCGGGACCGGCCAGGCGTTTGCGAACGATCTGCGTCCGGAGGGTGGACCATTCGTGCAGCTGGGGTTCCAGGTGCGAGTGGGCGCCTCCCAGGACAGCGTCGCGCTGAGCGGCCTGAGCCTCGGCCACGATCGCCTTGCGACGCAGAACCAGCTCCAGGGCCGTGCGAATCGCTTCCGGGGAATTTCGCAGCGAGCTGCACACGAGAGAAAGGAGGCAATTGAGGTTGCCGCGGAACGTGTCACAGAACGCCATTCGCTGGCTTTCCGAGCCAATAGCGAAGACATGCCCCATCACGCTGTCGTCGATCGCCCCCTCCTTCACCATCATCACGAACGCTTTTCTCGTTCGGTCCATGCCAACGTGCAGTACTGCCAGGTTACCGAGGGTTGCAGCGAAGTGGTGATGCCACTCACCCACAGCCGCGCGCGTGGTTTCCAGCGCCTGACGGAACAGCGGCTCCGCTTGCGCGTAGTCCCCCATGTTCCAATACAGCAATGCCAGGTCATTGAGGGTGACGGCGAAGTGAGGGTGCTGCTCGCCGAGGGCGGCACGCCGGATCTCTAGCGCCTGGCGGTACAACGGCTCCGCCCGCGCGTAGTATGCCATCTCGCGGTACAACCCTGCCAGGTTGTTGAGGCTGGCGGCGAAGCCGGGATGCTGCGTGCCTGGGACCACGCGCCAGATCTCCAGCGCCTGGCGAGACAGCGGCTCCGCCCGGGCGTAGTCCCCCATCACCCGGTATAGTTCTGCCAGGTTCCCGATGGTGGCGGCGAAGTCCGGATGCTGCTCCCCCAGAGCTGTACGCTGAATCTCCAGGGCTTGGCGGTACAGCGGCTCCGCCCGGGCGTAGTCCCCCATCACCCGGTACAGCCCTGCCAGGTTCCCGATGGTGGCGGCGAAGTCCGGATGCTGTTCCCCCAGAGCTGTACGCTGAATCTCCAGGGCTTGGCGGGACAGCGGCTCCGCCCGGGCGTAGTCCCCCATCACGCAGTACAGCCCTGCCAGGTTGTTCAGACTGGTGGCAAAGTCGGGGTGTTGCTCGCCCAGAGCCGTACGTTGGATCTCCAGGGCCTGGCAGTACAGCGGCTCCGCCCGCGCATAGTCCACCATCACGCGGTAGAGTTCTGCGAGGTCGCGGAGGGTGGCGGCGAAGCCGGGATGTTGCTCGCCGAGGGCCACACGCCGGATCTCCAGAGCCTGGCAGTACAGCGGCTCAGCCCGCGCGTAGTATGCCATCTCGCGGTACAGTCCTGCCAGGTTGTTCAGACTGGTGGCAAAGTCGGGGTGCTGTGTGCCGACGGCGGCACGCCAGATCTCCAGTGCTTGGCGGTGCAGGGGCTCCGCCCGCGCGTGGTCGCGCAGGTCGCGGTACAATTCTGCCAGGTTGCTGAGGCTGGTGGCGAAGTGCGGATGGCCCTTGCCCACGACTACGCCCCAGATCTCCATCGCCTGACGGAACAGCGGTTCAGCCCGCGCGTAGTCACCCATTGCCTCGTACAGACTGGCTAGATTGTTCAGGCTGGCGGCGAAGTCATCTGCTGCCGGGGAGTTGAAGGACCACGCCGCTTCGCGCAGACTGGCTAGATCGTTCGGGCTGGCCGCGAAGTCAGGGTGGCCCTTGCCTAGAGCCGTGCGCCGAATCGCCATCGCCTGGCGGAACAGTGCCTCCGCCCGCGAGTACTTTCCCATGCCGCGGTATAGTACTGCCAGGTTGTTGAGAGTCGTGGCGAAGCAGGGATGCAGCTCGCCCAAGGCAACACGCGTGCTCTTCATCGCCTCGCGGAACAGCGGCTCGGCCTGCGCGTAGTTCCCCATCACGCGGTATAGTTCCGCCAGGTTATTGCGGCTGCGGGCAAAGTCGGGATCCTGTTTGTCGAGATGTTGAGACGCAAATCGAGCCGCTTTCTGTGCTGCTGCTAGGGCTTTGCGATACTCTCCCTGCTGATATAACGCGATAGCTGCGTTATTCAGTTCAGTCAACCTCGACCGTGCCCATGCTTCGTTCTCGTCCTTGCGATTGCAATTCCCGCTCTTTAGAGTGGCGTGTTCGTTCACCTCTGCCTTCAACTTTTTCCGCGGTTGAGGACACAGTTCGGCCAGTCGTCTCCTTGCCCATTCACAGTTTGGGTTCTTCGCCCGAGCCTCCTTGAAGCGTGCGATGGCGTCACGATTTCTTCCTTCCCGCAGAAGGACTTCTCCCTGCAAACACCTGGCTTGACTGTAACCTGGCTCTAGCTCAAGCGCCTGGACGGCGTTTGCTAGGACGCTCTGGATGTCACCCTCGGCGAGATTGACTTCTCCAATCTCGACGAGGATCTCGGAGGTGAGAGCCCTTTGGGAGATGCGGGCGTACGCTCGGATGGCTTCCTTCCTCTTTCCTTGCTGCACCAACGCCCTTGCTTCCGTCAAGAGTTCCTCAGTGCTTCGTGAATTCCCTTTTCTGAACCAGCTAAACAATCCCATCGAATCCTCCCTGTACCTTTGTGCCTCAGTGGAGTCATGCAGCTTTGATTCTGTTAAACCGTCACCCGATGTGGTCCAGCTCCAGCAGAGCCACACACCGCTCCCCAGCCGCCTGCTCCAGAGAATCCACTATCAGCTCCATGTTCCGCGACGTCTGGTTGCTCGGTGAATCGGACGCCGGCTCATTGGTCAGCGCATGCAGTTGCTCCAGTTTGGAGGGGAGAGGCTGGCGCGACCACACGGCGAACAGCCGCTCGTGGCCCTCGGGAAGCGACATTCGCACGTCGCCGACGTGCAGGGGATGACCCACAGCTAGCGCCACCGGAGCCGTCGGGCCGGCGAGGGGATAAAGCAGCCGCAGATCGCCTTTCGGCCCGACGTTGAAGACCGTAACATATCCGGGCTGGTCGGCCAGCACCTCGATCCGCACACGATCGCCCGTCCGCACCACCACGCGCTCCGGCTCGGGGGCGATGAGTTCCATGATTCGCTTCGTTGCGGGTGAAGCGGGAGCGCTCGTGGCCAGGAACTCGTAGCGTTTCGTCCCCAGCCACCGGCTGAGGATGAGGCGCAGGTTCACCCCGGTCACGCGGGTGCTTGCGGACCCCGGCAGCGCGAGCGAATCGGTCAGCGAGTGATGGAAGGCGGCGCGCAGCTCACGGGAGAAGTCAGCCAGCGAGGGCCGCTGTCGAGGGTCAGCAATCAGGCCCGCATGCAGGACGCGCTCCAGCGGCAAAGGCACGTCTGCCCAGCGCGGGTCGTCTGGACGCAGCCCACTGATCTTCGCGGCACGCAACTCCTCCATCGTGCCGTCCTGGAAGGGAAGCTCTCCGGTCAGCAGGTGGAACAGCGTGACCGACAGGCTGTAGACGTCCAGTTTCGGCGACACCTCGCCAGTGAAACCCTCCGGAGCCATGTAGGCCAGCGTCCCGCCGATCGAGTCGCCGTCCGCCAAGCGAGCCGCAACGCCGAAGTCGGTCAACATCGCCTCGCGGCGCTCCTCGTGCCACAGGATATTCGCCGGTTTGATGTCGCGATGCACCAGCCCGCGGCGATGGACTTCGACGAGCCCCTCCGCCACGTCTGCCAGGCAGCGAGCGGCGAAACGCCAGGGGAGCCGTCGCTCGCGCTCGAGCTGCTCCGCCAGCGAGTCGCCGGGAACGTACTGCATCACCAGGAAATGCTCGCCGCCTTTCTCGTGCCAGGCATGGACCTGAACGATGTTCGCGTGATCGAGGTTGGCCAGGATGCCGGCCTCGTGACGCAGAGCGGCTAGCTTCTGCGGGTCGCCCGCGCGCTTCAGCGTCTTGACCGCCACCAGCCGGCGTCCCAGGTTCAGGTCGCGGGCCAGCCAGACCTTGCCGAACGCCCCCGCCCCGAGGAGCTTCAGCACCTCATATCCGTCCGGAAACGGATCGGGCAAGGGCTCGGCAATCGCGGGCAAGCCGCTGGCATCCCGCGTCTCGCCGCTCGCAGAACTAACCTGCCCCAGCAGCCCCAACTCGCGCCGGAAAAGCGCCGATGCACGCTGGAGGCGGTCCACCACTTCGGCGGGGACCGCAGGACTCTCCGGCGAACCGGACGCTGTCTGTGGCCAGGGCGTCTCGCCGCGTTCCAGCTTCTGCATCACCCATTCCAGCCTCTCTGACCCGGTCAGCTCCTCGGGCGTCGGGGCCGGTTCGTTCAAGTCGTCCGGAAAGTCATTTGCGTTCATGAGTCCGTCTCCAGCAAGGTGCGAAGATCCTTGAGGCCCCGCAACACCAGCACCCTCACGTTCCCTTCCGTGATGCCCATCCGCTTGGCGAGCTGCGAGGTGCTCAGCCCCTCGAAGAACCTGCCAAGCAGGACCGCGCGCCGCCTCTCCGGGAGTTGCTCGAGTGCTACGAGCAGCTGGAGCACGTCGTCGGCGTGTTCGACCGTTTCCAGGGGACTCAGCCCCGGATCGGCGGCGGCGTGCAGTGGCCCGCTGCCGTGCTGCACTGGATCAAGCTTGCGGCTACAGTCAATCGCCGCTCGATAGGCGATGGTCCGAGCCCAGGCGAGAAACCGTCCCGTCTCCTCGCCGCGAAAGTCGGCCAGGTGCTGGTCGATGCGCAGCAGCGTCTCCTGGACGATGTCGGAGTCGTTCAGTTTGCCGCACATCGCCGGCCCGATCCAGGAGCGAATCAGCGCCTTGAGGAAGGGACGAATGTGGTCGAGCAGACCGTTCCGCGCGGCAGAGTCGCCGGCCCGCGAGCGAAGCAAGAGCGGTCCCAGTTCGTGGCGGTCGTGCGGCATGGCGGTCCTCGTCTGCAAGCAAAGACGGTCGGCCGGGATAGAACGTTACACAGAGGAGTCGAAACGAAGGATAACCGAAGCGGCCGCACTTGTAAAATGACGGCGAAGACCTCTTCCGAAAGGGCGGACCATGGCGAAGAAGAAACGAGCGCTGCTCCCTGTGCGATTCCCCCGTCCCGAGGAGGAACGCCGACCATGAACCACCTGGCTGTGCTGCTCGTCCTTGTCAGTGTCGCGGCACCCGATCGGCCCAGGCCGCTGGAAAAAGCCTGGTACTCGCCGCACGAGTTGCTGCCGGCGCTGGCCCGTCGCGACGGTATCCGCTGGGCCCTGCCTGAGACACCGCGCCGGGAAGAAGAGGGGCATCCGTGAAGGAAACCAGGACCGCAGAGGACGGGCTCGTCTCATCGGAGCGGGGGAGCGAACTGTCCCTGTCCGCCTGGTGCCTTCTGGCAGCCTTCGGCACCTACTTCTGCATGTATGGTTTTCGCAAGCCGTTCACCGCGGCGACCTACACCGACACGGCACTGTGGGGCATTGGATACAAGACCGTCCTCGTTACCGCCCAGGTGCTCGGCTACACCCTTTCCAAGTTTCTGGGGATCAAGGTCATCGCCGAGTTGCCGCCGCGGCGGCGTGCGATCCTCCTCCTGGGGCTGATCGCCGCTGCCGAGCTGAGCTTGCTCCTGTTCGGTCTGACGCCGGCCCCGGTCAATTTCGTCTGGCTGTTCCTCAACGGCATTCCGCTCGGTCTGGTGTTCGGTCTGGTGCTGGGGTTCCTGGAAGGGCGCCTGCACACAGAGGCCCTGACGGCGGGGTTGTGTGCCAGTTTCGTCGTCGCCGACGGGGTCACCAAGTCCGTGGGCGGGTATCTGCTGGCCGCCAAGGTGGGCCAGTACTGGATGCCGTTTGTGGCCGGCCTGCTGTTCGTCCCGCCGCTGCTCCTGTTCGTGTGGATGCTGACGCGCATCCCGGCCCCCTCTCCCCGCGACGTCGCCGCACGGAGCGAACGCATTCCCATGGACCGAGAGGAACGCTGGCGTTTCTTCCGGCGCTACGCCGTCGGGTTGACGCTGCTGGTGTCCGTTTACGTGCTGATCACGGTGCTGCGGAGCGTGCGAGCCGACTTCGCGCCGGAAATCTGGAAGGGACTGCTCGGGGAGCCCGCGGAGCCGAGCCTGTTCGCCCGGTCGGAGATCCTCGTGGCGGCCGCGGTGCTGGTGCTGACCGGATCGGCTGTGTTCCTCCGCGACAACCGCCGCGCCTTCTTCGCCGCCCTCGCCCTGGCGGGCGGCGGGGCGATCCTGGTCGCGCTGGCGCTCGTGGGGCTTCAGGCGGGCGGACTCTCTCCGTTCGCATTCATGGTCCTGCACGGGCTGGGGCTGTATCTGCCGTACATCGTTGTGCAGACGACCGTCTTCGAGCGACTCCTCGCCATGACACGGGAACACGGCAATATCGGCTATCTGATGTACCTGGCCGATGCCTTCGGCTACCTTGGATACGTCGTGGTGATGATGGCCCGGAACGTGCTGGAGCCCGCGGAGAACTTTCTACCCTTCTTCCGCGCGTTGAGCTGGGCCATCGCTGGGGCGTGCGTCGTGCTGCTGATCCCGTGCTGGCGCTACTTCGCTCAGAAGTCATTAGTCATTAGTCATTAGTCATTAGGCAGCCGGAACGCCCTCCACCTGCCTAATGCCTAATGCCTAATGACTTCTGAGGAGAGAGGATGAATGAACGTCATCGACCGCATCGTTTCCCTGTTCCTCGACAAGGGCCAGGGCGCCTACTTTGGCGAGGCCGTGACCGAGACGGAGCACGCCTTGCAAACGGCGCATCAGGCAGAAGCGTCCGGCGCGGGCAACGAGTTGATCGCCGCGGCGCTGCTGCATGACGTGGGGCACCTTCTGCACGCCCTGGCGGAGGACCTCGCGGAAAAGGGCATCGACGGCCGGCATGAGGAGGGCGGTGCTGCCTGGCTGGAGCGCTCCTTCGGGCCTGCCGTCGCGGGCCCGGTTCGCCTGCACGTCGCGGCCAAGCGTTATCTGTGTGCAGTCGATCCCGCCTACTCTGCGGAACTGTCATCCGCGTCCCGGCGCAGCCTGCGGCTGCAAGGTGGCCCGTTCTCCCCGGACGAGGTGCGCCGCTTCGAGCAGGAGCCGTTCTGGCAAGCCGCCGTCGCGCTGCGTCGCTGGGACGACGCGGCAAAGGTCCCCGGCCTGGTCGTGCCCGGCCTGGAACACTATCGGCCCCTTCTGGAAGTAGTCCTGTTGAAGCGGGAGGACGAATGAATACGGGCTACGACGTGGCGGTGGCGGGCGGAGGGATTCTCGGCCTGGCCCACGCCTATCACCTGGCCCGGCGCGGCTTGCGCGTGGCCGTGTTCGAGCGACATCCCCGCGCCCAGGGGGCGTCCGTCCGCAACTTCGGTATGATCTGGCCGATTGGTCAACCGTCGGGGCCGCTGTACCGCCTGGCCCGGCGAAGCCGCGACCTGTGGCTGGAGGTGTTAGAGGCGAGCGGCCTCTGGTACGCGCGGTCGGGCTCGCTGCACCTGGCCTACCACGACGACGAGGCCCAGGTCCTCCACGAGTTCGTGGGCCAGACCACCCAGGAGGACCGCCCCTGTGAGTTGCTGACGGCAAGCCAGGTGGCCGACCGTTTCCCGTCCGTCCGCCCCGATGGCCTTCGCGCCGGGCTGTGGAGCCCCGTCGAGGTGACCGTCGATCCGCGCCAGGTCCTCGCCGAGTTCCCCGCCTGGCTGGCGCGAACCTATGGGGTGGACTTCGCCTACGACACGCCGGTGCTGCGCTACGAGAGTCCGCACGTCGTCACGGCGAAGGGGAGCACGATCGCCCGGCGCCTCGTCCTCTGCACGGGAACGGACTTTCGCGAGCTGGCCCCCGCGGCGTTCGCCGACAGCGGGTTGATCGCCTGCAAGCTGCAGATGATGAGGTCCCAGGCCTACGGCGAGCGGTTTCACCTGGGCACGATGCTGGCCGCCGGGCTCACCTTGCGCCATTACCACGCGTTCGCGGACTGCCCCACCCTGCCCACCCTGGTCCGCCGCCTCGATGCAGAGCTTCCCGACTACGGCCGCTTCGGCATCCACGTCCTGGCCGCTCAGAACGGGCGGGGCGAGGTTGTGATCGGCGACTCTCACGAATACGGGGACGCCATCGAGCCGTTCGACAAGCCGCACATCGACGACTTGATTCTGGCGTACCTACGAACGTTCGTGACGATCCCGGACCTGACAATCGCTGCCCGCTGGCACGGGGTGTATGTCAAACACCCCACCGACCCGTATGTCATCGCGCGGCCCACGCCGGAGACGCTGGCCGTCACCGGCGTGGGAGGCGCCGGCATGACCCTGTCGTTTGGCCTGGCGGAGCAGGTGGTGGCGAACTGGCTGGGAGGAGACCATGATTGAGCTGGTGGTCTTCGACATGGGAGGTCGATGCCATCCACGCAGAGTTCGTGAACCGGATGCGGCACTATTACGCGACCGATCCTTCGGTCCGCGAGGTGCCCGGGGCCGCCGCCACCTTCGCGTTGCTTCGCCGCGCGGGGATCAAGGTGGCACTGAACACCGGGTTCAGCCGGGCGGTGGTCGAGGTCTTGCTCGCGCGTCTCGGTTGGCACGCGCCTTCGGTCATCGACGGCGAGGTGGCGAGCGACGAAGTGCCACGCGGCCGGCCGTACCCCGACATGATCCGGCTCTTGATGGATCGGTTGGGCATCCAGGACCCCCGCAACGTGGCCAAGGTCGGGGACACGCGAGCCGACCTGGAGGAGGGAGCCAATGCCGGCTGTGGGCTGGTCATCGGGGTGACCACGGGCAGCTTCACGGGTGAGCAATTGCGGACGTACCCCCATTCGCATATCCTGGCGTCGGTGGTTGAGGTCCCCAAGATTCTTATCCGCTGATTCCTTGCATCCTCTCCCCGCGCAAGAATCGGCGTGCGGTCGGGCCGGCTCCGGGTACTACTACGGCCAGAGGCTCGCCTCCACTGCCGAGGACCACCACCATGCCCTCCACCATCGCGTACCTGCTGGACTACCTTCGCTGGCTGACCCCATCCACCTGCACCGACGTCTCCGACGCTGCGCTGCTCGGTCGCTTCTGCCACCGACACGATGACACTGCCTTCGCGGACCTCGTCGCGCGGCACGGGCCGTTGGTGCTGCGCGTCTGCCGCCGCGCTCTCGACAACTCCCAAGACGTCGAGGACGCGTTCCAGGCCACGTTTCTGACCCTGGCACGCGGGGCCGGGACGATCCGCCGGCCCGAGGGCCTCGCGGCCTGGCTGCATGGAGTCGCTCGTCGCGTCAGTCTGAAGGCCCGCCGCGACCGCGACAGGAGCCGGCGACGGACAGCGGGTCCGCCACTCCTTGATCCGCTCGATCCACGTCCGGGGCCGCTGGACGAGTTGACTGCCCGGGAGCTGCTGGCGGCGGTGGACGAGGAGGTGGAGCGTCTGCCCGAGGTCTATCGGTTGCCCGTGCTGCTGTGCTGCCTGGAGGGACTCAGCCAGGAGGAAACGGCAGCCCGGCTCGACTGGACGCCGGGATCGGTGAAAGGCCGCCTGGAGCGCGGACGGCGGATGCTGCACGATCGGCTCACACGACGCGGCCTCACGCTGACCGCCGCACTGGCAGCGGTGGAGGTGTCGCGCTGCACGGCGGCCGTGGTCGCAGGAGCACTGGCCGCCTCGGCGGTGAGGATTCCGTGTGCTGCGGCTGACGGCGGGGTTCCGGCCCGGGTGAGGCTCCTGGCCGAGGAGGGGACGAGGATGACCAGCACGAAGATAGCGGCGGGGATCGGCGTCCTGCTGGTTGGGATCGTGACCACCGGGGCGGTGACGCTGGCGGCGCGGGGCGCGGGAGGTGGGCCGGTGCAGCCGCCCGAGCCGCCGAAGCAGGCGGTGCAGCGGGAAGAATCTCGTCGCGCCGATGCGCAGGGCGATCCGCTGCCCGCTGAGGCACTGGCGCGGCTGGGGACGGTCCGCTTCCGCCACGCGGACGGCATCACCTCTCTGGCCTTCACGCCGGATGGCAAGCAGGTCGTCTCGCACGGCCACGACGGCATCTGCGTCTGGGAGGGCGCCACGGGACGCGAGGTCGGCAGCGCCCTGCCCGAGACAGACGGTTGGATCTGGGGCGCCCTGCTGACGCGCGACGGCCGGAGCGTCGTCTCGCAGGAAGGCCGGACGACCCGCTTCGTGGTCTGCACCCGCGACCGCGCCACCCTCAAGATCCTGCGCGAGGTTGTCCTTGAGCGGACGTCCCTATTCTTCCGATATTCTCCCGATGGGAAATACTTCGCCCTGGTCGCCGAACCGAACCCGGTCATCGAGCTGTGGGACGTCGAGGCCGGCAAACGCCTCCGGTCCTGGCAAGCACACAAGGGTCGTATCTGGGTCTGCCGGTTTTCGGCCGATGGCAAGACGCTGATCACCGGCAGCGAGGACAAGGTCCTCCGCTTCTGGGAAATCCCTTCCGGCAAGCAGCTCCGAGAGATCGCGGGCTACCCGGACATTGTCGGCCTTGCCGTGCCGTCCCCGGACGGTTCCTTGCTGGCGACGGTCGGCATGACCGAGATTCGGCCGGGTGCCGGCTCCTGGCCCCGCTCTCCTCGCGTCCGCCTGTGGGACATCGCCGCCGGCAAGGAACTCCGCGGGCTTGAGGTCCAGGAAAAGCGGACCGACTCCGCCCAACGAGCCGGCGTCTTCGATGCCGTCTTCAGCCCCGACGGCAAGACGCTGGCGGCGTCCGGCCCTGGCAACATGGTGCGGCTGTGGGACGTTGCCACCGGCAAGGAAAGGCGCCGCCTGGCTCTCGGGGCCAGCGTGCTGGCCTTCTCTCCGGGCGGCGAAACCCTGGCCGTCGCAGAGGGCGCACAGGGGAAGACGGTGCGGCTGATCGACGTGGCCAGTGGCAAGGACATCCATCCACCGGGCGGCCACCATCAAGGAGTCCGTTTCACCTCGATCACGCCCGATGGCCGGACCGTTGTCACTGCAACGGGACACGGCCCGATCCGGTTGTGGGACCCGAAGTCCGGACGAGAGCGCGGCCGTCTGGGAGGAGATGCTCCCGCCCGCGCGTTCCGCATCCTTGGAGACGGGCGCACGCTCGTTTCAACAGGCCCGGACAGGGTGGTGCGACGGTGGGACCTGACCACGCTCCGCGAGCAGCGTCGACTCACCAACATCCTTCCTCCCTACGGCGTTTTCGACGTTACCCCGGACGGCAAGACCGCGGTGGGAGTCGTTTCGGGAAAGGACGCGGCCGCAGTGCTCAAGACCCTGGCCCTCGTGGACCTTGCCACGGGCAGGGAACTGCACAGGCTCGCGGAACACAGCCAGCGGGTTTGCGGGACCACCTTCTCGCCTGACGGACGTACTCTCGTTGTGTGCTGTCTCGATCGCACGGCCCACGTCTGGGACACCGCCAGCGGCCGCAAGCTGCGCCAATTCTCCCTCGCTGGGCCCGCAGAAGCAGCGGAAGGGTTGAGCAGGAACTTCGAGCCCTCTGCCGTTGCCCTCTCGCCGGACGGGCGCCTCCTTGCCTACGGCAGCTCCGACTGGCAGTACCGCTATCTTGCGCTGTATGAGGTGGCCACAGGCAAACTCGTCCGGCGAATGGATCTGCCGGATCGTGTCGGAGCCATCACCTTTACTCCCGATAGCCGGATGCTGGCCTGGGGCGGCTGGGGCGACCCGAGCATCCACCTCGTCGAGGTCACGACCGGGCGGGAGCGGCACGCCTTGCGGGGGCACAAAGGACGAATCCTGTCGCTGACCTTTTCGGCCGACGCCAGGATGCTCGTCTCCGGTAGCGAGGACACAACGGCCCTCGTCTGGAACCTGGCCGGCCCGCTCGGGGGACCACACAAGGAGACCAAACCGCCCACACCCACGGAATTGGAAGCTGCTCGGGCCGACCTGGCAGCGGGAGATACCGTCCGCGCCTATCGGGCGCTGCGTCGTCTGGGGTCGGCGCCGGCCGAAGCGGGCCCGCACCTCCGCAAGCACCTGCGTCCGGTCGCCGTCATCGACGAGAAGCATCTCGCGCGGCTGATCGCCGACCTCGATAGTAGCCGTTTCGTCGTGCGCGAGAGGGCCGCACGGGAACTGGAGGGGCTGGGCAGCGCGGCCGAGCCGGCCTTGCGCAAGGCCCTGGCAGGGAAGCCCTCGCTTGAGGCGCGCAACCGGATAGAGAAGCTGCTGGAACAGGAGCCGCATCAGCGCTCGTCTCCGACGCCCGATCGACTGAAACAGATGCGGGCGCTGGAGGCGCTGGAGTTGGCCGGGGATAGCGAGGCGCACCGGCTGCTGAAGGAACTGGCTGGTGGAATGCCCGGGGTGTGTCTGACGGAAGAGGCGAGGGCAGCGCTGGGACGGCTGGCCCTTCGCCGCACGACCTCGCCGTGAACAGGGGCCAACCACCGAGACGATGTTCTCGCGAATGTCGACGATGCCCCCACCGCGGCTGCGTCACGCTACGCGACGGTCCTCGTCTTCTGGTGTTGTCGATTCGCGGACTCGGTGGAACTGCTTGCCTTTCGTTGAGGGCGCAACCCAGCGCGGCGTGTGGCAGCGCACGTCGTGCAACCAGGCAGCCGGCCAGCCTGCCACGCGAGGCGGGTACTTGGCAGGCAGGCCGGCTCGCCGCAAGTCTTTTGTCACGAGCGATTTGCGCCTGTGGAAAGGGGGCAGTCTGCCAGCCTGCCACAGGGTCTCCGCTTTCCTGCCCAGGACGCCCGCCGTGGTTGCATTCTCCCGGTGCAGCAAAAAGGCCCGGCTCGGTGGCTGAGAGGGTTAGAGCCTACAGGCGACCAAGGTCTGCAATCGCCGCCAGGCGTCTGGTGTTGTCCAGCGCCGGCCGTTCGAGGCGTCGGGGGACGCGGTCGTACTTGATCCCCTCCAGGTCGCGGCCGGCCTTGCGCTTGCGAACGCCCTCCCCCGGTTTGAAGAAGAAGGGTACTTTTGCTTTCTCACACTGGTCGCGGATCGACAGGACCCACTCCTCCTGGATCGGCCTTGCCCGCGCGCCGCTCTCCCCGCCCACGAGGACCCCGTGCTTGCCGTCGAGGTTGCTCTCGCCGCTTCCATGCAGCGGTCGAGAGATCTCTTGCTTGTCCGGCAAGCAGATTCTTCGACCTACCACCGCCAGGGCCCCATCGCCCGCCCGCGCCGGCTGGCGCTGACGAAATGGGCCCTTGTCGCGACAGCTTCACATTCCCGTGTGTCCCCCGCTTCCACCGGTCGTTCGGTACGTCGGTCGATCAGACCGAAGCGCGGAAGAGAAAGGTGCTCATCGCACAGGTCGCGGCGGATCGGCAGGTCGCCATGGGTGACGTGGCAGCCCTGACTGAAAAGGAGATAGACGACCGCGAGGACCGCGTCCAGCCGAGCGCCAAGCTGGGCCGCGGCCGGCGTGTCAAAATCCACGTCCAGCTCGCGCAGCCGATCCCGCGCCCGCTCGATCCGCTTCTGGACGTTGGCGTCGGTGGTGAGCAACGCGCGGGCGATGTCCGCGGTGCTGAAACCGCAGAGCGTCCGCAGCGCGAGGGCGACGCGGAATTCGGCCGGCACCGCTTCGTGGCAGCAGACGAAGAGCAGGCGAAGCGGTTCGTCGCCGATCTCGTCGGCGAAATGCGCTTCGAGCGGCGACGATTCCCGCTCGGCGTCTTCGGCCAGGCGCGGCAATGCCTGGGCGTGGGTTCGCTCCCGCCGCAGCGCGTCGATCGCTAGGTTGCGGGCGGTGCGATAAAGCCAGCCAGCCGGGTCTTCGGGCACGCCGCGCCGAGACCAGGTTTCCAGGGCCTGCACGAGCGCGGCTTGAACGACGTCCTCGACGAGGTCGAGCCGGCGCATGCCGAGCGACCGGGTCAGCACGGCGCAGAGCCGGCCGAACTCGTGGCGAAAAAAGTGCTCCACCAGCGCGCGCGGTTCGCTCATGCGTAGCCGGCCATTTCGCGGTTATGCGGCACCAGTCGCCGCAAGCTCTGCGAGCCTCTTCATAGCGCCGCGCTTCCACACCGAACGCGCATGCTCGGAGGCGTGCTCAGGAAACAAGGCCTTCGCAAGTGCGACCATCTCGCTTCCAACCCAGTTCCAACCCCAGTGGCGTTCGGCCTCGCAGCAAAATTCCCAGCCGGGGTTGTGGAGATCAACCAACAAATCAAGCGTCGATTCACCGCGGTGAAGCCTGAAAGCAAACTCTGGGATGGATGGCAATCGCTTGAAGATCGGACGGCCATCGTAATACGACAGTGGCTCAAAAACCATTTGCTGCAAGGACGCAATCTGCTCAGCGGTCAGTTCCGGCCCTCGCGCGAGAATCGTGTACGCCTCAATGCCCCGCCTTTTGGAACTTCGCAGGCGTTCGAGGATGAAACTTTCGGTGCGATCGGGTTCAACGAGGACCAATCGCGTCCGCTTCCCGAGAATGCTGTTCACGGGTCGCGGGTTGTCATTGGCAAACATTGAAGGCCGCATGAAACCTCTGCCACATAACCGAGTATCTTATTCCACTTGAATCAGCTCACCGCTTTCTTCACCAGCGCGCCGATCCTTGCCTCTTCGGCGGCAGTCAACCCCTTCAGCGCGAAGGTGGTCGGCCACAGGGCGCCTTCGTCGAGGTTCGCCTCCTCATTGAAGCCGAACGTCAGGGCGGAAAAGAGCATGCAACTCGATTGACATGGGTATGTCAATCGAGTTGCGTGCTCTGTTCCGCTTCCCCGTCCGGTGCGGGCCGGGCCTGCTTCTCTGTTGGATTGGAGAGTTGCAAGCGCTGTTGCCGGGCGCGCTCGCGGGCCTGAATCTCCGGGTGGTCCGCGGAAAGAGCCTCGCATTCGAAAAACTGTGTCTGACCCGAAGCGAACGTCTCGCTCTGATGATTCGGGGTCGGTTGCTGCATCGCGCTCATGCGCACGTCTCCTCATTTCAGTTCCACGGTGGTGTCTGCCACCCACTGATTGTCCAATTCCCGCAGGGCACTCTTTTCTACTCCTTCGCAGCGGGTCAGGTCGGCGACTCCGGGCACCAATACGCGAAGAATGCCTCGGGCATCCACTCATCAGGCAACTGATCCTCGAAGGCAGGCGCTTCGGCCCAGTTCCCCGTTTCGATTAGGCGCTGGACCTCTCGGGCGTACTCAGCGGCGATGGCGCGGCGAACCGCCTCATCGCGTGTCCGGCGGAATCGCATCGCCAACACCCCGAGCTGGTGAGAAGTGTCGGATCGCGGAGCGGGATCGGATGTCATGGGAAGCCGCTTCACAGGCATCGGCCGAACCGCACGACTTGCCAGGCCGCGAGGCCTCCAGCGTCCGGATTGAACCCGGAGATGGCCACTCCAGCGTCGGTGGAGACGCCTGCATGGCCGGCCAGGAGCAGGCACTCGAGCACGGACGGGCCAGGGCCGCGCCCGCTTCTACCATCCCTGAGAGCAGCGAAGACTCGCGCGACGAACGGCCCGGAGCGGTCGCCGGCGAACGCCAAGACGGTGACCGGGCGGCAGGGCTGGACCGGCGTCATCGGCGGACATTCTCCGACCAGTCGGGGGCGTTGGTCTGATGAGATCTTAGCCCTGTGGGGTAATCGCTGTCAACGTCCGGCGAGCGCCTGTTCGGCTTCGTGGCTTCGATGCTGGAGCGAGTTCCGTCGCCGTCGGGTTACTCCGTCCTCAGCTCACCGCTTTCTTCACCAGCGCGCCGATCCTTGCCTCTTCGGTGGCAGTCAACTCCTTCAGCGCGAAGGCGGACGGCTTGGCGCGGCTCTCCGTGGATTCGCGATAGATGAACAAAAGCTTCGCCATGATGGTACTCCGGACGGTTTCGCAGA
>JACOUH010000316.1 GCA_016177925.1 Planctomycetota bacterium | reverse complement strand
CGCCGTCGTGCTCGTGCTTGGCGCCAGCCCGAGCGGACAAACTTCCTCGATCGGACCGTAGATCAGGGCCACGTCCGAGCGCCGGGCCAGCGTCCCGTCCGCGTTGCCGGTGATGCCGACGATCCCCATTGCCAGCTGCCGCATGGGGCCGAGCAGGCGGACAATCTCCTCGCTCTCGCCGCTGTGCGACAGTACCAGGGCCACGTCATTGGGGTGGACCATGCCGAGGTCGCCGTGGACGGCGCGGGTGGCGTCAAGGACGTAGGCCCGCGTGCCGGTCGAGTTCAGCGTCCCCGCCATCTTCTGCCCAACATCCGCCGACTTGCCCGTCCCCGTGATCGCCAGCCGTCCCGGACAACTCTGGATCAGTTCGACCGCCTGCAGGAAGGCCCCATCGAGGCGCTGCGCCACCAAATCGAGCGCCGCTGCCTCCGCGCGGATGATCTGCCTTGCGTAGTCGAGGCGGTCGTCCGCTTCGCTCGTCGGGGAAAGAGGCGGCGGATGCAGGACCTGGAGAGTCATGACCACATCCTTGTGAGCCGGGCCAGGCCGCCCGTCCGGCTGCAACCCGAAGGCCACGAACAGGCTCGGGGGGAGCAAAGGGCCTCCCCCGTGCGGTCGGTCCAACCGGAAATCCAGGCCGGTCTCCGCCGACGATAACAAAAGTCGCCGGAATTGCAATCGCACACCCAGGCTGGGCCGCGGTCGCGCCCAGCGGCGAAATCCCTCCTGATTTGCCGCTTGCGGCTTAGCACCTCCTGCTAAGCTGCAAGCGGCAAACTTACTTGACGAGGCGCGCATCAGCCCAGTCAACGTGATCGCCGATGTCGCCCCCGGCGCCGAAGTCGACGGCGAGGGTCAGCTCCCGGGCCCCCTCGACGTCAACGCGCACGGCGAGCGGCGAGTTGCGGTGGGTTAGCTCTCCCTTCAGGCCCAGATCGCGCTCCTTGCCGTCAACGAGGACGCGGACGCGGACACTGCCGCGCCGGCCCGTGTGGTCGTCGAGACCGACGAGGGCGTCAAAGCGACGGCACCCCGGCGGCAGCGCGTACGTCACGCGGCTGGCGCTATGCATACCGAGGCCCTTGTCGTACACCCCGCCGGCCAAGCGCAGGGCGCGGCCCGTCACGCTGCCGTCGGCAACCAGTGGCCACTCCACGCCAAGGTACGGAGTGTGCTCGTATCGAAGAGGCTTCAGGTCGGAAAGGTAGATGGAACGACCCTGGAGGAGGTCCAGCGCTGCCACCTGCTCGACCGGGACGCGGAGCTCGGCGTCGAAGACAGTTGTCCCGGTCAGTGTCTCGCCGTTGGCGCAGGTGGCCGACTGCAACGACAGCCGGGTGCCGTCGGCGAGGACGAGGCGGGCGAAGGGGCCGCGCGGCCGCGCTACGGTCGCCAGCTCGCTGCTGAAGGCGACAGTGGCCACCTTGGCCAGGTCGACATCGACGTTGCGTCGTGCCACCTCGATCCGCAGTCGCTGCTGTCCGAGTTGCGAGAGCACGCCCTCGAGGACATCGCCGTTGCGCATCACCACGACATCGTGGCGCCGGTCCCCCGCAAGGAGCTTGCGACGAAAGTGCTCCGTATCTTCCGTGTCGTCCGGGGCGGCCAGCCACACGACCGACACGGCAGAGATCGACAACCGGGCCTCCTCCTTGACGAGCAAAGGACTTCGGAAGGAGAGCCGTTCGCCCGCCAGTTTCAGCGAGGCGGGGGCGACCGGCAGACGATCACCGTTGGTCAGCAGGATCTGGGAATCGGCGGGGTGGGACGGCAGCGGCAGGTCGGCGCGACGCAGAGTGAGCCAGGCATCGCCGTCGCGGCTGCGCGGACTCGGCGGCCCCAGGCGCACGCTCCAGTCCTGGCGCAGCTGCGCCAGGGGCCCGCGGAAACGCTCACCAGCGACCGTCTCCAGGACGAAAACGGGTCCCTTGTCCGTTGTCCGTTGTCCGTTGCTCCGGAAGGCAACGAATCCGACCAGGCAGCAGACCGCGACGAACAACGGACAACGGACAACGGACAACGGACCGATCCTCATTTCTGGATAATCGGGAGATAGTTATTCGGAATTTGGAGGATGATGCAGGCCATGGCGGTGGCGTAGTGGATGTCGATGGCGTCGTCCCAGGAGCCGTCCTCGTGCTGCCGGTTGAGTAGTTCGTCGCGGATGGCGGGGAACCACTCTGCCCACCAGTGGTCGCCGGCGGTCCACATGGCCTGGGCGGCGTAGTAGTGCCCGTAGAAGTACTGCATGTCGGGGCGGAAGAATACCCCGCCGGTCGGCTTTTTGGTCAGGAGGTAGCTCAGGCCCTTCTCAATCTCCGGCCCGGAGTAGACGCCAGCGCTGTAAAGCGCCGACAGCCCGGCGCCGGTGCGGGCGAAGGCGTCCTCGGGACCGCCGCCGCGCGGCATGTAATTGAAGAACCCGCGCCCCAGGGGGTCCTGGCAGCGCTTGACGTAGCTGATACAGTGATCGACGCAGTCCTTGGAGACGGCGAAGCCGGCGTTGCGAGCCGAGCGCAGGGCCACGATCTGGCAGACGGTCACCGACAGGTCGGCATCGGTGCTGTGCGGCGTGTAGCGCCAGCCGCCTTCGCGATTCTGGCAGTTGACGATGAGATCCAGGGCCAAGCGCAACTTGTCGGCAACCTCCTTCCGCAGGCTTTTCTCATGCACCATGCCATGCACCTCGCCGAGGAAGAGCGTGCCGAAGCCGTGGCCGTACATCGGTCCGTGCGGGGTTGCCAGCGGGTTGGTCAGGAAACCGTTGGCCTGCGACAGCGACAGGATGAATTTCAGCGTGTCGGTCACGAGGCGGCCGTACTTGCCGCGGTCAGGCTGGTTGCCAGCGGCCATGAACGCCAGCGCCGCCAGGCTATTGACCGCGACGTTGCCGCGGTAGTTGCCTCGGATGCCGAAGGGCCCGCCGCGCGAGGTACTGGCGAGGTAGGCCAGCCCCTTGTCGATGGCGGTGTCGGTTCGCGGAGTGATCATGCCGTGCGAGGCGCTGCCGTCGGGTAGCGCTCCCGGACGGTCCATGCCGTCGCCGGGAAAGGCGAAGGCAGCCCCGGCCGCTCCGAGCACCCCCAGGCCGCCGCGGGACAGGAACTGGCGTCGCGTCCACATCGGTTCTCGTCCTTCCTGCCGCTCGATGCACCGGGGGGTGTGAACCCCCCGGTGCGACTTGACCGGGGGTTCACACTCCCCGCTCGCCACTATCCCGAGGATCACTTTTTCCGACGACTCTTCTCCGCAATGATGCGATAGTATTGCTTGGTCAGCTCGTCGTACTTGTCCATGAACTTCTGCTCCATCTCCTTCTGCATCAGGGCCCGCTCCTTCTCGGGCAGGTGGCCCCAGCGGTCGAAGGCGCGGTCGGCCGGCTTCTCCTTGTTCCCGGCGCCGCTCGAGCCCCCGCCGCCGGGGTTGGTGCTGTTGCCCTCGCCCTGGTTCGGCTGCGAGTTGCGGGCGACGTCGCGGCCCTGGCGACCGCGATCGCGCCGGCCAGCACTCTGCCGTCGCTGGCGACGCTGAGAGACCGACTGTTGTCCCGGACGACTGCCCGAGGCGCCAGGTCCCTCCTGACCGCTCTGCTGGTCCTGGTTGTTTTGGTCGTCCTGATCGTCCTGGTTGTTCGCCCGCTCGATCAGTGAATCAATGTCTTTGAGGATCTCTTGCTGTACCGCGCGGGTGCCCTCGCCCAGTTCGCGCTGGGTGATCCGCTTCTCGGAAAGGCGAGCGTTGCGGGCGACCCGCTCCAGGATTTCTTGCTCGTCGCGCTGCTCGCCGGCGGGGGGGTTCGGATTCTCCTTGGGGTCGAGGCGGTCCTCCTCGTCGAGCTTCGGCCGGGGCGGGTCGTCGGGCTTCTTCTTCGCGCCCTCGACCGGGTCGGGCTGCTCCACTTTGTCCGGCTTGGGCGGCGGCTCCTCCTGGGCGGGCCGCTTCTTCCGTTTGAGGCGCACCGGCGGGTCCTGGCCTTCGGGGGCCGGCCGCAAACCCCTCCCCCCGTCCCCCTCCCCCACAAGGAGAGGGGGAGCAAGACCACGGTTTTCCTGGTTTCTCTCCCCCTCTCCGCCCCGGGGAGGGGGCCGGGGGGAGGGGTTGTCAGACGCCGACGGTTGCGCCACGGCCCAGCCCGCCAGGGCGAGGACAACGGCCAACAGGACGATCAGCGTGGGGCGTTTCATTCCTTGTCTCCGTCGTTCGGGGCGGATTGCCCAGAGTAATCCTCGACCAGTTCGGCGACCTCGCGCTGCTCGCGCTGGATCGTTTGCAGTTCCTTCTTCTGGGGCTCGGTCAGCTTGCTCGTATCGGGATGTTTCTTCGCAAAGTCCTTGGTCCGCTCGTTGACCTCGGCCTGCATCGCCCGCAGCAGTTTGAGCTGCGCCAGGGGCGGGATGTTGTCGCCGAGTTCGCGGCCACTGCCCTCGCCCTCGCCCTTGCCGCTGGCGGGACGCATGTTCGCCCCTTCCTCCATTTTGAGCGCGTCGAGCAGCTGTTGCAACCGTTGCTGCGCCCTCTTCTGGGCCGGGTCGCCCTCCAGGGAGGATAGGTTCTTGTCGTGCTCCATGGTTCGTTTGGCGCGTTCGTCAAATTGCTGCGCGGCTTCCAGCATCGAGTCCGCCGCGCGTCGCATCAGCCGGGCGAACACCGGAGCACTCACCAGTTCCTTCGCCGCCAGGTCGCGGCTCTCGTGGGCCAACCCCTCCTGGGCGCGGGCCATGTCGGCGAGGCTAATCCGCAGACCGCGTGTCCATTCTTGGTGCTCCAGCACTTCCTTCTGGATGCGGGCGGACTCCTTGACCTGGCCGTCCTGCCGCTCCTTGAGACGCTTCAACACGTCGGCGACACGTGTCAACTGCTCGCGGGCCAGCTCCGCCTCGTTGGCGCCGCGCGACTTCTCCAGGTCGTCCATCGCCTCGTCGAGCCGGTCGAGCGCCTCCTCCTGCTTCTCCTCGGGAGCCTCGCCACGCTCCAGGCGGCGTACCGCCTCCTCCATCTGCTTCGCCGCCTGTTGGAGCGACTGACTGGACCGCTCCGCCCGAAGCCGCGACAGCTCTTTCGCCAGCTCCTGCGCCTCTTCCTGCAACTTCTGCTGCTCGCGGGCCAGGCGCTTCAACTCCTGCTCGCGTTGCTTGGGGTCCTTGATCTTCTGGGCGTCGCGGACCTTCCGCTTCAACTCGGCCTGGCGCTTGGTCAGTTCCTCCAACTTGCCTTCCTTTTTGCGGAGGCGCTCGATCTGCTGGTCGAGTTCGGCTGCCCGGCGGTCCTCCATCCTTTTGACGAACTTCTCCAGCTCACCAATCGCTTCCTGCTGTTTTCCGCTGGCGTTGTTGAGCTGGTTCGACTTCAACTGGTCCTCGGCATCCTTCATCGGACTGGTGATACCGGGCTGCGAGGCCTGCTCGAAGGCCTCGCGCATCTCGCGGGCAGTTTCGGGGTCGCTCTCCTTGCGGTCCTCGGCAAGGCGGTTCATCTTCTGCATCAGTTGCTGCATCCGCTCGCGCAGCCTCTCCTGGGCGCCGGTCACGTTGTCGAGGCGGGCGCGCTGCTCGGGCTTCAGCTCTTCCAACCGGGCGCCCAGCCCCGCGCGTTTCATGGCCTCGACCTCGTCGTTGAGCCGGCGCTGTTCCTCGAGGATCGCCCGCGACTCGCCCTTGACCTCGCGCGTGCTGCTCCAGCGTTCCAGGTTCTGCAACAGGTCGCCGAGAGTCTTCTCCACCTCTTCCTGCCGTCGACGGGCCTCGGTCAGTCCTGCCTTGACCTCGTTGCGTTCGGCAGAGCGACCGGCATCGGCCTGCTGGGCGGCCTGCTGCCGTAGCGGGCGGACGCCATCCTTGACATCCTGGGCGAGCTTGCGCAGGTCGCGGTCGCGGCCGGTGCTGTCGGCGGTGGCCTGCTTCTGCAACTCGGCGGCGAGGCGTTCGCGCTCCTCGGCGAGGCGAGCCAGTTCGGCGGCCCGCTCGCGCGCCGCCGCCTGCGCATCCTGGGGCGACAACTTCGCCTCCGCGCGCATGCCCTTCCCCATCTCGCGCAGGCGCTCAGCCTGCTTCTGCATCCGCCGGGACTCTTCTTCCAGCCTTGCCCGCGCCGTCTTGTCCTCGGTTTTTTCAGCGAGTTCCTGGAGCTTGTTCGCCTGCTCTGCGGCGCGGGCAGCGGACTTCTCGACGTCCTCGGCCTGCCGCGCCTCGCTCGCGCGGCTGGCCTGGCGTGACTCCTCGGGCACCTCGCCCTGCTTGCGGGCAGTGCTCAATCGCTCCTCGATCTGCTGCAACTCCTCGCGGCTGAGGCGGTCCAGTTCGTTGCCGACACGCTCCATGCGCTCCTGCGACGCCGACCGCTCGACGCGGTTCTGTTTCAGCGTCTCAAGGATGCGCTGGACGCGGCTGCGCACGGTTTCCTGGTCCGGGGCATCGATGCGTTCGCGGATCTGTTGCTGCGTCTGCTCGGCGCGGGTCAGCTCGTTGAGGTCGTCGGGCGTCAGTTTCTTGGTGCGGGCGACGCGGTTCTCGATCTCGGCGACCTTCTTGAGGGCCTCCGCTTGCTGCTGCCGCAGTTCCGTCAGGTCCTTGTGGCCGCGCGCCTCGTCACGATTGATCGCCACCTCCAGGGCAGCCCGGGTGATCAGCCGTACCTCCACCTCGCTGCTGCAGCCGGGCGCCTTGTGGGGGGTGACGTCGTCATAATCGTCGGCACAGACGCGCAGGGTGAGGACATCGCCAGCCCGTAGCGGCGAGCCGTCCGCGTGGGAGAAGGAGGCCACCTCCAGCGGCCGCTCGATGATCGCGTGCTGCGGTTTAACCAACGCCGCCGCGGCGGGCAGTCCCGGCCACAGCAGCGGTCCGGTAATCAGGTCGCGAACGGCAAGGCCGGGACTGAGCAGCAGGAGGCGCTGCATCGGAGCATCGGGCCGCGTGCGGTACTCCAGCCAGAGGGAGC
This sequence comes from Planctomycetota bacterium, assembly GCA_016177925.1. Lineage (GTDB taxonomy): Bacteria > Planctomycetota > Planctomycetia > Gemmatales > Gemmataceae > JACOUH01. The sequence continues at coordinate 2,087 of JACOUH010000316.1, read as the reverse complement.
GGAGCGCGTAGACCTTGTCCTCGGCGACCGCGCGGAGGGGGAGGACCGCACCGGGCAGCACCTCCAGGCTCTCCTTCACCGGGGACGGTCGTTCCAGGCTGACGATTGGGGCCGGGTCGGCGTTGATCTGCATCTCGTAAGAGCGGTCGTTCGCGATGCCGGTCTCGTCCTCGAAGTGCAGCGAGAGGCTGAACTTGCCGCTGACCGGCGGCTGGAAGCGGACGAAGAAGCTACGTCGATCCGCATCGAGCTTGGCCGGCTGCAGCCCGTTCGCCTGCACAAGGGCCACGGCAGCGACGCTCCCTGTGGTGAGGGCGGTCGGCGCGACGGCGGCGCTGTAGACGATGCCGGGGCTGCTGTCCGGGGCCGGCTGGTACTCGATCCAGGCCTTCCGCAGCGGGACGTTGGCTGCAGCCCGTAGCGTGACAATGGTGCCGAGCGGGGCGTCGAGATTGGCCATGCCCTCGGGCAGTGAGCGGGGCGGCAGGTCGGTGTAGGACGGGTAGAACAGGCGAACCTGCGGCGACGGTTTGCCGTCCAGGTTCGTCAGTGTCGGTGCCGGAGCAACCTCGACGCGGAACCACTCGGTGGAGGCGTCGTTGGCGACGACCTGGAAGGAGAAGTTGTGCTGGATTTGTTCGGGCGGAAACTTGGCGGCGAAGGAGCCCGACCCTCTGTCGCGGGTATCCCGGCCGTCCTTGTCCTTGACGATGGGCACTTCTTTCTTCAGCTCCGGGGCGTTGTCCTGGCGATAGACGATGATTGCCTTTTCGGGGATGACCCCATGCACCCGGCCGCGTACCTCGAAAACGTCCTTGCGGCCGATGCGCGATTTGTGCGGGCCCAGTTCGAGGATTGTGACGCGCGGGAAGTCGTGAGACCCGAACGGGTCGGCAAGGCGCACCAGGGCTGTCGCCGCCAGGGCCGGGAAGAGGACGAGCAGGGTTGCCGCCAGGACGCAGGCGGCCAGGCCGGAAAGGCCCGCGGTACGGAGGCCACGCGTGTCGACGACGCGGTTGAAGTCGCAGCCGTCGGCCTTGTTGAGGGCGCGCCGCACTGCCTCCAGGCGCATCGCCGGCGAAACCGGCATGGCGGGCCGACCCTCGGCGGGTTTCTCGCGTTTCTCGGCCTGTTCGAGGAACTGTACGGTACTGGCCAGGGCGTCGTTGAGCGAGGGATAACGGTCCTCGATGCGCAGGGCCAGGGTAAGGTCGTCGGCACGGTCCGCCAACGGTCGCAGGAGCAGACGGTAAGCAACGAGGCCAGCGCCCGCGAGCGTGCCGGCGAGGACGACGGCTCGCACGAGGGCCGGCAGCCGCCAACACCAGTCGAGGAAGCCGGCGCCGGCGGCGGCGAACAGCAGGAGCGTCAGCAGCCAGCCGACGCCGCGGACGGTGACGACGAAGCGGAGGCGTCGCCGCAGGGCAGCGAGTCGCCGTCGCAGAGGATTCCTGTCGGCAGCACGAGGCGAACGGGCCATGATCGTTCTCCGTCGGCCGGCTTCTTAGCCCGACGCGCCAGCGAGGAACACAGCGAACCTCGCTGGCGCGTCGGGCTAAGCAGTAGATTCCGACTATAACAGGTGGTAACGCTTGCGCAAAATCCATTCCGCGCTGAGAAACAGCAGCGCCACCACCAGCAACAGCGCGTGATTCCAGATCAACGCCGGCGGGCCGGGCGCGTTGAGCGTCATCCTCGTCCCGCTCGGCAGGTCGTCGAGCAGCTGCTCGGCCTCAGCCAGCGTGTAGAAGCGGCCGTGACTCTCCCGTGCCGCTTCCTCCATTTCCCCCTGGTTCATGCGCGTCCGCTGCAACTCGCCCGGTGGCGCGATCACGCTGCTCTCGGCGTGCGGTTGCGAGCCCCCCGGCACGGTCGGCCTCTCCAGAGAGAACTCATAGCGGCCGACGGGCGTGCGCGTCAGCACACCCTCGAACCGGCCGCGGCTCCCCTTGACGTGGGCCAGCTTGAGCGTGGTCCGCTCCTGCGTGTCCTTGTTCAGCACGGCAACGCGTACGTCGGTGTCCTCGGCCGGGGTCGGAGCGTCTTGGGGGTAGCGCACCGTGAGCGTGATGTGCTCGCCGCGCTGG
>JACOUH010000315.1 GCA_016177925.1 Planctomycetota bacterium | reverse complement strand
TCCGAGAAGGGGAACAGGTACTCGATGTCCGTGGTGCCGACCGAGTAGTGCGCCCGCTCTTCCGGCGTCTGCTCGCGCGGCCGCAGCCGGTCCGACTTGATGCCGAGTTGCGTGTACCACTTGATGCGGACGTCACGCCAGTATTGATACCACTTCATCGACTCGGCCGGGTGGCAGAAGAACTCGATTTCCATCTGCTCGAACTCGCGGCTGCGGAAGGTGTAGTTGCGCGGGTTGATCTCGTTGCGGAACGCCTTGCCGACCTGGGCGATGCCGAACGGCAGCTTCAGCCGCGTGCTGTCGAGGACGTTGCGGAAGTTGACGAAGATGCCTTGGGCGGTTTCGGGGCGGAGATAGGCGACAGCAGAAGCATCTTCCACAGCGCCGACGAACGTCTTGAACATCAGATTAAACGATCGAGGCTCGGTAAGTTCTCCCTCTGCGCCACAGTCTGGGCACGGGCGCGGCTTGGAAGGGTATCCGACACTCTGCAGAGCGAACACGTTCCAGGCTACGGCCTCCTCAGAAACCTTCTTTTTCTTGAGGATTCGGTGACCGAGTGGCTCTGCAATTCTCATCGCCTCGAGTGGATCATTTGCTTCGACAGCGATCACATCGATAGCCTGGGCCGAATTGTCAGAAACCCTTAAATCCAGCGTGACGTAGTAAACCTTGTCCGCGCGAAAGCGTTTGCGGCACTTCTTGCAATCCACCATCTGATCGGCAAACCCGCCGACGTGCCCGCTCGCCTCCCACACCTTCGGGTTCATGATGATCGAGCAATCGACCCCCACCATCGCAATCTCTTGGCCATCCGGCCCCGGCGGCGGGTTGCCCACCATGTCCTGCCACCAGGCATCCTTGATGTTCTTCTTCAGTTCGACACCGAGCGGTCCGTAGTCCCAGAAGCCGTTGATGCCGCCGTAGATCTCGCTCGACTGAAAGATGAAGCCGCGCCGCCTGCACAGGGCGACGATCTTGTCCATCCGCTTCTCTTCGGCCATCGCTTCTCACCTGTCGCTTGTTAGCCCGACGCGCAAGCGAGGATTGACGTGTTCCTCGCTTGCGCGTCGGGCTAAGAGTTTCACTTCGTCCAGTAACTTTTGGCGATGCCGACGGCGCCGACCTCGACGCGCAGTGGGCCCGGGCGCAATTCCGGCACCAGGGCGAACTCGTCGACCTTCGCCGCCGCCTGGATGTCCTCCTCGAAGCCGAGCCCCTTGAGGTTGCGTCCCCCCTGGCTCAGTTCCAGCGCCCCCTGTAAACAGCAGCCGTGCGTGTCGAAGCAGTCCCAGGCGAGGCGGGCGCCGTCGTTGAGGCGAACACCCCCCAGATCGTACAGGAAGTCGACCAGGGCGCCGGCCAGCAGGGTGTCCTCCAGGGTGACGTCGCCCTCGGTGCCGGCGCAGACGATACAGACAGGACGCGTCTCGTGTCGCAATTGTTCGCAGACGGCGCTGTAGTTGACGAAGGCGGCCACCAGGGTGCGGGCGGCGCTGGCACAGCGGACCAGGGCGCGGGTGCCGTTGGTCGTGGTCAGGACCACGGACAGGCCGCGACAGGCCCGCGGTGTGAAGCGGCGCGGCGAATTGCCCAGGTCGAAGCCGGGGACCGGCAGTCCGCCGCGCTCGCCGGCCAGCAGCACCCGCCCGGCCGGCAGCGAGCCCGACAGCGTCCGCGCCTCGTCGACCTCGGCACAGGGCAGCACGGCGGTGCAGCCGGCGGCGAGCGCGTGGACGATCGAGGTAGTGGCCCGCAGCACGTCGACGACGACCGCTACCGCCTGGCGCAGCTGTTCCGGCGGCGCCAGCTCGGGCAGCAGATAGACGTACACGTCCCTCTCCTCGGCCATGACTCCTCCCCGCGCAGTCCGAGAAACCTCATCCTATCCGACACCCCCCCGCCGACCAGCCCGACGGCCGGGCGGCGGATGCCATGAACGACAAGGGATTTTCTCACGCGAACTGTTCCGCGACAAGCCCCCGCTTGGATCGGTCGGATGGGAGAGCGAAGGGACGTGCTCTGATCAGATCAGGTAGAACGGCAGGAGTCCGACGGCCGAGCCGAGACCGGCGTTGGCCGCCTGGCGCAGCCAGCGCGGCGTGTCCAGCGGACAGTCATGGACCTGCGGCTGGGTCGCGTAGAACCCCAGGGCCGCGAGCGCCACCCCCGGCACAGCGCAGAAGGCATAGCGCATCTGCAAGGGCCGGAACCACTCCAGCACGAGATACGGCAAGAACATCAGCAACCAGCCCTGCAAGACACAGATGACCAACAGGGACGGGGCCGACAGCCGCGGGTAGTCGTAGCCAAGCCGGGCAATGCCGATGATCGCCAGGTGAGCTGCGAACGACAGCGTGAACAGGTAGAGAAATTGTCCCTCAAGTGCGGGATCGCCAAGGATGCGATAAGCAAACAGCCAGAGCAGGCCCGCCGAGGAGACGCACACCACCGCGTGGACATTGTGGATGCGCCGGCTGTTGACCTCCGTCCGCGGCGATAGGAGCGTGTAGCTGAGAAACAGGATCAAAGGGGCCAGCAGCCAGCGCCAGCCACCCAGGGCCCAGCTGATGTAACCGACCAGGAAGGCGCCGAGCACGGCACTGCCCTGCAGCGTCGTGCGGAAGCGCCAGAGCATCACGAACGCCATCAACCCTCCAGTAATCGCCAATCGCCATGTCAACTCCTGCGCATCCATGTCGAGGTAGATCCGCAACAACAAGTAGGAGATCAGCGGCAGGGCTAGGTTGTCGAGCCCGGCCCAGGAGATCGCCTCGAACATCGTTGCCAGCCAGGCGATCAAGAGGGCGATCAGCAGCGTCTCGAGGCGGCCCGTGTCGGTGGCGAGCAGCAGCGGGACCTGGACGCAGAAAAAGGCACAGATGAAAAAGGCGAGCGAGCCCTCGGTGCTCTTGCGGCCGTCGGAGGTGGTGTAATGCCACTTGCCGTAGTTGACGCCGATCAATGCCGCCACGGCATCGGCCAGGGTCAGCAGCAGGAGTGGCACACAGTAGAGCACCTGTCGCCGGGCCGGCTGGTCGGGGTCCTCGTGTAGGTAGAGCAGGAACAGGATGCCGACGGCGAGCGGGAAGTAGATCTCACCCAGCGAGACGCGCGACACGCCGCTGACCACACAACCAAGACTGCTCTTGAGTCCCTTGACCAGGCGCAGCGACATCATCCCGCCAACCGACAGGATGCCGAGGACAAGGATCGGCCAGGCCTCGGCGAACAGCCAGGGGAAGCTGAGCGTGACCGAGCCCATGCCGATGTGCAGCAACTTGCGGACCAGCTCGGGCTGCGGCGTGCCGAGTGTCTGCCATAGCCGCAGTCCGCCCATCACGACGAGGAGCGTGACGACCACCAGCGCCATGCCCAGCCACGGGTTCACCATCATCGGATCTCCTCGACGATGAAGCGGCTGTAGAAGAAGGCCTTATCCTGCAGATGCAGCTTCTGCGACAGCTCCGGCAGCGGTCGCAGGCGATCGGCCATCGAGTCGGGCCGGCTGCGCGGGACCAGCATGTTCCAGTATGCCAGACGTCCTCCCTTGTGTCCGCGCCCGACGAGCTGTTCCAGCAGACGACGGTAATTGTCCTCCGACATGTACTCGAAGATGTCGCTGAGGTTGAAGCGGTCGACCGAGCGGGGCTCCTGCGACTGAAGGAAGTCCTCGACCGACTGGCAGCGCCACTCGAGGCGATCGAGGTTGCGGCGGATCGTGTCGAAGTGCTCCGGCCGCAGCGCCATCGGCAGGGCCGTCGTGTGTCGGCCGGTCATGATCCACTGCAGGTAGGGATTATCGGCGGGATTCAGCTCGGTGACGGCGTGTTTCGCCCGGCCCAGGATGCGCTCGGCAACGCTGCCCTCGACATAGGTGAAGAAGGACGGGTCACGGCCCATGCGGCCCATGACGAAGCGCGAGAAGAAGACGCGGAACAGCAGCCGCCAGCGGCACGTGTCCCACTGGCGATCGTAGAAGGCGACGCGCTGCTGGCGCGTCCCGCCGTGGAGGAGGGCGTTGACGCTGCGGCGGACGTGGACCAGCGGCAGCACGCGGCGGCGGAACAGGGCAAAGTAGCGCTCAAACTTGCCCGCGCCACCGATGCCCACGGCTATCTCCTTGGGATGAGCGTCCCAGAACTCGCGTGCCGCAGCTGTAAGCAGCGGCCGGCAGCGGCGGTAGAGATCAAGACGGCGCGTGCTGAGCGTCGAGCCGATCAGCTCGAGCAGTTCAGGATGTAACAGTTCGCGGTAGGCAGCGACGCGCAGCTCGAGGCAAGCGAGCTGGGCCGGGCTGAGGTCGAGGGCGATGACGTGGGACGGGTTGCGTGTCAGCAGGGCGAGGGAGTTGTCGCCGGCGGACGCGATGGACAGGCAGACATCGCCGGGGCGCACATCGAGCCCCTCGACGAGGACGTCGGCATCTTCCCAGCACTGCGCGTAGCGGATGCCCGAGAAATCGGCCTTGTCCGCCACCTCGCTGCCCATGCCCGCCCCCATGCGAAGAAGAATTGGCCACAGATGAACACAGATCAACACAGATGGAAAAGACAGATAAGGAGAGAAAGAGGGAATAAAAAGGATAATTTACAGGAAAACAGATTCATGCACGGAAACGCTTGATCTGCACGCGCGGCCTGCCGAAGTTGAGGAGCAGGCAGAGAACCTTCCCCGTGGCGGTGAGATAGTTCAGGCACTGGGCCGTGTGGTCGTCGCAGAACTCGGCGACTGCCTTCAGTTCCACGAGGACGGTTCCTTCAACCAGAAGGTCCGCATAGAAGTCGCCGACGTTGACTCCGTCGTAGTAGACAGAGATCGGGTGTTGTTGTTCGACCTTCAGTCCGTTCTTTCGCAGTTCGTGCGCCAGCGCGTTCTCGTAAACCTTCTCCAAAAAGCCGCACCCCAGAACGTTCGACACCTTGAACGCACAGCCAATGATCCGCTCGCTGAGCTGATTCAGTTTCTCCTCGTCCATCGTTGCTCCTCCTTCTCCTCTTCCCCCTTCTTTGCTCATCTGTTTTTCTTAATCTGTGTTCATCTGTGTTCATCTGTGGCCAATTCTTTGAGCCGCCTTACAGGCTGTTGAAAAAGCAAGGATTCTTCATAAGCTGAAGGGGCGGGCTGTTTTGTGCAAAAAGAACATACGAACACCAGGACAAGGATTCTGTCATGCGTCAAGCCTACCCCAGCGATCTCACGGAT
>JACOUH010000021.1 GCA_016177925.1 Planctomycetota bacterium | reverse complement strand
TCGATCCGGACAACCGCTTGCTCGGCCGCATGCCGGTGCGGCGCCTCGAGGCGGAGGCGATCCGCGATGGCGTCCTGGCGGTCAGCGGCAACCTGAATCTGAAGATGTTCGGACCGGCGGTCCCGGTCCGCGAGAACGATGTCGGCCAGGTGGTCGTCGGCAAGGGAATCAAGGACCTCGCTCGTGGCACCACGACCGCCGAACCGTTGCCCGAGGACGAAGTGAATCGGCGTAGCGTTTATGTGCAGGTGCGCCGCTCGCAGCCGCTGGGCGTGCTGGAGACATTCGACGGCGCAACCGCCGAGCCGAACTGCGAGTGTCGCAACAGCTCGACGGTCACGCCGCAGTCGCTGATGTTGATGAACAACGACTTCATCCTGGAGCAGGCCGAGGCGTTTGCCGCTCGGCTGATCCGTGAGGCGGGGGCCGATCCGAAGGCCCACGTGACGCGAGCCTGGCGCCTGGTCTTCGCCGCCGACCCGACTGCGGAGGAGATGAGCGACGCCGTCGCTTTCCTCTCCCGGCAGGAGGCCGTTGTCCACTCCGCCGCGAAGAAGCAGCCCGATCCACGGCGGCAGGCTCTGGCGACGTTCTGCCAGGCGCTGCTGAGCAGCAACCGATTCCTGTACGTTGATTGATTCGGACTGCGGCGATCGTCGCCGCTTTAGCTTTTTTCTTTGGCGCGACAGGGCGAAAAAAGAAACAACCAAAGTGGCGACGATCGCCGCAGTCCAAATCCGCTGAGGAGCGACCGTGAGCGCGACACCTTCATTATTCCGGCGGCCCCTGACGCGACGCGAACTGCTGCAATCCAGCACGTTCGGCGTTGGCACCGTCGCCCTGGCGTGGCTCCTCGACCGCGAGCAACTCCTGGCCGCGCCGTCGCGGCCTGAGCTGGAAAAGCAGACCTTCGACCTGAAGTCGAAGGAGCCGCACTTTCGGCCACAAGCGACGGCGATGATCTCGCTGTTCATGCAGGGCGGTCCCAGTCACGTCGATTTGCTTGATCCCAAGCCGCTGCTGGGCAAGTACGACGGCAAGCCGTTCCCCGGCACCATCAAGTACGACAACGCCGCCCAGGCGTCGTCCAAGGTGCTGGCCTCGCCGTGGAAGTTCAAGAAGCACGGCCGCTGCGGCACCGAGGTGTCTGAGCTGTTGCCCCACACCGCGGAGATCGTCGACGATCTCGCCGTCGTCCGCTCGATGCATACCGGGGTCAACAATCACGGCCAGTCGATCTACGCCCTGGCGAACGGGCGCATCACGGGCGGGCATCCGGTCCTGGGCAGCTGGGTCTGCTACGGCCTGGGGACGATCAGTCAGAACTTGCCGGCGTTCGTCGCCTTGCCCGACCCGGCGAGTCTGCCGGTGTGCGGGACCGACCACTGGTCCAATGGCTGGCTGCCGTCGCTGTTCCAGGGGACGGTGGTGCGGCCGCGCGAACCGCGCATCCTCAACCTCGATCCCCCGGCCCGCCTGAAGGGAGCGCCGCAGGCGAGTTACCTCGACTACCTCAACAAGCTGAATCACGACCACCTGGAGCGGCATCCCGGCGAGCTGGACCTGGAGGCGCGCATCGCCAGTTACGAGCTGGCCGCCCGCATGCAGACGGCGGCGAAGGAGGCCCTCGACCTGGCCGGCGAGTCGGCGGCGACGAAGCGACTGTACGGCATCGACGATCCGCTCACCCAGGACTACGGCACGCGCTGCCTGATCGCCCGCCGGCTGGTCGAACGCGGCGTTCGCTTCGTCCAGGTGTTCACGCAAAACCAGCTCTGGGACCATCACGGGTCGATCCGCTCGCAACTGCCCGCCGCATGCCGCAAGACGGACAAACCGGCTGCCGCCCTGGTCAAGGACCTGAAGGCGCGCGGGCTGCTCGACACGACCCTGGTCTGCTGGGGCGGCGAGATGGGCCGCCTGCCGGTCATCCAGAACGACACAGGGCCGTCGCACGTGGGCCGCGACCACAACACCTACGGGTTCAGCTACTGGCTGGCCGGCGGCGGCATCAAGGGCGGCTGCGTCTACGGAGCGACCGACGATTTCGGCCATCACGCGGTGACGGATGTCGTGACGCACCACGACTTCCACGCGACGCTGCTGCACCTGTTCGGCATCGACGCGGGCCGGCTGATCTACCGGCGCAACGGACAGGAGTTGTCGCTGCTCAACGGCGGCAAGCACCGCGTCGTGAAGGAGATCCTGCGGTAGGCGGGGCACTCTTGCCCCGCGTCGGGGTAGGCGGGGCACTCTTGCCCCGCGTCGGGGTAGGCGGGGCACTCTTGCCCCGCATCGGGGTAGGCGGGGCAAGAGTGCCCCGCCTACCGGGAGGTTGGAGGTTGCCCATGTCCCAGCAAGAACAACAAAACGGGATCACTGAGGAACTGCTCATTCGCCGAGCCCATCTTCCGCACTGGCAAGCGGGGGGCAGTGTCTACTTCGTGACATTTAATTCCAGGCGCGGCCCGCTACCGCCCCAGGCCCGCCGTGTCGTCATGCAGCACATCCTGTTCGATCACAGGAAGCGCTATGAGTTGGTGTTCGCCGTCGTCATGCCGGATCATGTCCACCTGTTGCTCTACCCTCGTCCGTGTGGTCCCGGCCACTGGTACGACCTCGCTGATATCCTGAAAGGGCTGAAAGGGGCCAGCGCCCGACGCATCAACCAGCTCCTCGGGACGAAAGGACAAGTGTGGCAGGAGGAAAGATACGATCGGATCATGCGGAACGATCAAGAGCTTGAAGAGAAGATGCAGTACATCTTCGAGAACCCTGTGAAGGCCGGGCTGGTGGCACGGGCCGAGGATTACGAGTTCTTTGTGTTTCCCCCCGTCGAATAAGCGAGGAGACGCGGCACCCGGCCACGGGTAGCGGGGCACTCCTGCCCCTCCCATCGTGCGCGGGGCAAGAGTGCCCCGCCGGTTTGGAAGAGCGGGGCAAGAGTGCCCCGCCGGTTTGGAAGAGCGGGGCAAGAGTGCCCCGCCGGTTTGGAAGAGCGGGGCAAGAGTGCCCCGCCTACCTCGAAATCTCGCGGATCGACATCACGCCGACGTCGATGTACTGCCCGCCCGTCGTCTGGTGACAATGCACGGCTATCGTGTTGCGGCCCGCCTTCAGCGCCTTGACCGCCGACCCGTCTAGCGGGACCAGCGCGTAATCCGTCGTGTACCCGCCGAGCCTCGACACCAGCCGGCCGTTGAGATAGACCTCCGCATCCTCATCGTGGCGGATCAAGAGACCCAGCCCGGGCGGCAGCTTCTCCGGCAGTTCGACCGTCCGCCGTATCCAGATGTCCGAAGTCTTCCATTCCGTTCGCACGACCGCTCCCGGCGTCTCCTTCGTGCCGAACCCGGCGAGGCCTTTCTTCCATGAAGAGTCGTCGAAGTCGGGCTTCGCCCAGCCGGCCGGCGGCTTCTCGGTCGTGTAGCGCCACTCGTGCCCTTCCTTCTGAGACGACGAAACGAGCGTCTTCACCTCGGGCGGCGGCAGGTAGAGACGATGGTTCGCCGCGGTGATGCGCTTCGCGTCCATTTTAACGACAGCCCGGTCGTAGGTCATCAAGCCGTTGACCTCGACCTCGACGTCGGTCGTCTGCGTGTAGACCGCCGCCGATAGGCCGCGCGGGATCAGCATGCGCAGCCCCGCCACCAGCTGAAGGTACGCCTCGGTCAGCTCGGACTGCGTCTTGAAGGTGCGATAGCCCCAGTTCTTCTCGCCCTGCCAGGTGTGGCCGCGTAACGGCAGGCCGAGTCCGCCGAACTCGCCGAGGACGATTGCCCGCTTCGCCTCGGACTTCGGGGCGCCGGGGCCGGGATAGACGTGAATGTCGTGGACGTCGCCGGCGCTGGGCACGTCATTCCAGCCGCTGGCGCAGGTCACCAGTCGCGTCGGGTCCTCCTTCTTGACGAGTTCCACAATCCGCTTCGTGTCGTACTGTCCCCAGCCCTCGTTGAACGGCACCCACAGTACGATGCACGGGTGATTGCGCAGGGCGGCGAGCATCGCCTTCAGCTCGCGCTCGAAGTCCTCGGCGGACTCTTTCGAGCGTTTGATCTCGCCCTTGCCCGGCTCGACGCTGGCGTCACCCGAGGGCATGTCCTGCCAGACGAGCAGGCCGAGTTTGTCGCAGTGATAGTACCAGCGGGCCGGCTCGACCTTGACGTGCTTGCGGACCATGTTGAAGCCGAGTTTCTTCGTCATCTCTAGGTCGTAACGCAAGGCGGCGTCAGTCGGAGCGGTGTAGAGGCCAGCGGGCCAGAAGCCCTGGTCGAGCGGTCCGTACTGGAACAACGGCTTGTTGTTGAGCAGGATGCGGGTGGTGCCCTTGTCATCCTTGCCGAGAGCGATTTTCCGCAAACCAAAGTAGCTCTTGACCTCGTCGATCTTTTTGCCCTGTGACATCAGCTCGACGTTCAGGTCATAAAGAAACGGACGTTCGGGCGACCAGGCCCGACTGCGCGGGAAGTCTTCGAGGACAATTTCCTCCCCTGCCTTGCCCAGGATGGTCTCTGGCCTCTCGTACTTGAGCGTATCATCGGATCCCGCGCTCCCGGAGTCAACACGCAAGCCCACCTGCAGACCCGGCTTCCCACTCGCCTCGACGACGACCCGTACACTCTCCTTATCAAAGTCGGGTACGATCTTCAGCGAATGGATGTACGATTCAGGCACCGGCTCCAGCCAGACGGTCTGCCAGATACCCGTTGTCGGCGTGTAGAAGATGCCGCCTGGCCTGCGCACCTGTTTGCCGCGCGGCTGGCGGCCCGCGTCGGTCGGGTCCCACACCACCACGAGCAGCTCCTGCTCGCCCTCCGTTTTCAGCGCGTCTGTGATGTCGAAGGTGAAGGGATCGTAGCCGCCACGGTGCTCGCCGACTTTCTTGCCGTTGACCCAAACGACCGTCTCCCAATCGACGGCGCCAAAGTGCAGCAGACAACGCTTCCCGGTCCACGCCATCGGCACGCGGAATGTCCGCCGATACCAGAGGCGCTGCTCCGAACCGACGCGCTTCATCACGCCTGACAGCGCCGACTCGACGGGAAAGGGCACGAGGATCTGTCCGTCGAACTTCTCCGGCCGTCCCTCTTTGCGCGGCCGGATGGCGTAGTCCCACAGGCCGTTGAGGTTGAGCCAGTCCTTGCGCACCATTTGCGGGCGCGGATACTCAGGGAGGACGCGGTCGGGACGGACATCCTTCGCCCAGCGCGTCAGCAGCGGTCCCTTCGCCGGCTTCCAGTCGGCACGTTCCGGGGTAAACGGCATGAGGAAGACGGCGAGCAGTAGACAGTGGCCTGAATAGCTCCTGGGATTGGGGAAAGTGGTCTGGCGGCTGCGTGGCATGCTTGGGCGGCCCGCGTGGTCCGGGGGATCGACCCAGCCGCACCAGGCCGCCCAAGCATGGCACACCCCGGACCACGTGCCCTCTTGCAGGGAGCTAGTAAGTCGGCATACGTTCATCGGGAGTTCCCTCGCTTCGCGCGGGCAAAGGGTGCATCACTTCAGAGGAGAAGGGTATCAGGTCATGGGGTCGGTTTCCAACCATCGGCACGCGGTTAGGTTCGGCACCGGCCCTCGTCATGAAGAGGGAATTTCATGAAACGGAGGGCCGGCCATGTCGCGATCTCCTCGAGTGCTGCTCCTCGCCCTCGTCCTCTCGGCCAGCGCGGCTGCGGCGCCGCCCCGTGTCGACCGGGCCGGTGATGCGCTGCCGGCGGATGCTGTCGCCCGCGCCGGGACGGTACGTTGGCGCCACGGCGGGCCGGTCCTCGCCCTCGCCTTCTCTCCCGACGGCAAGACGCTGGCGTCGGTCAGCGGTGATGCCACCCTCCGCCTGTGGGAGTCGGCGACTGGCAAGGAACTGCGGCGATTCCTCGGCCACAAGGGAGAGGTCCGCTGTGTCGCCTTCGCGCCCGATGGCAAGTCTCTGCTGACCGGAGGCGCCGACGGCACGGCCCGCCTGTGGGATGTGAAGACCGGCAAGGAGCGAGCGAAGTTACTCGGGGTTGAGGAGTGGGTCAACGCGGTCGCCATCACGGTGAAGGGCGGGCTGCTGGCCGCCGGTACCGACGATGGGACGGTCCACCTCTGGGATTCCACGACCCTGCGCACGGTGCGCGACTTCCGCGCCGCTGGCTCGGTCCAGGGCCTCGCCTTCCTGCGCGACGGCAATCTCGCTGTCGGCGCAGCCAACGACGAGGGTGTTACTCTGTGGACAAAGCAGGGAGAAAAAATTCGCCAATTCAAGAGCTTCCCGCAGAGCTTCGCTCCCGCTCCTGACGGCAGCCTCGTCGCCATCGCGGATTACAATAATCTTTCTTCGCTCCATGATTTGCGCACCGGCAAGGAGGTCCACAAGCTGGCCGGCGCTGGCGAAGATGGCGACGTCCTGCGCGTGGCGAGTCTTGCGTGGTCGCCCGATGGCCGGACATTGGCCGGGGCGTCCTCAGGTGGGCGGGTGCGAGTGTGGAACGCTGCCGACGGCAAACGCGGCCGGACACTCCGCGGACATGCCGGGGAGGTCAAGGCGGTCGCGTTCTCGCCTGACGGCAGCATGCTGGCCTCGGCGGGGGAGGACCGCACCATCCGGCTGTGGGACGCGGCCACCGGCAAGGAGCGGTCGCCCGCCGCCGGACACCGTGGCGCAGTTGCCGCGGCGCTGTCACCTGACGGCAAGGTGGTTGCCACGGTTGGGCAGGACGGCGGGCTGCGACTGTGGGAGGCGAGCACCGGCAAGGAGATCGAGCGGATCGAGGGCGAGGGGACGCTCGACTGCGTCGCCTTTGCGCCGGACGGCAAACTGCTGGCCACGGGCGGAAGCACCGGAGCAGTCCAGCTTCGCGACCCAGCGACCGGCAAACTGCGGCGGGTCCTGCCGGGACATCGTGGGACGCTCACCTGTCTCGCCTTCACGCGCGATGGGCGGTCGCTGGTTTCCGGTGGGCACGACCGTACGCTGCGACTGTGGGACCTGGGCACGGGGAAGCTGACCCACACGGCAGGCGGCTGGGCAAACAGCAGGATCGAGTCGCTGGCTGTGTCGCCGGACGGGTTGCGGGTGCTGGCGGCCGATCGGGCGGTCCCGCTCCGCCTGGTGGAGCTGGCGACGGGGACGGAGATCGCGCAATTCGCGGGCCACCCGGGCGGATCGGTGGCGGTCGCCTTTTCGCCGACCGGCCGGCAGGCAGCTTCCGGCGGGCGCGAGCGGATGATGCGGCTGTGGGAGGTTTCCAGCGGCAAGCAGCGGCGCGAGGTCGGCGGACACCCCGGCTGGGTGCCCGCCGTGGCCTGGTCGCCCGACGGTGAGGTGCTCGCCTCGGGACACAGCGACGGCAAGGTGCGTCTCTGGGACCCGCTGACGGGCAAGGAATTGCAGGAGCTGGACGGCCACCAGGGAGCGGTCCACACGCTGTCGTTCTCGGCCAACGGCGGGCGGCTCGTCTCCGCTGCCGATGACACGACCGCCCTCGTCTGGGACGTGCCGGCCGCCGTCCGCGCCGGCCGGACACAAGTCCTCAAACTCTCCGAGGACGAGCTGCAATCTCTCTGGAAGGACCTTGCCTCCAACGACGCCTCGTCCGCGGCAGTGGCGGTGCAGAAGTTAGCCCGCGCTCACCCGCAGTCGTTGCCGCTCCTGGGCAAGCAGCTGAAGCCCGTCTCGAAGGAGGAGCTAGCACAGCTGCTGGTCGACCTGGACAGTCCGCGTTTCACGACGCGCGACCGGGCCATGCAGCGGCTCTCGGCACTGGGCAAGTTCATCGAGCCGATCCTGCGAAAGGTAATCCGTGAGCAGCCGTCGCTGGAGGTGCGAGCGCGCGTGGAGGTGCTGCTGTCGAAGATGGAGGCGACGGGCCGGACGGCGGAGGAACTGCAGGTCTTGCGTGCCCTGGAGGTCCTGGAGATGATAGGCACCGCCGAGGCGCGCAAGGTGCTGGAGGGACTGGCCCGCGGCGCGCCCGAGTGTGACCTGACCAGGGAGGCCAAGGCGGCGCTGGAGCGACTGGCGCAGCGCCCGCCGTCCAAGTGATGACGGAGAGAACCGCGGAGTGCGTGCGTCGCGTGGAGGAGGATGGCTTCGCGGTCCTCCCCGACCTGTTGGCCCCCGGCGAGGTGGACGCGGTCCTGCGCGAGTTGGAGGCGGGGCTGGGCGATCCGGCGCGAGAGGGCGCGATCAGTACGCAGGCGGGCCAGGTCTACGCGGCGCGGAACGTCCTGAGCCTGTGGCCCGGCGCCGCGGACGTGTGGCGCGCCCCGCCGCTCCTGGAGATCCTGACTACTCTGCTGGGCCCGCGTTTCGGACTGGTCCGAGCCCTGTTCTTCGACAAGCCGCCGCAGCAGACGTGGGCGCTGCCCTGGCACAAGGACCTGACCATTGCTGTGCGCGATAATCGCTTGCCAAGCGAGCACTTCCGCAAGCCGACACGCAAGGCGGGGGTGCCGCACGCCGAGGCCCCCGAGGAAGTCCTCCACTCGATGCTGACAGTGCGACTTCACCTCGACGCCGCCACCCAGGAGATCGGTCCGCTGAAGG
>JACOUH010000020.1 GCA_016177925.1 Planctomycetota bacterium | reverse complement strand
AGGTCTGACCCGATTGCAGATTTCAGATTTGAGATTTCAGATTTGCCGCCAGGTTGCCTCTTCTGAAATCTGCAATCTGAAATCTTACATCTGAAATCATCTACGGAGGATGCACCCGTGTCTGTGACGCTGGCTTTCATCGTGATGCAAGACCTGATCCCGATCCTTGTGTTCGGGGGATTTGTGTTCGGGCTCTTTGCCGTGCTGTCGATGCTATCGCAGCGCAACAGTCGCGCCGCGCAGCGCCTGGACCGCTTCAGCCGGCCGGCCTCGTTGGCCGAGATCGAGGACCCCAAGGTCCAGAAAAAGGATCGCTTCCAGGGAATCATGGAGACGGCCAAGGCCTTCTCCGCCCCGCTGATGCCGCAGTCGGAACTGGAGCAGTCGCAGCTGAAGCTGAAACTGGCCAATGCCGGCTTCCGCAGCGACTCGGCGGTGTCGGTCTACCTCGGCCTGCGCTTCGCCACCTTCCTGGCGTTCGGCGTGATCTCGACGCTGGTGTTCGTGCCCAAGCACGGCCTGACGCTGTCGGCCCTGCAGCCGATCGTGATCTACACCGGCATCGGCTTCTACCTGCCGGCGGTCGTGCTGTGGTGGATCAAGAGCAAGCGGCAGCAGGAGATCTTCCTGACGCTCCCCGATGCGCTGGACCTCTTGGTCGTGTGTGTCGAGAGTGGGCTGGGCCTCGACGCTGCGTTGCGCAAGGTGTGCGACGAGATGAAGGAGCATGCCAAGATCATCTGCGAGGAGTTCAGCCTGGCCAACTTCCAGCTGCAGATGGGGCGGCCGCGCCGCGAGGTGCTGCATGACCTTGGCGTCCGCACCGGCGTCGACGACGTCCGCAGCCTGGCCGCCATCCTGATCCAGGCCGACCGCTTCGGCTCGTCGATCGCCCAGGCCCTGCGCGTGCAGTCGGATTCGATGCGGACGCGCCGCAAGCAGCTCGCCGAGGAGAAGGCGGCCAAGACTGCCGTGCAGCTGATCTTTCCGCTGGTGCTGTTCATCTTCCCCGGAATCTTTGTAGTGCTTGTCGGTCCGGCGGCGATAAGCATCATGGAAACGATGATGAAGAAATAGGCTGGAGCGGTTGCAACGGCGAGGGCGCCGCTTGCGGCTGAGCAAGCGCAAGCGGCAGGCCCGCCCAATCCAAGGAGATAAACGATGAAGGGATTCGTCGGCAAGGCGGTCGCGCTGCTGGGGTGGGCCGGCGCCCTGGCGGGTGTGGTGGGTTGCCACACCTCCCGCGACCTGGTGGACCCGTGCTATCCGGAGCGCTACGAGTATCAGGCTCGGGCGGAGGCCAACGGCGCGTTCGCCCCGCAGGTGAGTAACGGCCACCTCCTCGACCAGACCATCTGGAACTACCACTTCGAGGCAGGCACGGACCGGCTCACCCCGGGCGGGCTGGAGCACCTCGCCTACCTGGCGCGGCGCCGGCCGGCCGCGGCCCCGGTCATCTACCTGCAGACGGCCCATGACCTCACCTACAACCCGGACAACCCGCCCGACCTGGTGGTCAAGCGGGATGAGCTCGATGCCAAGCGGGCCGTCGCCATCAAGAGGTACCTGGCAGCGCAGACCGCCGGCGGCCGCGCCATCGACTTCCAGGTCATGAAGCATAACCCGCCGCCGGACATCGGCCTGGCCGCGATTCCCGTGGGCGGGACGCAGCCCATTCAGGCGACGGGCTCCCTGCCGCTCATGTATCAAGGCGCTCGCGGTGGTCTGCCCGGTGCGGGCGGCGCCTCGACCAGCGGCGGCGGAGGAGCCGGCGGCGGTGGTGGTGGTGGGCGTTAATTCTTCTCTGCGTGGGGCAAGTTTGTAACTTGCCGGGTGAAAAATGGCAAGTTACAAACTTGCCCCACGCAGATGGCAAGTTACAAACTTGCCCCACAAACATCCTGAGCGACAACCATGAACGTTTCCTCTCTTTCTCGACTTTCTTTTGTCCTCTGGGCCCTCCTCGCCCTGGCCCTGTTGGTCGGCCTGCCGGGCGACCTTCCGGCCGCGACCACCGGCGACGCTGGAGCAACGGGTACGCCGGCCTTCGCGGCCACGGTCACACGCACGCGCGTCGTCCAGATCGCGGCGTGCGCCATGGCCCTGGCCCTATTCATCATTATGCGCAGCTGCAAACACTGATTCTTCTCGCGCCTCGCGCGGCGCCGCGCCGAGATGCGCTGACTGGGAACTTTGCTTCAAGAGGATGCATCCGATGTTTCAGAACAGTATGAGCAATATGGAATGGGACGTTGCCGGGATGCCCGAAGCGCCGTCCGCTCCGGAAACGCTCCAGCAGACCGGGTTGACGCTTGGCTTCCTCAACGACCTCATCCTGCGCACCTTGTACACGCGCGGCGGCATGCTCGGCCTCGACATTTCCAAGCTGCTGTGTCTGCCGTTCAAGGTCGTCGAGGAATCGCTGGAGTTCCTCAAGCGCGACAAGTGCCTGGAAGTGCTCGGCGGCGATCTCATCGGCCGTGTCAGCTATCGCTTCAACCTGACCGAGCTGGGCCGTCGCCGCGCCCAGGACGCCATGAAGATGTGCGCCTACGTCGGACCGGCGCCGGTGCCCCTGGAGGACTACGTCGAGCAGACCTACCGCCAGGCCGTCACCGGCATCAGCGTGACGCCCGAGTCGGTGCGGGGCGCCTTCACGCACCTGGTCCTCCCGGACAGCATGTTCAACGCCATCGGCCCGGCCATCGTCAGCGGCAAGTCGATCTTCATCTACGGCCCGCCCGGCAACGGCAAGACCTCCATCGCCCGCGCCATCGGCGACTACATGAACGCCTCCGGCGGCGAGGTCTACATCCCCTACGCGTTCATGACGCAGAACAGCATCGTCACCATCTACGACCCGGCCGTGCATCAGCTCAGCGACACGCAGAGCGACGACCGTCTCGAGGACAACGAGGCCACCATCCGCCGCCTGCTCAACAAGGGTACGGTCGACCCGCGCTGGGTGCGCATCCGTCGCCCCGTCATCGTGACCGGCGGCGAACTGACGCTGGGCATGCTCGACCTGCGCTACAGCGTCGAGTCGAACTTCTACCAGGCCCCGCTGCACGTCAAGGCCAACGGCGGCGTCTTCCTGATCGACGACTTCGGCCGGCAGCTGTGCAGTCCTAAGGAGCTGCTCAACCGCTGGATTCTGCCGCTGGAAGACCGGCACGACTTCCTGATGCTGGCGTCGGGGCAGAAGTTCCAGGTGCCGTTCGAGCAGCTGACCATCTTCTCGACCAACCTCGACCCCAAGGACCTGGTTGACGACGCCTTCCTCCGCCGCATGCGGCACAAGGTCGAGATCCCCGCGCCCCAGCGCGACGTGTACGAGAAGATCTTCCACGTGGTGACGCGCAAGCTCGGCATGAACCCTTGCCCAGAGGCCGTGGATTACCTCTACGGGCGGTACTACTCCGGCGACCGGGCCCCGCGCGCCAGTGACTGCCGGGATTTGCTGGAGACAGTGCAGTCGATTTGCCGATTCAGACGAATACCCGTTCAACTGACCCGCGAATTGATGGTCGAGGCCTCCGCGAGCTTCATCTGCGAATTTAACTGACCGCCCGGCGAGCGGGGGGTGTGAACCCCCTGATGACTTTATCAGGGGGCTCACGCCCCCCGCTCGCCGTCGATGAGGAGTGGACAATGGATTGTCGCGCCTCTCTGTTGCTGGGGCTCGGGTTACTCGCCGGAACGGCGGGATGCACACCGACGTCGGCGTTCGTCAAGCCGGGCGAGACGCAAGGGGTCGAGGCGGAGAAGCCCGCCGAGACGAAGAAACTCGCCAAGCGGAAGCCCTCGGCGGAGGCGTGCGTTACGTTCGGCGACTTCCTCCTTAAGGAGGTGAGGGGGGGTAAACGGAGCGAGATCGAACAGCGACAGATGCTCGACCAGGCCCGCCGCGCTTACCAGCAGGCGCTCGAGATCAACCCGAAATGTGTCCCGGCTCATCGTGGCCTGGCCCAGGTCTATCTCGCCGAGGGCGACTGCGAGCGTGCCTTCACATCCTACCAGGCCAGCTTGAAGGTCTTCCCGCGCGAGCCGTTGCTGTGGTACGACCTCGGCATGGCATACGGGCGCAACAAGGAGTGGCAGCCGGCGGTCGATGCCCTGACGAAGGCGTGTGATCTCGCCCCGGATGATCGTCACTATGTCCACGCCTTGGGCTACTGCCTCGCCCGGGCCGGGGCGTACGATCAGAGCGTGGACTGCTTCCGCCGCGTCGACGGTGAGGCGCGAGCCCACTACAACGTCGCCCGGATGCTCCTGCAGATGAACCAGACCGAGTTGGGCCGACAGCATCTCCAGGTGGCGCTGAAGATCGAGCCGGAACTGAAAGAGGCCAAGGAAGAACTCGCCCGCGCCGAGGCAGGCCGAGGCTCCGGCAACGCCGTCGTCCCCGTCCAGTTCGAGCAGCAGCGATAAGAAGGTCGTCACGCCGCGCGAGTGTGGCGGGGAGCCTACAATGTCTGTGGGCCGAGCGATCTGCTCGCCCCACGGAGAGGGGTCCCGGCCATGAGTCGACACATCCCCCGTCATGAGCGCTGGAGCAAGATCGGGCCGAACGAGTATCGCTCCGGCGGCGTCCTCGTCCGCTACGCCCAGGGAGCGTGGTGGGCGTGGCTGTCCTATCGCCAGCGCCAGGACCCTGGACCGGACGATTCTCTGCTCCCGCCGTGGGAGGAGAAGTGCGATCGCCTGGGGCCGTTCAAGCGGCCGCGCAACGCAATGATCGCCGCCGAGCAGCACGCCATCCTGTTGCGTCGTCGCCTCGGGACAAACGTCGCCGTCGAAACGGGTGACCTGCGCGATTGACCGTCCCCGACTGGCTCGACGTTTGGCGGGCAGGGAAAAACGCCTACACTATCCTCCGCACTCGTCTACTCCTCACTCTCCGGGAGACTCCACCCATGAATCGCCGCGACTTCCTCCATGCCGGGGCTGCTGGCGTGGCCCTCTCCGCTGCCGCCCACGCGGCCGAGTTCGCCGACCAGAACCCCCGTGTCGGCCTGATCGGCTGCGGCTGGTACGGCAAGTGCGACCTGCTTCGTCTCATTCAGGTAGCGCCGGTCGAGGTCGTCTCCCTGTGCGACGTCGACAAGAAGATGCTCGCCGAGGCCGCCGACATCGTTGCCTCCCGGCAGAAGTCCGGCAAGAAGCCGCGCACCTTCGCCGACTATCGCAAGATGCTCGACGAGAAAGACCTCGACCTCGTCCTGATCGCCACGCCGGACCACTGGCACGCCCTGCCCATGATCGCCGCCTGCGAGGCTGGCCTCGACGTCTTCGTCCAGAAGCCGATCAGCGTCGACGTCGTCGAGGGCAAGGCGATGGTCGCCGCCGCCCGCAAGCACAAGCGCGTCGTCCAGGTCGGCACGCAAAGGCGCAGTACGCCGCACCTCGTCGAGGCCCGCGACACCATCCTCAAGGAAGGGAAGCTCGGCACGATCGGCCTGGTCGAGATCTATTGCTACTATCACATGAGGGCGCGCGAGAACCCGCCGGACACCAAGCCGCCGGAGAACCTCGACTACGAGATGTGGACGGGACCGGCGCCCCTGCGGCCGTACAACAAGCTGGTCCACCCGCGCGGCTGGCGGGCGTTCATGGAATACGGCAACGGCATCGTCGGCGATATGTGTATCCACATGCTCGACATGGTCCGCTGGATGATCGACCTGGGCTGGCCCCGGCGCATCAGCTCCAGCGGCGGCATCCTCGTCGACAAGAAGAGCAAGGCGAACATCAGCGACACGCAAACGGCCACTTTCGACTTCGGCAACCTCCACGTGGTCTGGCAGCACCGCACCTGGGGCGAGTCGCCTGATCGCCAATATCCCTGGGGGGCCACTTTCTACGGCGACAGGGGCACCCTCAAGGTCAGCGTCAACAGCTACGACTTTACCCCGCTCGGCGCCGACAAGCCTATCCACCGCGACGTCGTCATGGAACTGGACAAGTACCCCGAGGACCGCACCGAGAAGGACCTGGAGCGCCACGTCGCCCCCGCCATCCGGCGTCACATGCAGGACTTCCTCAAGGCGATCGCGTCGCGCGGCCGGCCGGTCGCCGACATCGAGCAGGGACACATCTCCACGGCATGCTGTATCCTGGCGAACCTGTCAATGAAGCTCGGCCGCTCGTTGACGTGGGACGCCGAGAAGCAGCAAGTCGCCGGCGACGAACAGGCAAACAAGCTGCTGCGCCGCCCCTACCGCCGCCCGTGGGTTCACCCCGAAGCGTGAGCGGAGAAGGAAGAATGAGCCACGGATTTCGTACGCGCCCTGCCTGAACGGATCTTCACGGATCGGAACAGAGAAGCCGGTCCGCCCGATCTCTCGCCACACTGTGAATGAGATCCCGGTCTGCCGACAGCCAGGTCCGGGGTCGCCACACCTGCCCAATCCCTCTTTCCCGCTCTTTCGCGCAAAACGACTTCAGACGCCCCCGCCCGGTGTCCGTCCCCCCCGAGCAGGCGCGACAGCCCCTTGTCTTCAAGGGCTCTTCTCTATCTGTTTATGACGATTTATTGCTGTTTTTCCAGATTAAAAGACATAATAACATACTAAAGACGTCGTTAAAACAAAACTTTTTAGAAAAATCTGTTCAAAAAGCATTGACTAAACGTCCGATAGAGGTAAAATGAAAGTGTGAAGTGAGCGGATTAGATCGAAAACAACGAACGAGACACAAGCAAGAAGGTTCGAGGAAGGAGAGGGACCCATGGAGAGCTGGCGGAATGTGTGGCGGAAAGGCGTGGCCCCGCTGCTGTCGACGGAGAGCCTGGAGGCATTGCGGCTGGCCCTGGTACACGACGACCCGCGGCTGCTCCAGGGGGCGACGACGACGCCGCCCCCCCTGCAGTGCGTTCAGGACTGGCCGGTCGAGGCCGCCTGTGCGCTGGGCTACTGTGGTTGGATCGGCGACGGCCTGGAGACGGTGGCGGAGGTCGAGGAGTTCTTCGCCCGAATGTGCTTCGAGATCGACCAGCAGCTGGGCGAGCCGGCGGCGTGCCGCTGGTTCCTCAACTGGTTCGACGACACGCCGCGCGAGGAGATGCGTCGCGAACTGCTCATCGAGGTGCAGCGCACCTTGGCGGAGCGACTGTCGGCGGACGCGGCGCCGGAGGTGGCCACCGACGAAACGGCGGCCGCGTGAGACAGAGGCAACCAAGCGGTCGGACGGAGAGACGGAGAACGGGATCGGAACAACACCAACGAGACAAGAAACCTATTCGCGAGTTGGGAGGGGTGGATCATGCTGTGCCGTCACTGCCAGAAGGTGAAGTCGAATCGTCCGCGTGGCCTGTGCTGGTCCTGCTACTACACGCCGGGCGTCCGCGATCTGTATCCGTCGACGAGCAAGTTCGCCCGTCGTGGCGTCAAGGACTTCAACGGTCGGGCGCGGATGCCCGAGCCGACCAGCGCCCTGCCGGGCACGCCGGAGAAGGTGGCGATCCTGGAGCAGCGCGCCCGTTTGGGACTGAGTCTGTGGCACCCCCTCGATGCCCGCCTGAGCACGACCCCAGCGGCGGACGAGGATGCCCCGGTCACGATCAGCCTCGCCTCGTAGTCCGGCGCGCCAGCGAGAGAGTAGTCAACTCGCTCCGCGAGTTGACCACACCCACCCGACGCGCCAGCGAGGGAACCTATTTTTCACGACGGGAGCAGAACCATGAAGACGGCGGCGAAGTCGGCGAAGGTGAAGACGGCCATTCGGGTCAGGCAGAAGTTCGACGAGACGTTCATCACGCACACCACGGATATCCGCATCACGCCGGAGGTCGACGTCGGCACGATTGACGGCTTCCTCAGTTTCTGGACGCAGGGCCGCGAGATCCGCATCGGCCCGCTGACGCCGGAACAGGCCGAGAAGTTGGCCGAGGACCTTGGCTACGATGCCGTGGTGTGACCGACGAGCGGCGCGGCGTCAGCCCGCCGGTCCACGCTGCACCGGCGGGCTGACGCCGCGCCGCTCCCGGTGTCACTTCCGCGGGGCCGGCCGATCCAGGTCTGGAGCGCCCCAGAGGCGGAGCGTGAAGTCGCCCTCGGGTCGGCCGTAACGATGGCCGCCGCCGCCCGAGACGATGTACTCGTTGTCCGGGCAAAACGCCACGCCTGTCACCATCTGCTTGTGCCCCACATAGCTGTGCAGTTCCTTGCCCGTCTCGACGTCCCACAGCCGCACCGTCTGGTCCTCGCTCGCCGTCGCCAGCCGCTTGCCGTCGGGGCTGAAGGCCACGCCGCGGACGCCGTTGGTGTGGCCCGTCAGCCGGCGCAGCTCTTTGCCCGTCCCAGCATCCCACAGCCGGACGGTGCGGTCGTAGCTCGCCGACGCGACCCGCTTGCCGTCGGGCGAGAAGGCGACCGCATGCACCATCGCGGTGTGCCCCTTCAGGCAGAGCAGCTCCTTGCCGCTGTCGACGTCCCAGATGCGGGCGGTCAGGTCACTGCTGGCTGAGACACACCGTTTGCCGTCGGGCGAGACGGCAACGTGGACAACATTCTGTCTGTGCCCCTTGAACTGCTGCAGTTCCTTGCCGCTCTTAACGTCCCACAGCCGCACCAGGTTCTGGCTGGCGCTGAGGAAGCGCTTGCCGTCGGGCAGGAAGACGACGCTGTAGACGTTGTCGGTGTGCCCCTGGAAGCGTTTCTGCTCCTTGCCGTTGGACAGGTCCCACAGCCGCACCGTGCGGTCGTAGCCCGATGACAGCCCCCACTTCCCATCGGGCGAGATGGCGACAGTTTCGATCAGCGCGGAGTGGCCGCGCAGAGTGTGGATCTCCTTGCCCGTGGCAATGTCCCAGTAGCGGAGGGTGTTGTCGCCCTGCGGCCAGCCGCTCGCCGACAGCAGCCGCTTGCCGTCGGGCGAGAGGGCCAGGTAGCGCACGGCGCCGGTGTGCCCCTCGAAGCGGCGCACCTCGCGGAACATCTTTTCAACAATGGACCGTGCGACGAGGGCCGCCCGGAGCCGGCGGTCGGGGTCGCCCTTGGGGTCCTCCGCGATCTTCCGCAGCGCCGGCAGGGCCGCTCGCCCCACGGCCTCCAGGCGCCGCCGTGCCTCCTCGCGTTCCTTGGTCTTGCCCTCGACGAGCTGTCCCACGAGGCGCTCGATCTCCTTCGCATCGGCTTCCGCCGGCGCAACAGCCCGTCCTGCCGAGATCAGAACGACACTCAGCCCAAGAAGCGCGAGGCAGAAACGGCGTCGGAGGAGATCGTTCATAGTACAAATCTCCGGGGGAGCGGCTGTGCAGCGCTTCGCGAGCAGGCCGCACGGGAGGGATTACTTCCAACCCGACAGCGTACGGACCGGGAACGAGGTTTGCAACCCGCGTGTTCTTGCGTTGAGCTTCCGCGCGCGGGTGATACGATAGTCCGTGCAACCCTCCTCTTTTCGACGAGGTTCACCCGAATGTCGCTGCGATCCCTCTTCCTGCTGCTCACCCTCCTGCTGCTTTCCTCGATGGGCCTCGCCCAGAAGGTCGCGTCACCGCCACGTCTGGCGCCGGCCGCGCCGTCGAAGGGCGTGCTGCCCCGGGGGACCGACGGCAAGCCGCTCAACCTCGACTTCGAGACCGGCGACCTGCGCGACTGGACCGCCGAGGGCGATGCGTTCGCCGGACAGCCGATCAAGGGCGATACCGTCGTCAAGCGCCGCAACGACATGCAAAGCGAACACCAGGGCAACTTCTGGATCGGCGGCTACGAACGCGAGGGCGATAAACCGCAAGGCACCCTCACCTCGGCGCCGTTCAAGGTCACCCACCCCTGGGCCGCCTTCCTCGTCGGCGGCGGACCGCACGAGACCACCTGCGTCGAGTTGGTCCGCCGCGATACCGGCAAGGTCTTCCTCCGCGCCTCCGGTGCCGAGCGCGAGAACATGCATCGTGTCGTCGTCGACCTGAAGAAACACCAGGGCAAGGAGATCTTCCTCCGTCTCGTTGATCGCCACAGCGGACATTGGGGACACGTCAACTTCGATGACTTTCGTTTCTACGACAAGAAGCCGAACTTCCCCAACGTCGCCGGCCCGCTCCGCCCTGCCGACATTTTCCTCTACGCGGGCCTGCCGCCCGACAAGGCCGCCGAGGTGATGACCGTCCCCGAGGGCTTCACGGTCACCGCCTTCGCCGGCGAGCCCGACATCCGCCAGCCCATTGCCATGACCCTCGATGACCGCGGCCGGCTCTGGGTCGTCGAGGCCTACTCCTATCCTCTCAAGCTTCCGAAAAACAAAGCCCGCGACCGCATCCTCATCTTCGAGGACACTGACGGCGACGGCAAGTTCGATAAGCGTACTGTCTTCTATGAGGGCCTCAACCTTGTCAGCGGACTGGAGATCGGCTTCGGCGGTGTCTGGGTCGGACAGGCGCCCGAGCTGCTGTTCATCCCCATCAAGGACGGCGAGGACAAGCCCGCCGGCCCGCCACAGGTCGTCCTCGATGGCTGGGGCTACCAGGACACGCACGAGACGCTCAACTCCTTCATCTGGGGCCCCGACGGCTGGCTCTATGGCTGCCACGGCGTCTTCACTCACTCCCTCGTCGGCAAGCCCGGCACACCGAGGGAGAAACGCACGCCCATCAACGCCGGCATCTGGCGCTACCACCCCGTCAAGAAGAAGTTCGAGGTCTTTGCCTGGGGCACCAGCAACCCGTGGGGCGTCGACTTCAACGACCACGGCGACGCCTTCCTGACCTGCTGCGTCATTCCGCACCTGTTCCACGTCAGCCAGGGCGGACGCTACCAGCGGCAGGCGGGGGAGCACTTCCAGCCGCACACTTACGCGGACATTCAGACGATTGCCCGCCATCGGCACTGGATCGGCAACCAGTGGAACGAGGCTGACCGCGCTCGCTCCGACGCCTCCGGCGGCGGACACGCCCACGCCGGCGCGATGGTCTACCTCGGCGGCGCCTGGCCGGAGAAGTACCGCGGCCAGCTCTTCATGAACAACATCCACGGCGCCCGCCTCAACGTCGACCGTCTGGCCGCGGCGGGGTCGGGGTATGTCGGCGACGGCGAGCCCGACTTCCTCAAGGCAAACGATCTCTGGTCACAGATCCTCTATCTCCGCTACGGGCCGGACGGCCAGGTCTACATGATCGACTGGTACGATCGCAACCAGTGCCATCACGGTGACTACGCCGGACACGACCGCACCAATGGCCGTATCTTCAAGATCTCCTACAAGGGCTCCAAGTCCGTCCGCGTCGACCTCGCCAAGAACAGGGACGCCGAGCTGGTCGAGTTGCAGCTGCACAAAAACGACTGGTACGTGCGGCAGGCGCGGCGCATCCTCCAAGAGCGGGCGGCGGCGGGCAAGCTCGACAAGAAGGTGCGCGAGCGCCTCGCCGAGATCGCCTTCAAGCACGCCGACGTGACGCGGCGGCTGCGCGGGCTGTGGGCTCTGCACGTGACCGGCGGCCTCAGCGATGAGGACGTGGAGGACGGGTTGAGCCACAAGTGCGAACACGTCCGCGCTTGGACCATCCGCTTGGCCCTCGAGGGGGAACCGACCCCAACCTTTCGCGACACGAAGGTGCTCGTCGCCATGTACAACTCTCCGGTCGTCCGGCTGGCCGTGGCGTCCGCCTTGCAACGACTGCCGTTGGAGAAGCGCTGGCCCATCGCGGAAGCGTTGCTGAAAGGAGGACCAGTACCTGAGCACCAGCGGGATCACGGGGATGCCGACGACCATAACCTGCCCCTCATGTACTGGTATGCCGTCGAGCCGCTAGCCGGCGCCGACCCAAAGAAGGCCCTCAGCCTGGCCAAGAGCAGCCTGGTCCCGCTCGTCTCGACTTTCATCGCCCGCCGTGTCGTTGCCGGCGGCGACACCGGGCTTGACCTGGTCATCAAGGAGATGACCGGGGCGAGCGAGGGTGTCCGCAAGTCGATGCTGCTGGGCGTCCGCCAAGCCCTTGTCGGGCGGCGCCTCGTGCCGATGCCGGCTGACTGGCCGAGGCTGAGCGCGAGGCTCCTGGCGAGCAAGGACGCCGAGGTCCGCGACGTCGCCCGGGAGCTGTCCGTCGTCTTCGGCGACCTCGCGACGCTGAAGGAGATGAGGGTTGCCCTCGACGACCCGAAGGTTCCCACGGCGCAGAAGCGCGCCAATCTCGCTACCCTGCTAGCGGCGCGCGACAAGGAACTCGTCCCCGTCCTCTTCCGGCTCTTGAAGCACTCTGAGCTGCGCGGCAACGCCCTGCGCGGCCTGGCCGTCTACGACGACCCGAAGACACCGGAGATGCTCCTGGCCGTCTATCCGTCGCTGAGCTACTTCGAGAGGCGCGACGCCCTGTCGACCTTGACCTCGCGCTTGCCCTACGCCAAAGCGCTGCTATCGGCGATCGGGGCGAAGAAGGTCCCCGCGACCGACCTGACCGCCGACCTCGTGCGGCAGCTGCGCAACCTGAAGAGCGCCGAGGTCGATCGGCAGATTGCCGCCGTCTGGGGCACCGTCCGCGAGACGGCGCAGGACAAGGCCCGCCTTATCGCGGACCTCAAGAAACTCGTGCAGTCGCGGCCCGTGCCGGCAGGCGAGCTGCCCCTGGGACGGGCGATCTTCGCCAAGACGTGTCAGCAATGTCACACGCTGTTCGACACCGGCGGCAAGGTCGGGCCCGAACTGACCGGCTCGAACCGCGCCGATCTCGACTACCTGCTGTCGAACATCGTCGACCCCTCGGCGGTGATGGCCAAGGAGTACGCGGCCAGCGTCATCGAGACGAAGAAGGGCCGCGTCCTCACCGGCATCGTCCGCGAGCAGAACAAGAACGCCGTGACCGTGGTGACGGCGACGGAAACAGTCGTCCTTCCGCGCAGCGAGATCGACTCGATCAAACCGAGCGATCAGTCGATGATGCCCGACGACCTGCTCAAGCCGCTCTCCCAGGGCGAGGTGCGGGCGCTGGTCGCGTACCTGGTCAGTCCGCGGCAGGTGCCGGTGCTGGCGACGCCCGATACGGTCGCCACGTTCTTCAACGGCAAGGACCTCACCGGCTGGGTCGGCGATCCGAAGCTATGGAAGGTCGAGGATGGCGAAATTGTCGGCAAGAGTCCCGGGCTGAAGCGCAACGAGTTCCTGATCGGTCAGATGGTCACCGGCGACTTCCGCCTAACGCTGAAGGTCAAGCTGACGCCCAACGAGGGCAACAGCGGCGTGCAGTTCCGCAGCGAGGCGCTGCCGGGCGGCGAGGTGAAGGGCTACCAGGCCGACATCGGCGCTGGCTGGTGGGGCAAGCTCTACGAGGAGAATGGCCGCGGCCTGCTCTGGGACCAATCGGGCGAGGCCCATGTCAAGCCGAATGAGTGGAATCACTACGAGGTCGTCGCCGTCGGCAGCAAGATTCGCACGTATCTCAACGGCAAGTTGTGCGTCGACGTCGACGACCCGCCGGGGGCCAAGCGCGGCCTCTTCGCGCTGCAGCTGCACTCCGGCGGGCCGATGGAAGTCCGCTTCAAGGACCTCGTGCTGGAGCTGAACCCGAAGCTCGACAACAAGTAGGGATTGTGGTTAGCCCCAAAGGGGCGATCGTCAATAGCCCGGGGCGTGAGCCCCTGGATCTTCAGCCCCAAAGGGGCGATCGTCAATAGCCCGGGGCGTGAGCCCCGGGTTCGGAGGCCGCGTCCCGGGATCGAGCCCCGAAGGGGCGACAGTGCCTCTGGGGAGGCACTGTCGCCCCTTCGGGGCTGTTGTTCGTACGGGGTCATCGATTCGCACCCGGGGCTCACGCCCCGGGCTATTCACGGACGCCCCTTTGGGGCTACTGTTTCCCGATGCAATACAGGTACTGGTCCGACCGCAGCAGCAGTTGACCGTTGCTGACCGCCAGCGAGGCATTGGTCCGGCTGCTGTCGTCCTTGAGGACATTGTGCGCCAGCAATGCAAACTCCGGCTTGGCCGCCACCACGTACGTGCCCTTGTGCTGCGAGACATAGTAGATCTTGCCATCCGCGAGCACGGGTGAGGCGTAGATCAGCCCCGAAGGGGGGTTCAGCTGCTGCTGGTAGACGATCTTGCCCGTGGCGGCTTCCTGGCAATAGACGACCCCACCCGAGTCGCTGGCCCAGTAGAGGTGGCCCTCGTGATAGATCGGCGAGGAGACGTTGGATCCTTTCCCTTGCCGCCAGAGTTCATGCGTCTTGGTCACGTCGCCGCGGCCACCGGCCCGGACCGCCA
Organism: Planctomycetota bacterium; assembly: GCA_016177925.1. Taxonomy (GTDB): domain Bacteria; phylum Planctomycetota; class Planctomycetia; order Gemmatales; family Gemmataceae; genus JACOUH01. The sequence goes on along the minus strand of JACOUH010000020.1, from coordinate 12,417 downwards.
GGGAAGTGTGCCCCCCGCCGATGGCGTAGACGATGCCGTCGTGCGCCACCACGCTGGGGCAGACGTAGCGATGGATTCCGTTCGCACGCCACAGCTCCTTGCCCGTATCCGGGTTCAGTCCCAGTAAACGGCTCTCGATACTGATCACCAGTTCGACCTCTCCGGAGGGCAGCGGCACCAGCACGGGCGTGTTCCAGGCGCTGTTAATGCCGGGAGTACGCCAGACTTCCTTGCCCATCTTCTTGTTCAGGGCCACCAGTGCGCCGCTCTCGACACTGGCATTGACCAGCAACAGGTCCTTGTACAGCACGGGAGATGCGGCCGAGCCCCAGCCGCTGAGCCCCTTCCCGAGCTGAACGTTCCAGAGTTGCTTGCCGTCGAGATCGAAACAGTAAACCCCCGATTTGCCGAAGAACACGTAGAGACGTTCTCCATCCGTGATGGGGGTGCTGGAAGCGTAGCCGTGATAGGCGCCTTCTCCCTGGTATTGGTGCTCCGGCAAGACGGGTTCAAATTCCTTCGTCCACAGGACCTTGCCGCTGTCGCGGGCGATGCAGAGGACGTGCCGCCGCAGGTCGTCCATGTTGCCCGGCTTGGCCACCTGCAGCGCGTAGCCCGTGTAACAGGTCAAGAAGATCCGGTTGCCCCGTGTCACCGGGCTGGAAGTGCCCGGTCCAGGAAGCCGTGTCTTCCAGACGATGTTGTCGTCGGAGGACCACTTGACGGGCAGGTCCTTCTCCGCACTGGTGCCCAGCCCGCCCGGGCCTCGGAACGCCGTCCAGTCCGCGCCCAGGAGGGAGCAGGCCCCGAGCACACAGAGCAGCACAAGCAGAGGTCGGCGGCGTTGCATGGCAAGCGTGTCTCCTCAAAAGATCGCACGGGTTCAACAGTGGGCAGGAGCCGTCGACCTATCATGGGACCGCTGCCGCACCGGGTCAAGGAGAATCTCCCTCGGGCCGCTCCGAGCGGGTGGGCTGCGACGCGGGGCCCCGCTCGCATCTCCACGACTCGCATCGCCAGTAGGCGGTCGGACCAGTCGTGACCAGGAAGGCGCCTGCGCTGGACAGGGGGGCTCGGGCCGCTTACGCTGCACGCTGGCGAAGCGCGGAGGGCGAGGCGATGGACGAGGCGGAGGCCGTCCGGAAACGGTCGAGGAACCTTGGCTGCTGGGCTGGAGTCGGGGGAAGGCTGGACAGGAGGGAGGCCTCCTGAGCCTCTTCCGCCGCCCCGCACTTTCCGTAGTGAACAATCTATCAGGCCAGCTGGCGGGTGCAAGAAAAAACTTGACAGTGGAGCCTGGGCCTTGGATAAGGGGTGAGAAGATGCTCACGCCGGAGTTAGGCGATCGGGATGGCGAGTTCTACGATCGGCGGGGTACTTCTTGTGATCGTCGCTCTGCTTATTGTGATCGGGCCGATCGCATAATCACTGGTTGTCCGGGACGTGGCTCCCCCGATCCAAGTGGGCCACCGAGCAGGAGCGTTCGCCGAAGCTCCGGGCCGACGCGCGTGGCTGAGTGGCAGGGGCGCCCGGACAACCACCCGCTGGAGTTGACAGGGCGCGCCGTCGGCCACCGTAAGGCAATAGCCTTTGCCGCGCGCCCTGCAACTCAGCTCCACGTTCGGCGGCAGGGCAGCTTGACGAAAGCTCGCTGCACGTGAACATTAATGTATGGTTCTGAGGTGATCCTCCTTGGCACCCGCTCCCCCGCCAACCATTCTCCATCACGGGACGACGCTCCGGCGAGCCCGCGCGATCGAGACGAATGGTCCAGACCCGGACTATCGGGAACCGGGAACGGGGGGCCTCCCTCCGGCGGAAGGCTTCTCGACCGTCATCGGCGATGGGCGCCCCTGCGGTACGGGTATCCCAGAAGTGGCCGCACGGAACAAGCATGCGCTCTTCCCCGACGAAGGAGGGCCGGCTATCCTGGAAGTAAGCGTGCCAGCGTGGATCATGGCGATCCTCTATGCCGACCCGATCGCCGCCGGCTTGGCACGTAGCGGCGAGATCCGGTTCGAGCCTGAAAGCGGGCTGAGTGAACTGCGGGCCGAATGGCACAATCTCACGAAACGGGTAATCCCATTGTGACTCCCAACAACCCCATCAGCGACCTTCTTAGTGCCCCGCTCAGTCCAGACTGGACAGTGGAGGCGCTCGCGGAGCAAGTGCTCGGCGCCATCGCAGCCCAGCGCTCAGAAGAAGCCCAAGAGTTCGTCCTCGACGCCGACGCGACCACGGATCGCCAATCACGCCGCCTACTCAGGCCCCTCATCGCCTGCCTCGCCACCAAGTCGGCAGCCGAGGCTGGCACGCCTCCCAATCTGTACGGCGGCCACTTCTCCTTCAAGCGACCAGGCCCCAAAGGACCGGTGTGGATTCTCGGCCAGTTCGAGAATCGACAAGGAAGCGTGCGCGTCACGTTACGACGGTATAGCTCACCGCCCCCGGGCGAGCGTTATGGAACTGTGCCGCGCAAACCTCCGGTGGAGGTTCCCGAAACAGTCCCGACCGAAGAAGGCTCAAAAGCCGACAAGGGAGTCAAGCTCGAAGATCCGCAATTGGAGCCAAAAGCGCTCCCGCGCCGAACCAAACGCTGAAGCTGACCGGGGCCGCCAGCTCAGTTTTGCGCGGCATGAAGTTCTTGCAGGCGGCCCCGGCAGCTTAGCCTTGGCGTTCGTACTGCTGGTCCTGCTGCCCGCCGATGCCCCGCCCCCGATCAGCACCGCCACCGTCCGCGCCGTCTAGCTGGCCGACCTCCACCCGGACCGCGTCCACAGCGGCACCCCAGACCACTTCGTCTTCGTCCCGGCCTCCCTGCCCGACGGGGTTGATGGTTGCGTGGGCGTCGAGGCAGGGGGTATCGCCGACCGGCACTGTCAACGAACGCCCTCTTTCCCCGGCGTCAGGACGCGCCACTCCAGGATGCCGCCGGAGAAGTGCTCTTGGAGCTTGACCTCCAACCGCAGCGCGTCGGTCTTCACCGGCTTGAACGCGACCTTGTTGAAGCGGTCCTTGTCGACGCCGTAGCCGCCGGCGCCCTCGACCGGCAGCCAACGGCCGTCCTTGCGGTAGACGACCCGCCACGACGCGGGGACGCGGCACTGCCCCTTGCCGGTGTCGTCGAACCAGTAGACTTCGACGCCCGACACTTCCAGCGGCTTGCCGAAATCATACTGAACCCACTCCGCTGTACCGCGGTGGTCCCACCACGTCATCCGCGGGATTGAATGGTCACCCGAGTTGCGCGGCAGCAGACCGTCGCCCAGCGCGCGGACCGTATCGTCGCGCCAGCAGTGCGAGGCACTCGCCTTGTACGGCAGCGGCTCCGGCGGGGTCTTCCAGCGGTGAGCGCTCGCCCCTCCGACCACGGGGAACGACGCGATGCGCAAGCGGGCCGCCCCCATCGGGATCAGCGTGATCGTCTCGACCGGCTCGTCTGTCTTCACCGGGCTCGCCTGTAGCTCGCCGACCAGGCCCAGCGCATCAAGCTTCCACTCGCGAATCCGCCTGCCTTTCGCCACCAACTCCACCGGCGTCCCCTCGTGCGTGAACGGCATGTCCGACTCCGGCCAGTCCTTCTTCACGATCACGAACGAGCCGGCGGCGTTGTCCTTGCGCAGCACCAGGCCGTAGTTCCACGGCGTCGATGGGTGGATTTCCCACGCCGGCCAGCGGTCCGTGCCGCCGGCACGGACATACTTCTCGCCGATCTTCAGCGAGAACGTCAGCGGTCCACGGTCCACCGAGATGCTGTTGAAATTCTTCTCCCACACGCGGACCGTCACGCGCATCGGCAACGCCAGGCTCACCCGGTCACCGTCGGCCCAGGCACGCTCGAGTCGCAGGAAGCCGCGGGTTCGGGCCGGCAACTTCCGGTCTTTTCCATTGACCGTTAGCACTGGCTTCTCGCACCAGCCCGGCACGCGAAGGTAGAGCGGGAAACGCACCGCCTTCGGCGTCCGGACGATCAATTCGATCTGCTCGTCGAAGGGATAGTGCGTCCGCTGCTCGACGGTTACTTTGGTGCCGTCCCCGACCTGGGCGGTCACCTCGCTCGCACTGTAGAGGACGGCGGTGAGGCCATCGTCGGGGGTGGCGGACCAGAGGTGCTCGGCGAAATACGGCCAGCCGTGGCCCTCGTTGTGCTGGCAGCAGCGGTGGCTGTGCGGGTTCATGTGCAGCATGGGCCCGCCGTTCTGCAAGCCGGGGCTCTTGCTCGCCTGGTCGGACAGGACCATGTTCGGCGCCGTCAGGTAGCGCAACGCCTTCAGGTCAGCCGTCAGCGCCGCCGGCAGCGAGTTGAACGCCACGTCCTCGCAGCGGTCTGCCCACAACGGGTCGCCGGTGATGTACGCTAGCCGTTCTGTTGACAGCATCATCTCGACCATGCCACACGTCTCGATCGCCTGCCGCGGCCCTGAGTAGCCCGGACGGCAGTTCTCATCGCCGCCGAACATGCCGCCGGGGACCTGCCCGTACAGTACACGCACCTTGTCGTAATTGCGGTACGAGGCCCTCAAGTGCGCCACGTCCTTCGACTGCAGGTAGAACGTGGTCGGCTCGCCGAAGCCCTGGGCGAGGTTAACGTTGTGCCAGTCGATGACGTCGCGGTCCCAGCGGGCGGTGTGGCGATGGACCTTCGCGGCCAGGTCGAGCAGCCACTTCTCGCCCGTTCGATTGTAAAGCCAGTAGACGCTCGCCAGCTGGTCGCCGCCGCGCATCTTGGCCCAGTATCCCAGCAGGAACTTCTCGTCGGGCAGCTTGAGGAGGTAGCGGCAATAGCGGCTCATCAGGTCGAGGACGCGTTGGTCGCCGCTGAACTCGTGGTAGTCCTGCAAGCAGAACAACATGATCATGTTCGGCCACAGGTCGTCGCGGCCCTTGAGGTCGGTTGCCGCGCCGGTGCGGCCCTTGTCCGGGCCGAACCAGCCGTCGGCCTGCTGACTGTTCAGGGCGCCCTCGATCCAGACCTTCGCCTCCTTGAGCATCGCCGTGTCGCCGAGCAGGTAGGCGGTGTTGGCGTACCCCTTCAGCCAGTACGGTGGCTCCTCCCAGCCGTGGTCGCCCACGCCCTTGGGATTGAGCCAGGCGTTGCCGTCCTTCTTCAGGAAACGGCTGATCTCACCGAGATGGCCGTGGAACCCCGCCGCCTGCAACAGGAGTTGCTTGCGCAGCCAGCCCTTGGGCCGAATCGCACCGACAGGCAGCTTGACGAGCGGCGTGGACAGGAGCGGCTCGCGGTTGCCCGCGTAGAACCGGCTGCGTGACGAGGTCGGCGGATGGTCCACCACAGAAACGCGGTCCTCGGCCGCATGCCCAGCGGTCGCGCCCATGCTGGTGATCAACACCGCCACGATGGGCAGAAGGAAACGAATCCAGGGACTTCCGATAGGGTCGCCGAAGATGCCGCGCATGTCGCTCCCTCCCTTTGCCCGACTGCGGACCAGCTCGTCGGGTTGTTATACTCGACGCGGAGAAAAGAGATACCAGCCCGACGCGCCAGCGAGGGACATCCCAGTTCCCGGTGGTGGGTGGCGTCGGTCGCAGTTCGGCTCCGGGCTTGCATCCTCCTCCGGAGTTGGGGCGCGGCAACTTCCCGACATGGAATAGCCGCCCACGCCGCTCTTCGTGTATGCTTCACAAAGGACTCCGAACGACAGGCAGGCTATCCGAAGGGGAGGCGCTCGCCGTGGACGAATTGTTTGCCGAACTGGACGGGGCGGCGCCGGCGTCGACCCTCCTGGGCTATCTCAATTTCTCCGACGGCCGGCCGGACCCACGCTGGCAGAAGCAGCTCCACGATGCCTTTGCCTTCCTCGCCGACCGCGGCGCGGCCCATCCTTGGGACGCTCTGCGCCGGTGGCTGGCCTCGCGCCTCGAAACGCTGCACACGGGCGGTTCCGCCGCCTTCCGCGACGTCGCCCAGGCGCGCACCGTCCTCGACCTCTTCGCCCAGGTCCTCCCCGCCTACCGCGAACACCACGCCGATCTGCTCGCCCACCAGACCGAAGACGACCTCTTCCAGCCGTTCTTCCTCGTCCGCGTCTTCGAGGCGATCCTCACCCAACTCTCCACCTCCGCCCCCGGCCCACAGATCGTCGGCGAGGTCCTGACGCGGCTGAACGACTTCGTCGGCTACCGTCCGCTCCCGGTGCTCGAGACGAAGCCGCGCGGCGAACCGTACCCGCACGAGCGCTTGCGTCCAGTGCCGCTCTTCCTGCGCGGGGCGGGCGTCGCCCGCGGCCGCTATCACGAGGTGCTGCGGATGGCCCTCGATCTGCTCGCCGACACCGATTCCGACCTCCTGCAAGCGGCCCACTTTGACCTCGAGCTGCTCGACGAGTTCGCCCTCGACGTCCGCGCCTATGACCACGGCCACCCCGTCAACCGCCGGCTGAGCCGGCTTGACCAGCCCGGCGAGCGCGACCCCGACGAGCTGCTCTTCGAGGCGGCAGCGGTGCTGGCCGGCACCGTGCTGATGGCGGCCGGGATCAGCGGCTGGGGGCCCGGCGCCCACGACTCGTCGCAGACGCTCGCCGTACTGATGCCCGGTATCGCCCGCTATCGCGACCTGTTTTATCAGCAACTGCTGGCGAAGATGAGCGGGCCGCACGCCGACCGGCTGCGCCAGGAGCAGGCGTTGACGCGGCAACCGTTCGGCGCGGCGCGGCAGCATCTTAACGGCTACCTCGCCCGCCACCGCGCCGTCCAGTTGCAGCAGCGCTACCTCGCCCTGTTGTTCGCCGAGATGGGCTATCCCGAGGCCAGCCGCGCCGAGGCCCGTCGCATCCCGACGCCATCGGTGCGCTTCCTCAGCGAGATCCTCAGTCGCGGCAGCACCGGGCACCGCGAGGTCGAGCACGGCCGGCTGCGCGAAGCGGCCCGTGTGCTGCCGGAAATCGAGGAGCTGATCCGGCGCGGCATCGACTGCGGGGCCCTCGCCGATCCGTGGAACGTCCTCGGCTTTCAGGGGTTGTTCCCGCTGTCGCCGGCCCAGGAGGACAGCCTGCGCGACCCGCGCCTCGACGAGCTGGTGCAGGTGGTCGAACAGACGTTTCACCTCTACGGCCGTGCCAGCAGCGAGGCAGCGGCCGCCGGCGACAAGCCGCTCGTGGAGCAGCTGCTGGCGGGCATGCGCCGGCTGGCGGCGTGGTGGGACCCGTACGCGACCGTCGAAGTCAGCGACATGGGGCGAGTCCACGGCGCCGAGGCGGCCGAGTCGGCGACCCACGTCGCCACCGCCCTGGGCCGCTGGCAGGAGCGCGGCGGCGAGGCCGACCTCGCCTTCTGGCGACGCCACCTCGACACGTTCCGCACGCCCAAGGCGTTCGCCCTGGTCGTCGACGCCCTGTTGCGCAAGGAGGATTACCGCGCCGCGATGGCGCTCCTGGTCAACTGGGTCGGCCAGGCCGAACAGGTGCCGCTGGAGGAGGGACCGCATTCGTTCCACAACCTGGCGCTGCGCTGGCTGCTCGGCGTCACCCATGACGGCTCTCGGCCCTCGGCCCTCGGCCCTCGGCCAGAAAAAGAGGGGGGCGAGGCCCTCGGGCCGAAAGCCGAAAGCCGAAAGCCGAAAGCCGATCTTGGTCTGGCCCAGAAGTTCTTCGACTACCTCGAAGCCAACGCCGAGGACTACTGGCAGGTGCCCCTCGTGGCCTATGACGACTCCGAAATGGAGGACCAAGAAGAGGAAGACCTCTTCGGGGCCGCCTACGAGGACGTCACCTACAAGGACAGCACGGGCGGCGAGGACGAGGGCGAAGTCCTGGGGGCCCGGCCGCGGGAGGAGTTCGACCTGGAGCACGACGCCGAACGGCTGGAGCGGCGGCTGCGTTTCCTGTCAACGGTGGCGCGTTTGTGGGTGATCGCGGCGCGGGCGGCAACCTCGGAAGAGAGCGAGGAAGGCGCCGGCCGGGGCCCCGAGCTGGCGCAGGGGCCCTCCCGCGACAGCGGGTCGGGCGCCCTGTCGATGCCAGCGTGGCTAGCGACGGCACGCGAAAACCTCGACCGTCTGCTCGCCCTGATGGACGCGTTGCACAACCATCCGATCCCGGCGGCGCAGGGCGACTACGACGCCCTGGTGGAGTACGACCGCCGCCGCGTGCTGAAAGAGCAACTGGTTTACGCGGCGATCGGCACCTGCCTCGACATGACGATGGCCGTCGGCGCCCTGACCGGGGCGGCTCTGAAGGATGAAGGCGGAAGGATGAAGGATGAACAAGAGCAGAAGAGCGCTTCGGATTCATCCTTCATCCCTCATCCTTCATCCTTGGCGGGGTGGGGCCCCTTCGCGATCCGGCTGGAGAGGGCGCTGTTCCGCGGTGACGTCGCGGTGGCGCGCACTGCCCTGGCGGAATTCGTCGAGCGGTTCCGTGACGAACCGCTGCTGTTCACGCCGCTGTCCGACGGCGGCGAACCGCGGCAGATCCTGCGCGTGCGCGTCGCCCAGTCGATCCTGCGCGTGCTGCTGTTCAACCTGCCGCGGCTGGGCCTGCTGCGCGAGACCTACGAGCTGATGAAGACGGCGCGAGCGATGGAGCAGAACCACCCGCCCGAGGGCCGCGGCGTGACGGAGTTCGGCCAGTATTTCCAGGCGGGCTTCGTGGAGGCAGTCGAAAACGTGGTGACCTCGGCGGGGGAATGGGGCCCCGGCTTCGAGGACGCCAAGCTTGCGGCCCTCCTGGAGCGGTTGACGGCACCGTTTTTGGCCTTGTGGGTCGAGCACAGCCACGGCGTACAGATCTCGTCGACGGAAGGACTGGGCGACGAGGCCGACTGGGAGCGGCTGCGTGCCTTCGTGCGCCGCTACGGCAGCGGTCTGTTTCACGCCCGCTTCATGACGCTGGCGAACCTGCGCGGCGTGCTGCACCGTGGCGTTGCCGCCTACCTCGACTATCTGAAACGCGAGCCCGACCCGCTGCGGCCGCTGCTCCTGGTCGAGGACCTCGGCCGGACGCTGTCGCGCGAGGAGGCAGCGCGGCGGCTCGAGTTCGTGCTGCGCTGCGTGGTCGAGAACTACGAGGAGTACAAGGACTACAACGCGACCACGAGCCAGTCCGACTACGGCGAGAACCTGCACGTCCTGCTCGATTTCCTGCGTCTGAAGGCGGGCTACGAGCGGCACGCCTGGGAGTTCAAGCCGCTGGTACTGGCGCACGAGGTGCTGGCGCGGCGCGGGCGGCGCGCCGCCGCTGTGTTGTGGGAGCGCTCCTTCACACAACTGACGGGCGGCCTGGCCCGGCAGTACCTGGAGCGACTGGCGGCGCTGGAACGCTCGCGCGGGGTGCGGCTGAACACCGTCGGCGACCGGCTCAACGAACGCTTCGTCAAGCCGCTGGCCCTGGACCGACTGAAAGCCCTGATCGAGCCGGCGATGCGCGAGAGCCGGGGTGAGGTGGTGGGGTGGTGGGGTAGTGGGGAGGGTTCACGTACACCACCCCACCACCCCACCACCCCACCACCCCACCCATCGTTCGCGCGGCTGCAAGAGGAGTTGCAGGCGTACACGGCGACGCCGACCGGGGTGGGGCTGGACGTGCCGGCGTGGCTGCGTTCGCTGGAGGCCGAGGTCCACCGCGTGCAGGCGAGCCAGTCGACCCTGGCGGTGCTGGCAGAGGGCTTCTACCGCGCCCCGCGCCGGACGCTGTCCCTGGACGAGCTAAAGCGCCAACTCGAGGAATGGGACCGGCGCTGAAAAGAAATGATGAATGATGAATGATGAATGATGAATGATGAATGAATGAGTCCGAAATCCCCGTTCTCATTCATCATTCATCATTTCTGCCTCGCGCCACTCCGCGGCGGTGACCTCGTTGAGCAACGGCCGGCTGGCCAGGTAACGCTCCACGTTCTGCGCGAACAGGTCGCCGATGCGGCCCGGGAAATGTCGACTGTGGTCGGCGCCGGAGATGTGCGGCGTTAGAATCACGTTCGGCAAGCTCCATAGCGGATGTTCAGGAGGCAGAGGATAGACGAAGTGCGTATCGAGGGCAGCGCCGGCGATCCAGCCCTCGCGCAGCGCCCGCAAGAGGGCCTGCTCCTGAACGATCGGTCCGCGCGATGGGTTGAGCAGGAACGCTCGCGACGGCAGCGCCCGCAGTTCGCGCTCGCCGACCATGCCGTTGCTCGCCTTCGTGTGCGGCAGGGCCAGCACGAGGAAGTCAAGACCGGCGAGGAAGTCCAACTCCTCTGCCGTCGTGAAGGTCCGGTCGGGCAGCACGCCCTCGGGGTCGCCGGTACACGCCGGGGTGTAGGCGTCCCGGCGCGGGCCGACCGGCGAGCGCGTCAGGACGTGGACCGTCATGCCGAACGCCTTGGCCAGCCGCGCCGTCTCGCGGCCGATGCCGCCGTAGCCCCACAGGCCGACCACCCCACCGCGCACCTCCTGCTCGAAGCGATCGCGGCGCTCCCAGTGAGCCCGCTCCTGGTTGCGGATCATGACGCGCAAGTCCCGCGCCAGGTTGACCATCATCGCCAGGCACCACTCGGCGATCGACGAGTCGAAGATGCCGCGGGCGTTGCAGACGCGCAGCGGGCGATCGGCAAACCCGCGGTCGCGCAGGTGCTCGTAACCGACCGTGGCGAGCTGCATCATCTTCAGATCGACCATGTCGAAGAGGTTCCGCGGGGGGAACTTGCACAGCAGGATCTCGGTGCCGCGCAGCAGGTCGGGCGGCAGGTCCCACTCCCGCGCGACCCGCTCGCGCGGGTGCCCCGGCGACAGCGACCGCACGGAGACGCCGGGCAGCTCCTCCAGCCGATGCCGGGCGGCTTCCTCCAGGGGGATCACAGCCAGGATCTGGGGCATCTTCCGCTCCTCATCAGGGTGGTGAGGTGGTGAGGTGGTGGGTTTCAGCCACCACCTCACTACTTCACTACCTCACCACCTCACCACCTCACCACCTACCTTTCTTCGTTGTTCTCGCCGGGCAGGGGCGTGCCGTCGAGGAAGCGAACCTGCACCCCACGGCCCTGGATGTGGTGCAGCAGATGACGCGGTAGGTGACAGTGGATGATGACGTGGTCGTCGACGAACTGCTGCCGGTAGATGTCGGCATGGGCCGACAGGTACGACTGCACCCTGCCGTTGCCGGCGCTGGTGATGACCTCCGCGTCGGCGAAGTCGGCGCTGAGCGCCTCGATCACCGCGTCGGTCAACTCGTCCAGTCCCTGCCCGGTGGCGGCGCTGATGGCGACGGCCCGCGGGTGGTGCTTCTGCAAGACGTGCAGAGACAACGGGTCGGCGAGGCGGTCGACCTTGTTCAGCACCAGCAGCGTCGGCTTGCTGCCGCAGTCCAGCTCGTCGAGGACCTTGCCCACGGCCTTGATGTGCTCCTCGGCGGCCTCGGTGCTCGCGTCGACGACGTGCAGCAGCAACCGGGCCTGCCGGGCCTCCTCCAGTGTCGCCTTGAACGAGGCGATCAGGTGGTGGGGCAGCTCGCGGATGAAGCCAACGGTGTCGCTGAGCAGGACGCGGCCCCAGTCCTTGAGGTGCCACTGCCGGGTGCGCGTGTCGAGCGTCGAGAAGAGCTTGTCCTCGACGTAGACGCCGGCCCCTGTCAGGCGATTCATCAGCGTGCTCTTGCCGGCATTGGTGTAGCCGACCAGCGAGACGGTGTGCTCCTCGCTACGGCTGCGGACCTCGCGCTCCTTGCGGGCCTGCACCTCGACGAGGCGCTCCTTGAGGTCACGAATACGCAGGGCGACAAGGCGACGGTCCTCTTCAAGCTGCGTTTCGCCGGGGCCACGCAGGCCGATGCCGCCCTTCATCGGCGACAGGTGCGTCCACATCTTGCGCAGCCGCGGTAGCGAGTATTCGAGCTGTGCCAGCTCCACTTGCAGCCGCGCCTCCATGGTGCGGGCGCGCGTGGCGAAGATGTCGAGGATCAGCTCGCTGCGGTCGAGGACCTTGACGCCGGTCGCCTTCTCCAGGTTGCGGATCTGCGCCGGCGACAGGTCGTTGTCGAAGATGACGACGTCGGCGTCAGCCGCCTTCACAAGCCCTTGCAGCTCATCGAGCTTGCCCTTGCCGATGTAGGTGCCGGGGTGGATGGCGTCGCGCTTCTGGGTGATCCCGCCGGCGACGATGGCGCCGGCGGTGGTGGCAAGGCCGCGCAGTTCCTCCAGCGGGTCGTGCCCCACCCAGGGCCGGTCGGGCAGGGCCACGCTGACGAGGATTGCCTGTTCGAGATGGACCGTCAGTTCGTCGCGGGGGGTGTCGAGGGTCACGTTGGGTTGTGTCTCCTCCTTTCTCAGCCAGAATTGTAAGTCCGCCGACCGCACGGCACCAAGAGGAAAAAATCCGACGCCCTCGAGAGGAGGGGTAGAATGGCGGAGACACCGCAAGGTTAGGGGTCAGGGGCTTTAGCCCGACGCGCCAGCGAGGTTGACGTGTTCCTCGCTGGCGCGTCGGGC